>JAPSKX010000289.1 GCA_031181325.1 Paenibacillus sp.
AGCCCCCCTTTTCGGTTATAATACCTAAGGAAAGAGGTGGTGGTTGACAATGGCCAAGAATGCGCTGTTGGAAATTAAGAAGAGCCTTGAGGCTCACGTCGGCCAGCAAATTACGCTTCGCGCGAACGGCGGCCGCCGCAAAACGATCGAACGCACCGGTGTTTTGGAGGAAACCTACCCTTCCGTGTTCATTGTCAAACTGGACCAAGAACAACACGCTTTCAAGAGAGTCTCATACAGCTACGCCGACATTTTGACGGAGACCGTCGAAGTGACCGTGCGGGGCGACAACGATGGACAAGTTCGAATCGCGCACATTCAAGCCTAATCGACCGCCTAGAACAGCGATTGCTTTTAGAACGGCAAGGACCCGAATCCGGGACCTTGCCGTTTTTTCGTCCAAATCATGCTTAGGGGGGCTGCGCATGCGGCTTCGTTCCTCGAACCATACTAACGGTATTGCACGACACGGCAGCGGGAAACCGAAGGAGGTGGGAAGCATGGCACGCAAGAGAAGAGGAGTCATGTCCGAAGAGTTGAAGTACGAACTGGCGAAGGACTTAGGGTTCTACGATACGGTGCAGAAAGAAGGCTGGGGCGGGATCCGGGCGAAGGATGCCGGCAACATGGTGAAGCGGGCGCTCCAGATTGCGGAGAAGACGCTCGCGGAACAAGCGCGGGCGCAAACGAGGGGCGCGCCGACGACATCGATGTCTACGGTCGGCGCGGGTCGCGCCGCCGCGGCGATCGCGTCGCCGGCGTCGACGGCGTTCGGGATGACGCGGCCGACGAGCGCGCAACCGGCTGCCGCACAGCAGCTTGGCCGCTATCGGCCATAGGGAGAGCTATATAAGGAGCCGCGGGCGAACGACCCGGGGGCTCCTTTTTTGCATCCCGACAATTGTGATACACTAATGGGACGGATGCTGAATGGAAAGGCGGTGACCCAAGTGAAGGTGTACGAGAAGGCGCCCGCCAAAATCAACCTGTCCTTGGATGTGCTGCGGAAGCGGGAAGACGGCTACCACGAGGTCGAAATGATCATGACGATGGTCGACTTGGCCGATCGGCTCGAGATGGAGGAGCTGCCGCGGGACACGATCATTATTTCGAGTCAGGCAGGATACATCCCGCTGGACGAGAAAAACTTGGCGTTCCAAGCGGCGAAGCTCATCAAGGAGAGATACGGGGTCAAGAAGGGCGTATATATCCACTTAGATAAGAGAATTCCCGTATCGGCGGGGCTGGCGGGCGGAAGTACGGACGCCGCAGCGACGCTTCGCGGGTTGAACCGGTTATGGGACCTGAACATCCCGGCGGCGGAGCTGCGGAAGCTCGGGGAAGAGCTCGGGTCCGACGTGCCGTTCTGCGTGACGGGCGGAACGGCGATCGCCCGCGGACGGGGGGAGAAGCTGACGCCGCTCGGGGCGCCGCCTCCTTGCTGGGTCGTGTTGGTGAAGCCTCCGATCAACGTGTCTACGGCAGACGTCTACGGCCGGTTCCGGGTGGATCGGATTCAGCGGAGGCCGCGGACGCAGGATCTGCTGCAGGCGATCGAGCACGGAAATTTCCCGGGGCTGTGCGACGCGCTCGGGAACGTCTTGGAGGAAGTGACGGTGGGATTGCACCCGGAGGTGCGTTATATCAAGGAGTCGATGCTGCGCCTCGGGGCGGACGGCGCGCTTATGTCCGGCAGCGGGCCGACCGTCTTCGCCCTCGTGCAGCGGGAGTCCAAGCTCGCCCGCATCTACAACGGCCTTCGGGGCTTCTGCCGCGAGGTGCATGTGGTGCGCCTCTTGGCAACGCCTCTTGAACAAACACGGACGTGAGTGGTATATTCTCTTTATAATGTTCGGAAATTGAATGATTTTTGGAAATTATAAGGGGGACACGGGGTGAAGAAGTTAAAAAGAAGCGCTCGTCTCGTGGAGATGACGCAGTATTTACTGGCAAAACCTCATGTCCTTGTACCCCTGACGGTGTTCGCGGATCGGTACGCCTCGGCGAAGTCGTCGATCAGCGAGGATTTGACGATCATTAAAGAGGTATTCGAGACGGAAGGCATCGGCGAATTGCATACGCTTGCAGGCGCGGCCGGCGGCGTGAAGTTCGTGCCGAAGATGTCCCGCGAAGGGGCGCTCGCGCTCGTGAACGGCGTATGCCGCTTGCTGGAGCAGCCGGAGCGGCTGCTGCCGGGCGGCTATTTATACATGTCGGACATTCTGGGCCAGCCGGCCATCATGAACGAGATCGGGCGCACGTTCGCGTCCGTCTTCGGGGACCGGCCGATCGACGTCGTGATGACGGTCGAGACGAAGGGGATCCCGCTCGCGTACGCGACGGCCGCGCATCTGAATTTGCCGGTCGTCATCGTGCGGCGGGACCCGAAGGTGACGGAGGGCTCGTCCGTCAGCATCAATTACGTGTCCGGCTCCAATAAGCGGATTCATACGATGACGCTCGCGCGCCGCGCGCTGAAGTCGAAGGCGAATGTGCTGATCGTGGACGACTTCATGCGAGCGGGCGGCACGGCGCGAGGCATGATGGATCTGCTCCAAGAGTTCGAAGCGACGGTGCAAGGCGTCGGCGTTCTCGTCGAGGCGGGAGGCGTCGACGAGGAAGAGCTGCTTCTGGACGATTACGTGTCGCTGGCCCGGCTCGCGCACGTCGATCCGAAGACGAGGGAAATTCGTATGGCCCCAGGCAACTATTTCGAGGAGGGAACGACCCTATGAAACCAACAGTAATCGCGACGGACAATGCTCCGGCAGCCATCGGTCCGTATGTGCAGGCGATGCGCATCGGCGGACTCGTGTTCACGTCCGGCCAAATTCCGCTGACGCCGGAAGGCGTTATGGTCGAAGGCGGCATGGCGGAACAGACTCGGCAAGTGCTCGAAAATTTGAAGGCCGTCGCGGCGGAGTGCGGCGTCACGCTCGCGCGGACGGTGAAAGCGACCGTCTTTATCAAGGATATGAATCGATTCGCCGAATTCAACGGCGTGTTCGAGGAGATGTTCGAGGGGCATAAGCCGGCGAGATCGACCGTAGAGGTGGCGCGCCTGCCGAAGGACGCCCTCGTGGAAATCGAACTGGTGCTCGCGGTCGAGGACTAAAGCAACAAGCTTTCTGAATATTTATAAAAAAATGTGTGCGAGTCTCAAGAAATCGGAAGGAATTTGTATGACAATGTGGAATATTACACCAAGTCCTTTTTTTCGATAATGATAAGGTGGTGACCTAAAGTGCAAATTACCGATGTGAGACTCCGCCGCGTGAACTCCGAAGGTCGTATGAAAGCGATCGCATCTATCACGATCGATAACGAATTCGTCGTTCACGACATTCGGGTGATCGACGGGAACAACGGCATGTTTGTGGCGATGCCCAGCAAGCGTACGCCCGATGGCGAGTTCCGCGACATCGCCCATCCGATTTCGTCGACCACTCGGGAAAAGATCCAAGCAGCCGTTCTGGCGGAGTACGACCGCGCGGCATCCGAAGAGGAAGACGTAATCGAAGAAGGAGCATAAATAACGAACCTACGACGAGAGAGCCGCCGGCTCTCTCTTTTCTTTTTCCGGAAAGTGAGATATGATTTCATGTGGGAAAATGCAACCCTCGACGCATAAAGCAAGGCAATTTCGGAAGGGAGCTCCACGCATGAACATGATGGGGATCGTATTGGCGGCGGGACTCGGAAAACGGATGAAATCCAAATTACATAAAGTGCTGCACCCGGTGTGCGGCAAACCGATGGTCGAGCACGTCATCGACGCGCTCGACGAAGCGAACGTCGGCCGTAAAGTCGTAGTCGTCGGCCACGGCGCGGACGCGGTCCGTTCCGCGCTCGGCGGACGCGTCGAATACGCGATGCAGGAGGAGCAGCTCGGCACCGGCCATGCGGTTCGGGTCGCCGAGCCGTTGCTGGGCGCCGAGGACGGCGTCACCGTGGTCGTCTACGGCGACACGCCGCTGCTGACGGCGCGTTCGATCGCCGGCATGCTCGCGCTGCATCGCG
>JAPSKX010000290.1 GCA_031181325.1 Paenibacillus sp.
CATACGCATCGACGGGAAAGACGAGATCGGGCAGCTCGCCAGGCAATTTAACTCGATGTCGGCCAGCATCGCGGACTTAATGGACGAGGTGGAGGAGACGAACCGGCAGCGCAGCATGCTCGAAGCGAAGCAGAACGAAATCCGGTTCAAGATGATGGCGAGCCAGATCAACCCGCACTTCCTCTTCAACGCGCTCGAATCGATCCGCATGAAGGCGCATCTGAAGGGCGAGAAGGAAATTTCGAGAATCGTGCGGCTGCTCGGCAAGATGATGCGGAAAAATCTCGAAGCGGGCAATCGGGTCATCCTGCTCTCCGACGAGATGGATATGGTGCGCTGTTATTTGGACATCCAGTCGTTCCGGTACGAGGATCGACTCACTTACGAGCTGCGCGTCGACCCGCGTTGCGAGCATACGCAGATTCCGCCGCTGATCGTTCAGCCGCTCGTCGAGAACGCCGTCATTCACGGGTTGGAAAACAAGGAGCACGGCGGAACGGTGCGCATCAACGCGCAAGTCGAGGGCGAGCGCGTCCGAATCTCCGTAGCGGATAACGGCATCGGGATGAGCCCCGAGACGGTGAGTCGGCTATACGAGACGCTCCAAGCGCCCGACGAGGACGAACGCAGCCGCATCGGCCTTCGGAACGTGCACGTCCGGCTGCAGCTCAGCTTCGGGCCCGAGCACGGTCTCGTCATCGACAGCCGGGAGGGCGAGGGGACGACCATACATTTCTACATACCGCTAGGGGGAAATCGAGATGTTTAGCGTGTTGATCGTCGACGACGAACCGACGATCCGGGAAGGGCTGCGCACGCTGCTGCCTTGGGAGGAGCTCGGGTACGAAGTCGTCGATACCGCTTCGAACGGGAAGGATGCGCTGCGCAAGCACGAGCTGCATCGGCCCGACCTGATGATCGTGGACATTCGCATGCCGGGCATGGACGGTCTCGAGCTGATCGAGGCCCTTCGCGAAGTCGATAAGAGCCTTCATATTCTCATCTTGAGCGGTTACGCCGACTTCGATTACGCCAAGAAGGCGATTCTGGGCCGCGTAGACGGATATTTGCTGAAGCCGGTCGACGAGGACGAGCTCGAGGACTACTTAAGAAAGCTAAAGACGACGCTGCAGGAGGAGCGGACGCGGCTCCGGCAAGCCGGCAGATGGGAGGAAGCGAGCAAGGAACAGCGCATCCTGAGCGCGCTGCGCGGAAGCATGGACCCGGCCGAGGAAGGCTTCGGGTGGCCAAGCTACGAGCTGGCGCTCGTCAAGACGCTCTCCCGGGAAGACATCGATCCGATCGTGGCGGCGGCCATCCGGCGGGAGTGGTCGGACGCGCTCGAGTCGAACGGCAAGGGGGTATTATTTACAGTAGAGCCTTACGCGGGGCTGCTCCTGAAGAACGATCTCGCCGATCCCGAAGCGCGCGCCTCGCTGCTCCGTACCCTCAGGGAGCCTTGTCTCGCCCGGGGCCTCGACTGCGACGTCGTGTCCGGAGGCAAGGCGTCCCGTTGGACGGAGCTCGAAGCGCTATACGAACGGGCGCTCGACTTGATGAAGGACCGCTTCTTCTATGACGCCGAGACGATCAAGAGGTACGGCGACGACGCGTCCGAGACGCAGCGGCTAGACGGCGAACGCCGCGGCGAAGCCGACGCCGGCGTGACGGGCGCGCTCGAAGAGAAGCTGTACCTCGCCGTGGATATCGGCAATCCGGATACGGTATCCCAGCTTATCGACGAAGCGGGACGGCTGATGCGGGAAGCATGCCTGCCCGAGCATACGATAAAGACGAGGTTCGTGCAGATCGCCGGATCCGTCGTCGCGAGGCTCGCGGCGCATCGACCGGAGCTGCAGACGGTCGATCGGCGGTTGTCCGTCGATATGCTCTCTCTCTTCCGCGAATACCGGTACGACGATCTGCTGCGGGCGACGAAGTCGTTGTTCCGCGGGCTGCTGTCCGCGACGGAGGAGCCCGGCGCGGACAAGCTCGTGAAGCGGGTCGTCGACCTCATCCAACGCAATTATCACGAGAACTTGAAGCTGGAGACGATCGCCGAGCTCTTTCACTATAACAGCGCTTATCTCGGCAAGGTGTTCAAGCAGGCGACGGGAGAATACTTCAATACGTATTTGGATAAAGTAAGGATCGAGCAAGCGAAGGCGCTGCTCGAGCAAGGCATGAAGGTCTATCAGGTGGCCGAACAGGTCGGGTACGCGAACGTCGATTATTTTCATACGAAATTCAAGAAATACGTCGGCACTTCGCCGTCGTCCTATCGGAAAAAAGAATGAGAACCCCGTTCGGCGCGCGAAATTTCGCGCGCCTTCTTCATGTCGAAACCTCACAAAACGTGTGCACTAATTTTTATATGATTTTGTGTCGGTTCCTTCGGGTAGTTGGAAGGGGTTACATTCCTTATGATTAATCCATAGAGCAAGCAGAGCAAGGGGGAACCGACGATGGTTACTGTAGCGGGTCAAGCGAAGACCGAAGCCAGGGCGGGAAAACGAAAGCACTTCTTCCAGATCGCCTGGCAAAATCGCTATCTTTACGCAATGTCCTTGCCTTTCGTCGCATGGGTATTCGTATTCAGTTATTTGCCGCTCTGGGGCTGGACGATGGCGTTCCAGAAGTTCCGGCCGGGTCGCGGCTTCTTCGAGCAAGAGTGGGTCGGCTTCCAACATTTCCAGACATTGTTCCAAGACGATATGTTCTACCTCGTCATGCGGAACACGCTGGCGATGAGTCTCTTGGGCCTTCTCACCGCCTTCGTCGTGCCGATCCTGTTCGCGGTGCTGCTGAACGAAGTGCGTCATACGTTCTTCAAGCGGTTCGTCCAAACGGTATCGTATTTGCCTCACTTCGTCTCTTGGGTCGTCGTCGCGGGCATCGTGACGAAGATGCTCTCGACCGACAACGGCGCCGTCAACGACCTGTTGATGTGGCTCGGCGTCATCAGCGAGCCGGTTCAATTCATGGCGAAGGGCGAATGGTTCTGGGGCATCGTCACCGCCTCGGACATGTGGAAGGAAACCGGGTGGAACGCGATCATTTACTTGGCCGCGATCGCCGGCATCAGTCCGGAGCTGTACGAGGCCGCGAAGGTCGACGGCGCGAGCCGCATTCGCCAAATCTGGCATATCACGCTTCCGGGCATCCGCTCCACGATAATTATTTTGCTCATCATGCACATCGGACATTTGATCTCGATCGGCTTCGAGAAGCAGTTCCTTCTCGGCAACAATCTCGTGTCGGACTACTCGAACGTGCTTGACCTGTACGCGTTGAATTACGGTTTAGGCATGGGCCGCTTCTCGTTCGGTACGGCGATCAACATCTTCAACTCCGTCGTCAGCTTGATGCTCCTGTTCCTCGCGAACGGCTTGTTCAAGAAAATCACCAAAGAAAGCATTATGTAAGGAGGGAATCCGCATGTCCGCAAGAGCTATACGAGGTCAACGCAAGTCGGCGTCCGATACCGCGATCGACATCGTCGTGTACGGCGTCGCGATCTTCGTGACGATCATCACGCTGTATCCCTTCCTGAACGTGCTGGCGATATCGCTGAACGATTCGGTCGACAGCGTCAGAGGGGGCATCACGATTTACCCGCGGGAGTTCACGCTGAAGAACTACGAGATGATTTTCGGGTATGAAGGATTGATTCAAGGCTTTAAGATTTCGGGACTGCGCACGATCGTGGGCACGCTGCTCGGACTCGCCAGCGCCTCGATGCTGGCGTTCACGCTGAGCCGCCCGGACTTCCAAGGACGCCGCTTCGTCTCCGTCTTCCTGGCGCTGACGATGTACGTCTCCGGCGGTCTCATTCCGGGATACATCCTGATGCGCGATCTCGGCCTCATCAACACGTTCGCCGTATACGTCCTGCCGGGACTCGTGAGCGCGTTCAACGTCTTCGTCATCCGCTCGTTCATCGACGGCCTGCCGTATGCGCTGCAGGAGTCGGCGAAGCTCGACGGCGCCAACGACTTCACG
>JAPSKX010000291.1 GCA_031181325.1 Paenibacillus sp.
GCGCGAACTCCTCGACGCTGTATGCGCCGACGAGGTTTTTGCCCGCGGCTTCTTCGACGAGCTCCTTCGTCTTCTCCGGCGACCGGTTATACACCGCTACGCCGAAGCCCTTGCTCTCCATGTTCAAGGCGAGGTTCTTCCCCATGACCGCGAGGCCGACGACGCCGATCTGCTGTTTCTTGCCCGCCGCGTTCGTCATATCGTCATCGCCCCGAATCCGCCGTCGACGCGCACGAACGTGCCGGTCACGAAGCCGGACGCCTTCTCGGACGCCAGATACACGGCCGCGCCCTGCAGCTCCTCGGCCGCGCCGAACCGGTTCATCGGCGTATGGCCGAGAATGCTCTTCACGCGATCCTCGGAGAGAATCTTGCGGTTCTGCTCCGCCGGGAAGAAGCCCGGAATGATGCCGTTCACGCGGACGTTATGCGGCGCGAACTCGCGCGCGAGGAACTGCGTGACCGAATTGACGCCCGCCTTGGAGGCGGAATACGTGAACACGCGGGAGAGCGGCGGGCCGGACGAGACGGACGAAATGTTGATGATGCTGCCGCCGCGGCCTTGGTCGATCATGCGCTTCCCGAACACCTGGCAAGCCAGCACGACGCCCTTCAGGTTGACGTCCATGATGCCGTCCCATTCTTCTTCCGTAATGTCGAAGAACGGCGTAGCGCTGTTGCGGCCCGGGCAGTTGAGCAATACGTCGACGGAGCCCGTCCACGCGACGACTTCGTCCAATACGCGCGAGAGGTCCGCCTTGCTCGTCGCGTCCGCCTGGAACACGGCGGCCTCGCCGCCCTGCTCCGCGATGCGCGCCCGCGCGGTCTCCGACGTCTCCGCGTTGCGGCCGACGACGGCCACCTTCGCGCCGTACGCGCCGAGCGCTTCGCCCATGACGGAGCCGAGCGTAGAGTTGCCGCCGATAATGACGGCGGTCTTGCCGGTAAGATCGAATAAGTTCATGTTGTGATATGCCTCCTATTGGGATTGGAATCGCACGATGCGTCGGAACGGATCGACGAGCCGCGGATACAGATCGCCGTAGATCGAGAACAGCTCGTCGTAGGTCGCGCGCGTCGCAGGATTCGGTTCGTGCGTATGCGCGGCGTCCGCCCACGCCCTGGCGGGCTCGAAGTCGCTCCACTCGCCCATGGCGACGAGGCCGAGCGCCGCCGCGCCGAGCGCGGAGCTTTCGATCGCGTCCGGGACGGTGAGCGGCGCGCCGAGAATGTCGGCGATCGTCTGGCGCCAGAACGGCGACCGCGCGAAGCCGCCCGACGCGCGGATCTCGCGGGGGCTGCCGGCGGCGTCCGCCACCGCCTCGGCGACGGAACGCACGGCGTAGCCGACGCCCTCGAGCACGGCGCGCACCATATGCGGCTTGCCGTGCGCGAGCGACAGCCCGAAGAAGACGCCGCGCACGTCCGCGTTCCAATACGGCGCGCGCTCGCCGGCGAACAGCGGCAGCGTGACGAGACCGCCGCTGCCGGCGGGCGCCTCCTGGGCGAGCGCCGTCAGCCGCTCGTACGGATCGATGCCCGCCGCGCGCGCTTCGTCCGCTTCCTTCGTCGCGAGCTGGTCGCGCACCCAGCGGAACAAGACGCCGCCGTTGTTGATCGCGCCGCCGACGACCCATCGATCGTCGGTCAGCGCGTAGCAGAACGTGCGGCCCTGCGGGTCGGTGCGCGGCGCCTTCACGATCGCGCGCACCGCGCCGCTCGTGCCGATCGTCACCGCGAACTGATCGGGGTCGAGCGCCCCCGCGCCGACGTTCGCGAGCACGCCGTCGGACGCGCCGACAATGACCGGCGTATCCGGCGCGAGACCGAGACGCTCCGCGACGGCGGGGTCGAGTCCTTCCAGCGCGTACGTCGTGGCGACAAGCTCCGGCAGCCGGGACGCGTCGATGCCGGCCGCGCGCAGCGACGGCTCGTGCCAGTCGCGGCGCTCGAGCGAGAACAGACCCGTCGCGCTCGCGATCGAATGGTCGACGACGAGGCGGCCGCCGAACCAGCCCGCGAGCACGTACTCCTTGATGCCGACGAACTTGCGCGCGTTCTCGAAGATCGCCGGCTCCTTGTCGCGCAGCCACATGAGCTTCAGCAGCGGCGACATCGGATGGATCGGCGTTCCGGTGGCCGCGTAGATCGCGTGCGCGTCGGCCCCCGCCTTCAAGACGTCCGCATACGACGCCGCCCGGTTATCCGCCCACGTGATCGAAGGGGTGAGCGGACGCCCGTCCGCGTCCAGCGCGATCAGGCTGTGCATCGCCGAGCTGAACACGACGCAGCGCACTTCGCTCGGGACGGCGCCCGCCCGAACGACCGCCTCGCGGACGGCTTTCTCGACCGCCCGCGCGATCTCGTCCGGGTCTTGCTCCGCCCGGTCGGGCGCCGGCGTGTGGAGCGGATATTCCACGGAAGCGACGGCGAGCGCCGCGCCGGCGGCCGTATCGACGACGACGGCTTTCGTGCTCGTCGTGCCGATGTCTGCGGCTACGATATACGGTTTCATTTCGGCAAGTACCCCTCGCTGTCGAACGTCCACTCGTAAGGCTCCGAGACGATCTCGATATCCGGATGCTTCCTCGCCTCGTCCAGCAACGTCGTCGAAATTTCGATCTCGCCGAGATGCAGCGTATCGCGAATGCGCACGAGGCGGCAGTCGTTGAAGTCCAGTACGTTGCACGTCTTGACGGCCGCCTTGATCGCGAGCTCGTCGCTCTCGAGCGTCGTCGCGAGCTTCGTCGGCGCGCAGACGGTCGAGGTGAGGCCGTTCAAATACGTCGCGGTGAAGTCCATCTTGTCCGCGAGACGACGCGTCGTGAAGTCGGCCGTGCCGACGCCGTTCGCATTGCCCTTCGACTCCTTCGTCACGTCGAGCACGACCATCTTATTGACGTCCGGCCCGCCGGACGCGTACGGCGTCGGGTAGCGGCCGGTGACGTTCGGGTCCATGCCGTCGCCGCTGATGTTCTTGCCGATGTAGTCGATGACGAGCACGTCGATCGCGTCGAACAAGAGGCGCGGCATGCGGGACTTGGCCATCTTCTGAAGCTCGACCTCGCGCTCGTACACCCGCTCCGGCGGCAGCACCTCGATATGGCACGTCTCGTCGTACGCGTTCTCGACCGCCGCCACGCCGAAGACGATCGGCAGCTTCTTCATCATGAGCGTCGCCATCTCCGGCACGAAGTCGGCCATGTACTTGAAGCCGAGCTGATGGCACGCCTCCGCGCCCTTCTGCTTGCCGAGCCCGATCGCGATCATCTTCATGATGCCGCTCTCGATCGGACCGCGGAACGCCGTGTGCGGCTTCACGCGGTTAATGACGACGATCGCGTCGGCTTCCGTCGCGGCGATTCGATCGACGTACACCGGCAGGCCGTTCGCGAGCTTGTCGATCTGCACGACGTCCATCGACGACTTCACCGGCGCGCCCATCGTCGACTCGTCGATGCCGAGATGCTTCAGCACCTCGGCTTGGCCCTCCGCCGTCGCGCCGCCGTGGCTGCCCATGCACGGCACGATGAACGGCAGGCCGCCCGCTTCCTTGATCGCGTCGATCGTCGTCTTCGTCAGCCCCGCGATGTTCGCGACGCCGCGGGAGCCGACCGCGACGGCGACGCGCTGCCCCGGCCGAATGCGATCGACGCCGCCCGGCTTCGCGAGCTCCTCCCGCAATACGCGAAGCGGATCTTCCAGCTTCGAGGCGTCGAACTTCTGTCTGATGCGCACGACGCTAGGAATCGGGATCGGCTTCAGCATGTCTCGAATCATGTCACTCATCGGAATTCCCTTCCTTATATGGCTTCTATGCCGATTACTTGCCCAATAACTCCAAGTGTTTCCCGATATGGGCGACGAGAGCCGCATCGTAAGCTTCTTCTTGCGCCTGAAGCGTCGCGTAGAAGTCGTCCTTGAACAGAGAAGCCCCGGCGTCGTCCTTCGCCGTCAACAGCAGGCCGTACGTAATATGGATGA
>JAPSKX010000292.1 GCA_031181325.1 Paenibacillus sp.
CGACGGTGACCATCGGGCCGTGGCGGACGTCGAGCAGATGATGCGAGTGCGCCTGCATCTTGGCGATCTCGGTGAGCGCGATTGCTCCTTCCGCGGCGAGGCCGTACAGCTCACCGTCGGCCAGGACGACGGCGTTGGTCCATGCGAAGCCGGCCGCCTGCCGAATGCCGTCCTCGACGCGCGCCATGTACGCCTCTCCTTGCGCGATCGCTTGCCCGATACTGGCGATCAGCTTCTCGTCGCCGCCGACGAAAGCCGCGATCAACAAGTTCGCGGCGTACAGATTCACCACCGTCCGCGTCTGGCAGACGCTGTGGTCGAACGCCCACGGCAGCTCGAGCGCAAGGTCGGCTTGCCCGGACAACGGGGATCCTTCGACGCAGGAGAGCGCGAGAACCGGGACGGTCCGGTCCTTCCGAACGAGCCGAAGCGCTTCGACGACCTCGCTCGTGCTGCCCGAACGGGAGGGCGCGACGAGCAGCGCATGTTCCAATAAGGGGCCGTACGCTTCCGCGTTCAGCATCAAGTCGCCGCCCGCGAGCGCGATCGACGGAAAGCCGGCGCGAAGTCGCATGGAGAAAGCGGCCGATTCGCTGAGACAGTAGCTGGAGCCGCAGCCCGCGAAGACGACGGAGGAAACGGATGACGAGCGAACGAAGGAGACGATCGCATCCCGCTTGCTAAGCATATAATCGTAGGTTTGCTGCAGGGCAGCGTATTGCTGTTTAATTTCTTGATACGTCAAACTCATGAGTCCAGTCCCTCCCACGCAGATTTGGGGTTTATACCATTCATTCTAATCATTAATATTGAAAAATCAATCAAAATAATGATTGAAAAAGTCATAAATCAAAATTATTATTAAGTTCATAAGGCGTTTCCGCGGATGAGGAGGGGCATCGACGACAGATGCGGACGGCGTCGACGTCGTCGGCGGCGCGTCGGCCGGCGAAGCGCTGTTCGCGCCGATGAAACAGGACTCGCATCGCGATTCGCAACACGATCAAGATCGATTCGACGCGAAGCGCGCCGAATCGCAGGAGGATGCCGGCTTGAACGGGAGCGCCTTACGGGCGCTTCGCCGCCGCCGGGAAGCAACTCAACCTTAGGAGGAATTTATATGCCGCTTATTTCTTCGAGCGCTATGCTGCAAGCCGCCAGACATGGAAAGTATTGCATCGGCGCGTTCAACGTGCACACGCTCGAGATGCTCCAAGCCGTCGTCGAGGCCGCCGAGGAGACGCGTTCGCCGCTCATCATTCAATCGACGGTCGGCACGGTGAAGCATCTCGGGCCGGATTACATCGCCGCCGCCGCCCGCGTCGCGGCCGACCGCACGGGGCTGCCGATCGCGCTCCACCTCGACCACTGCACGGACTTCGACCTGATCGTGAAGTGCATTCGAGCCGGCTATACGTCGGTCATGATCGACGCTTCGATGCATCCGTACGAGGAGAACGTCGCGCGGACGAGCAAGGTGATGGAAGTCGCCGCCGCCGCCGGCGTGAACGTGGAAGCGGAGCTCGGCAAGGTCGGCGGCGTCGAGGACGATATCGTCGTCGACGAGCGGGACGCGCTGCTGGCGGATCCCGACGAGTGCAAGACGTTCGTCGAGCGGACCGGCGTGCATACGCTGGCGCCGGCGATCGGCACGGCGCACGGCATCTACAAGGGCGAGCCGAACATCGACTTCGAACGCATCGGCAGAATCGCGGGTCTCGTCGAGACGCCGCTCGTGCTGCATGGCGGATCCGGCATTCCGGCGGAGCAGGTGAAGCGCGCGGTATCGCTCGGCATGGCGAAGATGAACGTCGCCACCGAGCTGCGCATCGCCTTCTCCGACGCGATCAAGGACGTCTTCGCCGCGAATCCGGACGAGAACGATCCGCGCAAATACATGGTGCCGGCGAAAGCGGCGGTCAAGCGTCTCGCGATCGAGAAGATGCAGCTGTGCGGCTGCGTCGGGAAAGCCTGACCGCCCATGATCACGACAGTCACGCTGAACAGCGCCATCGATAAGACGTATTATCTCGGCGGCTTCGGGAAGGGCGGCGTCCACCGCGTCGCACGGCAGCTCGCCGAGCCCGGCGGCAAAGGGAACAACGTGGCGAAGGTGGCTCGCTTGCTCGGCGCCGAGGTCGCCGCGTCCGGCTTCATCGCCGGCGCGAACGGCGCCTTCATCGAAGAGCGGCTCGCCGAGCGAGGCATTCGCACCGCCTTCGTCGGAGTCAAGGGCGAATCCCGCATCTGCTTGAACATTATCGACGAAGCCGACGGCAGCTCGACCGAGCTGCTGGAGCAAGGACCGATCGTCGAAGAATCGGACGTGACGCGCCTGAAGCGCGCGCTGCATGGGCTTGCCTCGTCCTCGAGCGTCGTCGTCATGTCCGGCAGCCTGCCGCAAGGGGTGAACGTGACGCTGTACGCGGAGCTGATCGAGACGGTCCGCTCGGCGGGCGCGAAGGCGTACCTCGACACGAGCGGCGGCGCGTTCGCCGCCGCGCTGCCGGCGAAGCCGGACTTCGTAAAGCCGAACGAGCACGAGCTGGCCGCTTGGCTCGGCCGGGAGCTGCGCGCGGAGGAAGACATCGTCGAAGCGGCGGCGAGCCTTGCCGGACTCGGCATCGCGGCCGTCTGCGTGACGCTGGGCGGGCGCGGAGCGGTTGCCTTCTTGGACGGCAAGAGCTACCGCGTGAAGCCGCCGAAGATCGAAGCGGTGAATACCGTGGGCTGCGGGGATTCCTTCGCGGCCGGCATGGCCTACGCGGCGGAGCGCGGCGATTCGCCCGAGGAGCGCCTAAGAATCGCGTCGGCGGCCGCCGCGGCGAACGCGATGTCGGACCGAGCGGGGCATCTCGACATGGAGCGGTTCCGGGCGTACCTGAAGGACGTCGAGGTCGTCGCGCTCGGTTGACGTTCGCTTAAGTCGAGCCTCCTTTTCAATCGTTGCCTTCGCTTGGTAAAATAGGGGGAGAAGCGGGCCGCCCGGCCCACCGAAGGAGAAGCGCATGGAGCATTCGAAGGGCGAAAGCCGCCGTTTGAAAGTATTGGAGCGGATCAAGCAGCACGGCAAGGTGTCGATTCAAGAGATCGTCGAGGAGACGGGATGCTCGGAGGCGACGGCGAGACGGGACCTGGACTTGCTCGAGAAGGCGGGGAAGATCATCCGCACGATCGGGGGCGCTGTCATCGAAGGGGCTCCATCGCCGCTGACCGGAGAGCTCCCGTTCGCCAACAAGAGGTCGTTCCTCAGGCCGGAGAAGGAGCGGATCGCGGAGACGGCGGCCGGCTTGGTGGACGAGGGCGACGTCGTCTGCTTGACGGGCGGAACGACGACGTTCTTCATCGCGAGGGCGCTGAAGGCGCACCGGAACATTACCGTCGTGACCAACGCGGTCAATATCGCCGCCGAGCTGGCGGATGCGGAGGAGATTCAAGTCGTCGTGATCGGCGGCGTCATGCGTTCGAAGAGCTACGAGCTGATCGGACCGCTCGCCGAGAGCGTCGTCGAGAAGCTGAACGTCTCGAAGATGTTCCTCGGCGTCGACGGGGTGTCGCTCACGCACGGATTTACGATGCACTCGGAGCTGGAGGCGCGCATCGCGCAGCGCTTGATCGATCGATCGGCGCAGGTGTTCGCGGTGCTGGACCATAGCAAGCTTGAGCGAACGGCATTGTTCACGATCGCGCCGCTGGAGCGGGTAACCGGCATCGTGACCGATCGGAAGCCGGAGAAGTGGTTCGAAGAAGCGTGCGAGACGCGAAGGATCGAGATTCATTACTGAAAGCGGGGGCCTTCCGCCAGTAGCTTATCTACTGGGGAAGGCCCCTCATACGTTGCGCGCGACGGCTTCGTTACCCTTTTTCCGAGCCGAGCATGACGCCCGAAGCGAAATATTTTTGCGCGAACGGATAGATGATCAACACCGGAATCATGGAGATGAAGATGGTGGCGTTCTTTAGCGATTCCGGCGGAATCG
>JAPSKX010000076.1 GCA_031181325.1 Paenibacillus sp.
AGTAAAAACATACGCAACGGCCGGAAAGAAGGGAACCTTTTACTGGAGAAGCTTAATATGGTTTTTGTTCACGACAAGCATCCCGGGGCTCATTATCGGGGGATGCATCTATTGGTTTGCCGTCGGATCGATCGAGAAGGACGTCAGCGAGCTTCATCAGAAGCAAATCGCGGAACGGGCGCAAAACATCGACGATCAATTGAGCTCCGTGGAGTTGCATATATCGCATTGGGCGTTTAACCCGAGGTTCGGTCACGACCTGAGGGATTTTAACTTCGTGTATTACTTCAAGGAGACTTGGGACGTTACGAAAACGCTTTTCATGCTGCAGGGATCGCATCCGCTAATTCAAGAGGTACAGTTGTTTATCGACCGCGACAAGCCGGTTTTATTTAAGCCGGAGTTCTACGCATTGAAGGACCCTGCCCTCGTCTCCGGCTTCGAACGGTTGATCGAGGAAGGTCGGAACATATATTGGACGAATTGGCTGCCGGCTTCGGCAACCGCTCGGCCGTCGACGAACGCTCCGATTGTGCTGACTCACAAAATTCCGGGAGACAGCGCGACCCCGTTCGGCGCCATCGTCGTATCGCTCAAGCGCGACAAAGTCATGAACTTATTGAAGACGATGACGCCGTATAACGAAGGGCTGACCTTGCTGCTCGACAAGGAAGGCGGCGTGATCTTGTCGGACGATGCCGACGAGAAGGCGATCGGCGGCGCGCTCCGAAGCGAAGTGATGCGGCGGAACGAACCGACCGGCACCTTCCTGTTCGCTTCGGACGGGGTGACGTATTCCGTATCCTACGGAACCATGAAGCGCATATCATCCGAGTGGACCTACATTTCCGCGGCGCCGATGACGGCGATCACCTCGCCCGTCGTCGCCTTGTCCAACATGATCCTCATGATCAGCGCTTCCGGCATACTGCTGGCGCTTCTCTTGTCGTGGCTCGCTTCGAAACGGGTGTATTCACCCGTCGAGCGGTTAATGAAGCGATTGTCGGGGGATCGATTGGGGGATTCCCATCCTTATGCCATGGACGAATTCCAATTTTTAGAGAGACAGTGGAACCATTTAACGCATGAATCCCTATCCTTGCGGAATCGGTTGGAAGAACAACGCGCTCACGTCAGGGCGGGGTTTCTGCTACAGCTGCTTCAAGGACATCTGAACGCCTATTCGGAGCAGGATTTGAAGGAACGAGTAAAGCTATATGGATGGAACGTGGACAATCACCAGTTCCATATCGTACATATTCAGCTGACCGGTTACGACGTCTTAACGGAACGATTCGCGCACGGAGACGAGAGCCTCGTGACCTTCGCGGCTTCCAACATTATCGAAGAGCTGTCCGCCGAACGCTTCGAGCAGTTCAGCGTCGTAAATTTTCACGATTTGACCGTCGGTTTATTGGTAATGTCGCCGTCGGACGCCGCGGTTTCGGAACGGCTGCACGCGCTCGGGGAAGAAATTACGAAGGCCGTAAATCGGATTATCAAAATGCAGGTCACGATCACGATCAGCGGGAAAATCGGCAGCATTCGGCACGTTCCGGACATGTTTATCGAGGTTGAGCGCGCGACCGGCTACCGGAAATTCGTCAACCAAAATCAACTGATCGATATGGAACGCCTTCCGACGGATGCCGGCAACGACGAGCTCGGGTACCCGTTCGCGTTGGAGCGAGACGTCATCCACGCGATGCGAAACGGGAACCGGGAGGAGACGGAGCGGCTGATTACGCAGTTTCTAGAGGAAAGCCGATCCGTTCGCGGAACCGAAATACACGTGCAGCAAAGCATGCTTCAACTGCTCGGCTCCATCCAACACGCGATCTTGCAATCGGGAACGGATCCCCGTCAATTGTTCCATGGGGAGAACATGTTCGCTTGCCTGTCGCAAATTCGCGAACCGGAGAAGATGCTGCATTGGATGAAAGAGAAGGTCGTCGTCCCCTTCATCGAAGAAAGAGACGCGAAGGCGAACAGTCAAATGAGACGGATGGTCGAAAACACCGTCGACTATATCCATGCCCATTACGCGGAGGACATTTCCCTCGAAGGATGCGCCGACTTGGTCGGTACGAATCCATATACGCTTAGCAAGCTCTTCAAACAGGTGACCGGGGTGAACTTCATCGATTACGTCACCGAGCTCCGCATCGCGGAGGCGAAGAAGCTCCTTTGCGAAACCGACCGGAAGATCAACGACATCGCGCTTCAGGTCGGGTACCAGCAGCGATACTTCAACCGCATCTTCAAGAAGCAAGTCGGCGTTACGCCCGGGCAATTCCGGGAGCAGGCGGAAGCTTGACGATGCTTGCGGCAAAACCGTACCACCCCGCCAACAAAGTACCATAGCTCTCGTAAAGCCTTGATCTTTCAAGGCTTTTCTTCTGCAAAAATGTGGAATTGCCGGCAATCTCTCCGCACCGGATAATGTGAAGCAAAAAGAAAGGATGAGCCGATGAACGCGACCTTGCCCAGCGAGACCGACAACGCCGCAGCCGCGGCCGCGATCCGGACGGCGGCGAAACGAAATCCGCGGCTGTCCAAGGTGAAGAAGGACAAATGGTTATATGTGCTGCTATTGCCGGGACTGCTCTATTTCTTGATTTTTAAATATGTGCCGATGTGGGGCGTCTTGATCGCATTCCAAAATTACTCGCCGTTTCTCGGCTTCGCCGGCAGCGAATGGATCGGCTTCGAGCATTTTCGAAATTTTTTCGCCAATCCGGATTTCGCTCGACTGCTGCGCAACACCCTCATTTTGGCCGTATACGATCTGGTGTTTTTCTTCCCTGCGCCGATCGTCGTCGCCTTATTGTTGAACGAGATTCGGGTGGGAATATTCAAACGGTTCGTACAAACGATGGTGTACGTCCCGCACTTCGTATCCATGGTCATCGTAGCGAGTATGACGTACGTCTTCTTGACGACGTCCGGAGGCATCATCAACGAAATCGTCGCCGCGGTCACCGGAGAGAAGATCAACTTCCTGTCGGACCCGTCATGGTTCCGGCCGCTCATCATTCTGCAAATCATGTGGAAGGAAACCGGATGGGGCACAATCATCTTCCTCGCGGCCCTCGCTTCGGTCGACGTTGAACAATATGAAGCCGCGGTAGTGGACGGAGCCACCCGGTTCCAGCGGCTCGTTCATATTACGCTCCCCGCGATCAGCAGCACGATCGTCATTCTATTGATCTTGCGGCTGGGGAATTTCTTAGACAACGGCTTCGAACAAATCTTCCTGATGACGAACTCGCTGAACCGTTCCGTCGCCGACGTCTTCGATACGTATGTGTACTTCGTGGGCATTACGCAAGGCGCGTTCAGCTACAGTACGGCGATCGGTTTATTCAAATCGCTCGTCGGCATCGTGTTGATTTACGGCAGCAACTGGCTCGCGAAGAAGTTCGGTCAAGAAGGCATTTTATAACCGGAAGGAGGACCCCGGCGCATGAACAAGAAACACGATTCCCTCGGGGAAAAAGCGTTCGACGCATGTAACTATACGTTTCTTGCTTTTTTCGCGATCGTTACCGTACTCCCATTCATTTATATCATCGCGGGGTCGTTCGCGACCGAGGTCGAGTTGACGGAGCGGAAGTTTTTCTTATTCCCTCGCGATCCGTCGCTTTCGGCTTACCAATACATCTTTTCGACCGATACGCTGTTCCGGGCGATGGCCAACTCGGTAATCATTACAGTGTTCGGTACGGCCACGAACCTCGCGTTCACGCTGACGATGGCGTATTCCTTGTCCCGAAGGGATTTGCTCGGACGCAATTTCTTCATGAATATGATCATCTTTACGATGTTGTTCAGCGGCGGGATGATCCCTTCGTACCTCATCGTGAAGGAGCTCGGTCTGCTGGATTCCTATGCGGCGGTCATCTTGCCGGGGGCGATCAGCGCCTTCAATCTCATCGTCATTAAAAATTTCTTTCAAAATTTGCCCGCGGGACTCGAAGAATCGGCTCGCATCGACGGCTGCACCGATCTGGGGGTATTGTGGCGCATCGTACTGCCGCTGTCGAAGCCGATCATCGCCACGTTCGGGTTATTTTACGCCGTCGGGCATTGGAACAATTTCTTCTCCGCGCTGCTCTACTTGAACGATCACAAGATGTGGCCGCTGCAGGTGATGCTGAGAGAAATCGTCATGCTGTCGCAGATGGTGGCCGGCGACGTCAACAATATGGGGCCGGAGTTCGTAGAACCTCCTGCTCAATCCGTGAAGATGGCGGTCATCGTGGTAGGTACGGTTCCGATTCTTATGGTGTACCCGTTCTTGCAGAAGCATTTCGCCAAGGGCGTGCTGCTAGGCTCTATCAAAGGGTAGATCGTCGCCGACAGGCGATATCTATATAAAACATGCGATCCAAAATAAGGAGGGTAAGACAGATGACGATGAAACACCGGACGACGAGAACATCGCTAGCGATCCTGACGGCCGCCGTCATGACGGCGCTCGCGGCATGCTCGGGAAACTCGGGAGGCGGCGACGAGCCGGCGGCGCCTTCGACCGGCGGGGAAACGCAGCAAACGACGGAAAACAATGGCGCGGAAGCGCCTGCGGAACAGGAGCCCGCGAAGCCGGAGCCGCTCAAGATTTCGTTCATGGTGCCGGGATTCGACCCGGAAAACCTAGGGTATCCGGATGACGACTCCATCATTATTCAGACGATCGAGGAATATACGAACGTGGATCTGACGATGCAGTTCGTGCCGAACAGCTCGTACCCGGACAAGATGAACATCACGCTGGCGTCGGGCGAGCTGCCTACGCTCATGGTAACCGATCCGAAAAATCCGAGCTTTATCAACGCGGCGCGCAGCGGCGCGTTCTGGGAAATCGGGCCGTATCTGAAAGACTATGAGAATCTCGCTCAGGCGAATCCCGTCGTGTTGAACAATACGAGCATCGACGGCAAAGTCTACGGCATCTACCGCGCGCGTACCCTCGGCCGGAACGGGGTGACGCTGAATAGCGATTGGATGAAAAACCTCGGTCTCGAAGCGCCGAAGACGATCGATGAGTTCTACAACGTCATGAAAGCGTTCAGCGAGAACGATCCGGACGGCAACGGGAAGGACGATACGTACGGCATCGTCATCACGAAGTGGCACGGGCCGTGGGACATTATGCAGGTATGGTTCGGCGCGCCGAACAAGTGGGGCGAGGATGCGAGCGGCAATCTCGTGCCGACGCACATGACGCCGGAATATCGCGAAGCGCTCAAGTTTTTCAAGAAGTTGTACGACGAGAAGCTCGTGAACGAAGATTTCGCGGTCATGGATTCCGCGGTATGGAACGATCCGTTCATCAACGGTGAAGTCGGCGTATTCGTCGACGTCGCGGACAACGCCCGCCGGCTCGACGGCAGCATGCAGGAGAAGTACGGCAAGCGCGACGAGTCGTATACGGCGGTGTTCCAGGCGCCGGTCGGTCCGAAGGGACACCGCGATATGCCGACGTCCGGCTATAACGGCGTCATCGCGATATCCAAGAGCGCGGTGAAAACAGAGGAAGAACTGAAACGCGTATTGACGTTCCTCGACCAGCTGAACGACGTGGAGATGCAGATGGTGCTGGAGAACGGCATCGAAGGGCGGCATTACAACATGGTCGACGGGTTCGTCGTCCCGATCGAATCCCAAGAAGCGGGTCTAAAGAAAGAACGCCTCAGCTTGAACCAAATGACGATGTATATCGGGCCGGTCATCCCGACGCGCGAGCAGACGGCTATCAACGTGATGATCGCCGACGTGCAGCTGAAGAACGAGGACATCATCGTCGGCAACCCGGCGGAGCCGCTCGTCTCCGAAGTGTATGCGCAGAAGGGGCAGCAGCTCGACAACATTATCAACGACGCGCGGATCCAGTATATCGTCGGGCAGATCGACGACGCGGGCTTCGATGCCGCGGTACAGCTGTGGTTGACTACGGGCGGGCAAGATTACATCGACGAAATCAACAAGCTCTATAAAGCGTCCAAATAAGAAATTCTAGCGGAAAAGGGCAGTGCGCGTACGTTCGCCGCACTGTCCATCGCTTCTTCGAAGGAGGAATGCGAATGGCTCGGACAGAAGCGGCATTGTTGAAGACGATCGACATCCGGCGGGCGGGGCTTCGAAACAAGCTGCTGCTCGGCGATCTCGACGGAGACGGCCGCATGGAGATTTTGATGGTTCAGCCGGACGGCGGCATCGACGACCGGTACGTGCCGCACCAGGTGCAATGCTTGACAGCCTTCGATCTGGACGGCAGCCTGCTGTGGCAGGTCGGAACGCCCGATCCCGACTGCGGAGGGCCAGGATCGGATTATCCGGCGCAAATCTACGATATCGACGGGGACGGCCGCAATGAGGTGCTTTGCGTCATGAACAAGCGTTTCCTCGTCCTGGACGGGCGCACCGGAGAGACGAAACGCGCGTTCGATTTGCCCGGAGCGCAGGCTCACGATTGCATCGTCGTCGCGAACCTGACGGGCGGGGCGCAGGCGCAGGACATCATCCTGAAGGATCGATACCGCACGTTATGGGCGCTGGATCGGGATTTCCGCTTGTTATGGAAGCATGAGGGCAATCCGGGACATTATCCGTGGGCATACGATTTCGACGGAGACGGACGCGACGAGGTGATGGCCGGCTACGATCTGCTCGATCATGACGGGACGAAGCTGTGGTCCGCTCGCGATCTCGAAGACCACGCGGACTGCATCTGGGTCGGGGATGTCGACGGCGACCCGCGCGGCGAAGCGGAGATCGTGATCGGAGGCAGCGTCACCGTCATGTATGACCGGCGGGGCAAGGAGCTGTGGCGATACACCGGTTCGATCGAATCCCAACATGTCGCGTTGGGGAAGTTTCGGGACGATGTGCCGGGGCTGCAGGTCGCCGGATTGGATCGTATTCGCCGAGGGGATGGCGGCGGTCGATTCTCGGAAGGCGGGAAGGACGGGATGTTTCTTCTCGATTCGCGGGGGCGGGAGCTGTGGAAGGAGGATCGGCGGACGAGCGGCTGGCTGACGATCGTCGAGACGCTCCGCCATTGGGACGACGGCCCGCTCGATTATATATTGGCGTACCGGCGCGGGGGCGGCGTCTTTCCGACGCTGTACGACGGGGATATGAACGCCGTCGCGACGTTCCCGGTCGACGGTTACGCCGCGCATGCGGACTTGACCGGGGCGGGCCTGGAACAGGTGCTGATCTACGATGCGGCGTCGGTGTCGATCTTCGGCAGCCGGGCGGGCGATTTGACCCCGGCGAGGCCCGGAGTACCGCTGCCCCAACCGAAGCGGCTGTACAGCTCAACGCTGTATCCCGGCGGGGAATATCGGTAAGCAAGGTCGAAAGGAGAGACTCATGTACGAGGAGCACGAGGAGCGCAGGGAGTGCGCCGAGCTTGGGGAGCTGCTGTATGCCAACCGTCTCGGGGACGCGAACGATACGGCGGAGTTCGTCATGGAAGGGGACGGCGCGGTCACGTTTCCGCTGGGCCGGATGCGGCTGGAGAGCCGACGAGACCCTGGGGAAGGGCAAACCGCCAATATCGTCTACTGGTGCAAGGAGACGTTCCCCGCGGACATCGCCATCCGGTGGAAGTTTTGGCCCGTCCGGCAGCCGGGGCTTTGCATTTTGTTTTTCGCCGCCGCGGGGCGGAACGGGGAGGATCTGTTCGATCCGGCGTTGTCGTGGAGAACCGGCGTGTACGAGCAATATCACCACGGGGATATCGACGCGTATCATATCTCATATTTTCGCAAAAGCAACGCGTCGGAACGTCGATTCCAAACCTGCAACCTGCGCAAGAGCTACGGATTCCATCTCGTCGCGCAAGGAGCCGATCCGATCCCGGTCGCGGCCGACTGCGATCCGCCGTATCGGATGCAGGTGCTGAAGCGCGGCCCGAGCCTCGAGTTTTCGATCGACGAGCTGCCGATCTTCCGATTCGTCGACGACGGGAAGACGTACGGACCGGTACTGGGCGGGGGGCGCATCGGCTTTCGGCAGATGGCGCCGACGATCGCCGAGTATTCCGATCTTGAGGTGTATCGACTGGGGAGGTGCTGAAGTCGTATGAAGACGATCGATCGACCGATGCTGGCGTGGCTCGGGAGTCCGCCCTCGCTGGCGTCCGGCGCGACATGGGGCGTGCCTTGGAAGGAAGGAGAGCTGCCCCGGGACGCAACCCTTGCGCTTCGCGGGCGGAGCGGGACGAAGGCAGCGGTGCAGAGCTGGCCGACGGCGTATTGGCCGGACGGCAGCGTGAAGTGGACGGCGCACGCGGCGTCGTTCCCTGCCGGCGGGGCGGAGGAGGGGTACGCGCTGGAGATCGGGGAGGACGTCCGAGCGGAGGCTCCGCTCGTCGTGAAGGAAACGGACGACGCCATCGAAGTGGATACCGGAGCGATGGCGTGCCGGATGAACCGTTCCGGCGCTTCGATCGTCCGCGAGATGCTCCGGGACGGCGAGACGGTGTGCACGGACGGCCGGTTGGTCGGCGTGCGCGAGGCGCGCGCGCGAACGTCCGGCCGGGACGCCGTCGTCCTGGAACCGTTCGAGAGCGTCGTCGAGCGGACGACGGTGGAGCAGGCCGGCCCGATTCGCGCGGTCGTCAAGATCGACGGCCGCCATCGCATCGAAGGGAGCGGGCGCAAGTGGCTGCCTTTCACGCTGCGGCTGTATTTCTACGCGGGCGCGTCTTCCGCCCGGGCGGTCCATACGTTCCTCTACGACGGGAACCCGCATCAAGATTTCGTCCGAGGGCTGGGGATCCGCTTCGCGGTGCCGATGAAGGGACCGCTCTACAACCGGCACATCCGCTTCGCGGGCGACACGGGATGGTTCGCCGAATCGCCCAAGGGGCTCATGACGTTCCGCCTGCCGGAGCGGCAGCGAAGCTTGTACGAACGGCAGACGGCAGGCGCCAACATCGCCTTGGACGAAGCGGAGGACGCGGAGCTTCGCTCCTTGCTTGACGATTCCCCGGTATGGGGGGACTTCAAGCTGACGCAGCAAAGCGCCGACTCGTACGCGATTCTCAAGCGGACGAAGGAAGGGTGCGGCTGGATTCGTCCTGCCGTCGGCGGCAGATCGGGCGGCTTGGCGTATGCGGGCGGCGAAGGGGGCGGGCTGGCCGTCGGCGTTCGCCGCTTCTGGGAGAAGTTCCCGTCCGCGCTCGAGGTGTCCGGCGCCGATCGGGACGAAGCGTCCGTGACGGCTTGGTTTTGGTCGCCGGACGCGCCCGCGATGGATCTGCGTCATTACGATACGGAGACGCATGTAAGGTCCTGCTACGAGGGCGCCGACGAGCTCCGCAGCACGCCGTACGGCGTCGGCAATACGAGCGAGCTGACCTGGTGGTGCTGCGACGGGACGCCGAACGCGCAGACGCTTGCCGCGATGGTTCGGGAGAAAGAGTCGCCTCCGCTGCTCGTGTGCGAGCCGGAACGCTACTATGCGACGAAGGCGTTCGGAGCGTGGAGCTTGCCGGACCGGTCGACGCCGGCGAAGGCGCAGCTGGAAGACACGCTGGAGCGGGCGATCCGGTTTTACCAAGACGAGGTAGAGCAGCGAAGATGGTACGGCTTTTGGGACTACGGCGACGTCATGCACAGCTACGATCCGGTTCGCCATACGTGGCGATACGATATCGGCGGCTGCGCCTGGCAAAACACGGAGCTCGCGCCGAACATCTGGCTTTGGTATACGTTCCTTCGCACGGGGCGAGAGGATGTCTTCCGGTTCGCGGAAGCGATGACGAGACATACGAGCGAGGTGGACGTCTACCATATCGGGGAATACGCCGGGCTCGGCTCGAGGCACAACGTGCTGCATTGGGGCTGCGGCTGCAAGGAAGCGCGGATCGGCATGGCCGGCTTGCACAAATATTATTTCTACCTGACGGCGGACGAGCGCATCGGAGACATCATGGACGAGGCGAAGGACGCGGATTACGCGACGCTCCGACTGGACCCGATGCGCGCGTATTTCGCCAAGGACGAGTTTCCGACGCATACGCGTAGCGGTCCGGATTGGGCGGCGTTCTGCTCGAACTGGTTGTTCCAGTGGGAGCGATACGAGGATACGTCCTACCGGGATAAGATGCTGCGCGGGATCGAGTGCTTGAAGGGGATGCCTCATCGTCTGCTGACCGGTCCCGTCTTCGGATATGAGCCGAAAACGGGAGAGTTACTGTATTTCGGCGACGAAAATTACGGACATCACCTGATGATTTGCATGGGCGGCGCGCAGGTGTGGCAGGAGATGGCCATGCTGCTGAAGGACCCGGAATGGGACCGGATGCTGGCGGAATACGGCGAGTTTTACAATCTGCCGAAGGAAGAGAAATCGCGGAGGACGGGCGGGGCGATTCAGGGCAAGGAATGGAACATTCCGATGCTGTCGACGGCGATGATGGCGTTCTCCGCCGACCGGGACAAGAACGCGGCATTGGCCGGGCAAGCGTGGGACTATTTGCTTCGGAGCGGCTTCGGCTGGAGCGTGACCATGCCGCTCGAAGCGCGGCCGGTACCCCGCCACGAATACGTAAGGCCGATGCAAGAAATTCCATGGATTTCTACGAATACGGTTTCCCAATGGTCAATCAATCTTATCGTTTGTCTTGAGCTGATCGGGGAGCATTTGCCGGACATCGACGCAGCGTCGGCGTCTGTGGCAGCCGGCAAGGAATCATAACCTAAAGGGAAAAAAGGGATTGTCCCGGCCCGCCGCCTGCCTTATATTGGGGAGAACGGAACGATCACTGCTACGACAGATCAGGGGTGCTGGGATGGAAGCGAAATTTTGTATGTCTTGCGGTCAACCGCTAGAGTTGCGGGACGTCGACGGGACGCCGCGAAGCGCGTGCACGGCGTGCAGCTTCGTGCATTGGGGCAACTACAGCGTCGGCGTCGGGGCGCTCGTCGCGAAGGACGGCAAGGTGCTGCTCGTCCGGAGGGCGCAGGAGCCGGGCAAGGGCTATTGGACGAACCCGGGAGGTTACATCGAGCAGCTCGAGCCGATCGACGAGACGATCCGCCGCGAAGTGTACGAGGAGTGCGGCATCCGCGCGTCGGTGAAGAGCGTCGTGGCGCTGCGCGATCAGCCTCGAAGCATTCACAACGTGTATATCGCGTTCGCGATGGAATACGAGGGCGGCGACCCGACGCCGGACGGCGTCGAAGTGGACGGCGCAGGCTTTTACGATCTTGCGGAGATGGAGCGCATGAACGTCGCTCCGTTCACGAAGTGGCTCGTGGACGTGGCGCTGCGCGGGAAGTCGGAGGGGCTGCTGTACGACCGCGAGCCGAACCCGCCGATGCCTGGCGGCCGCGGATTCAGAGTATAAGGGGGCCGGGAGGCGAGGCCGGCGCGGAGCCGGCTCGCCGATACGCGGTCGGCGACATGCCGTAACGCTTCGTGAACGCCCTTGTGAACGAGAAGACATCCGGGTAGCCGACGGTCGCCGCGATGTCCTGCACCGGAAGCTCGCCGCCGCGCAGCAGGTCCGCGGCGTTCGTCATGCGGAGGGCGGTGACGTATTGCTTCGGCGACATGCCGTACGCTTTCCGGAACGCGTCGGACAGGTACGACCGGTGAACGCCGGCTTCCTCCGCCAGCGCCTCTACGCGAATCGGCTCGGCATAGTGCAGCCGTAAATAAGAAGCACAGTGCTCTACCCGATTCTTCCGATCGGGGGACGCTTTCGGCGCGCCGATCCCCAGCCATTCGATCAGCTCGTAGAACGACCGGATCTGGCGAATCGGGTCGCCGACGCCGACGCTCGCGTGAAGCCGGCTCGCGATTTCGCGCCAATGCGGCCCTAGGTCGGCGTCGAGGAACGGATTCTCCGGCGTAAGACCGAGCGATGCGCACAAATATGGAGCCTGCGGCCCCGCGAACGCGAACCATTGCATGCGAAGCTCCGATGCGGCGTCCGCGGTCTTGTATCGGTAAGACAGCTCAGGGAAAAAACACATCATTTGCCCTTCTTGCAGGGCGAACGTACGGCCGCGCTCATCCCATACGAGCAGTCCGCCCTTCATAACGAAATGAAAGCTGTAACATTCGATCTTCTTCGGTCCGACATCGTAATCGGGCTTCGCGCGATTCTTCCCCGACCGCAGCAGATAGACGCCTCCCGCCCGCTGCAGCTCCGAAGGCACCTGCATCCGAAACTCGGCGAATTCCCTCGCATATTCCTGCATACTTCCTCCGCTTTACCCAAGTCATCCTAACATTATGATAAATAGTATAACATTCTGGCATGGCGTCCGTCCCCAGTATTGAACTATGATTCGTTTAGATAGATCGAATATCGAATCATGGAGGAGGCCACCGTTTGAAGCGTCCTAACATTTTGCTGATCACGAGCGATCAACAGCATTGGAATACGATCGGCGCCTTCAACGCGGAGCTGCATACGCCGAACCTGGACCGGCTCGTTCGGGAAGGCACGACCTTCGCAAGAGCGTATTGCCCTAATCCGACCTGCACGCCGACGAGAGCGTCGATCGTCACGGGGCAATACCCGAGCCAGCATGGCGCATGGACGCTCGGAACGAAGCTGCTCGAAGACCGTCATGTCGTCGGCGACGACTTCGCCGCGCACGGCTATCGCACGGCGCTCGTCGGGAAGGCTCATTTTCAACCGCTCAAGAGCACCGATGAATACCCCTCGCTGGAAGCATATCCACTATTGCAGGATTTGGACTATTGGCGCAGTTTCAACGAGCGGTTCTACGGCTTCGATCGCGTCGAGCTCGCGCGGAACCATACGAACGAGGCGCATGCCGGACAGCATTACGCGATCTGGCTGGAGGAGAAGGGCTTCGCGAAATGGCGCGATTATTTCCAGCCGCCGACCGGGACGATGAACAAGAGCAACCTGCATACGTGGGACATTCCCGAAGAGTACCACTACAATACGTGGATCGCGGAACGGACGAACGCGCTGCTTGACCGATATGCGGCGGACGGGGACAACTTCTTCTTGTGGGCGAGCTTCTTCGACCCGCATCCGCCGTACCTCGCGCCGAAGCCGTGGGATACGATGTACGACCCCGATAAGCTGACGATTCCCGAAGCGGCGCCGGGCGAGCATGCGAACAATCCTCCGCACTTCGGCCTGACGCAGACCGAGCGTCCGGATTTCTCGGCCTGGAAGGAAACCGGACAGGAAATTCACGGCTACCATTCGCATCTGCTGCCGGAGGCGGAGCGGAAGAAACTTGTCGCTACGTATTACGGCATGGTAAGCCTGCTCGATAAATATATCGGGCGAATCTTGGACCGTCTGGACGAGCTGGGGCTCGCGGACGACACGATCGTCGTGTTCACGACGGATCACGGCCATTTCTTCGGCCAGCACGGGTTGCAGGCGAAGGGCGGATTTATGTACGAGGATTTAATTAAGCTTCCGTTCCTCGTTCGATACCCCGGTCATGTGCCGACAGGCCGCGTCTCGCACGCGATGCAATCGCTCGTCGATCTGGCGCCGACGTTCCTGTCGTTCGCGGGCATCCCGATCCCGCACGCCATGACGGGCGTGGACCAATCGGACGTGTGGGTCGGGCGGAAGAGCGAAGCGCGGGATTATATCGTCTGCGAATTCCGACACGAACCGACGACCATTCATCAGAAGACGTACGTGGATCGGCGGTATAAACTGACCGTGTATTACAACCGCGCGTACGGGGAGCTGTTCGACTTGGAGGAAGATCCGGGGGAACTGCGCAATCGGTGGGACGATTCTGCGTTCGCGGCGTTGAAGAGCGAGCTGTTATTAAAGTTTCTATGGGCGGAGCTTGGCAAGGAGCCGCTGCCGATGCCGCGGATCCATCACGCGTAATATCGAAGCATGGCGCGAAGGGACCCCGCGCCGATCCGTCGCGGGGCCGCCTCTTTCCTATATTCCGATTAATTGAGACGTTCCGGGAAGCCGCAATCCGGGCAGTCTGGAGCTTTGAACGTCCGAGATGGTCATCATCAGGTTCTTCATGCAATCGACGTCTTCGATGCGCGAAGCGAGCTGGTAGAGCGTGCTCAGCCCGCCGAGGGCATGATCTTTAGTGGCGCAGCCCAAGTGATAGTTATGTAGTATTCTTTCTTTCTCTAACTGTACGAACCACAAGGCTTGCTGTTTCGCCTTCCCGCCGATCGAACCCAATAGAACATTTTCCAAGCGTGTTCCTCCCTTTTTAACTTTGAAAAAAGCGGTGCAAGGACTATCATACACAGTTCGGGCCGCGAAGTGTGTCGGACGGCGGTGTCGCCTAATATTTTTTTATAATTATAGGGTAACGCAGCTGAGGAAAAGCATCCAAACGAAGAGCGGTCGGCGGATCAATATCGGAGAGGATGAAGAGGACGTGACCGAAAACTATCGCGCGAAGCTGGTCGTTCATGCTGACCAAGCGCTGCCGGGCGAGATCAGCCCGTATTTGTTCGGCCATTTCGTCGAAGACATTCGAGACCATATGGACGCCATGCTGGCGTTCCCCCTGAAGACGATGGATTTCGAAAAAGGCGCCGAACGCTCCCCGGGCGTCTCCGGCGAGTGGTACCCGATCACGAACGGGAAAAATACGACGTTCGCCTTGGAGCCCGCCGCCCCGCGCCATTCGGGTCACAGCCAGAAAATAAAGATCTTGAGCGACGATCGCTGTTATGCGGGCATCGCGCAGCGGATCGCCGCGCAAGCCGTCCGTTACGAGGCGAAGCTGTTCGCCCGGGCGACGCTGGACCTCGGCGAGGCGCGGCTGGCGATCGTGGACCGAGCGTCCGAACGAACGTTGGGCGAAGCGTCTATTCGGCTCGACAGCCACGACTGGAAGGAGTATCGCTGCGACATTATCGTCTCCGAAGCCTGCAACGACGCCGAGTTTCGGTTGACGATCTCCTCCGAGGCGCGCAGCTGGAAGGATTCGATCTCGACCGGCACGCTGTGGGCGGATCATGTATCGTTGCTGCCCGAGACGCGCGTCGGCCTCGTGAAGCGGGACGTGTTCGACATGACGAAGCGGCTGAACGCGGGCATGATGCGGCTCGGCGGCAACTATATCAGCGCGTACCACTGGCGGCAGGGCGTCGGTCCGCCGTACGAGCGGCCGAACGTCATGAACGAAGCGTGGGACCACCCGGCGGATAAATATTTCGGCACGAACGAATTTTTGGACTTCTGCGAGCGTCTCGGCGTCGAGCCGCTCATCTGCGTGAACGACGGCTCGGGGACGCCGGAGGAAGCCGCGGAATGGGTTCGCTATTGCAATGCGGACGCGGCGACCGACCCTCTCGGCGCGCTGCGGGCGTCGCACGGCCGCACCGAGCCGTACCGGGTGAAATATTGGGAGATCGGCAACGAGGTGTGGGGGCCGTGGCAGGTCGGCCATTGCGACGCGGAGACGTACGCGCATCGGCTCGCCGACTTCGCGAAGGCGATGAAGACGGCCGACCCGGAGCTCGTCCTGCTCGGCTGCGGCCACGTCGACGATGCTTGGAATCGGACCGTGCTCGCCGTTGCGGGGGAACGCATCGATTACTTGACGCTGCATATTTATCAACATTATTCGACGTACGGCTTCGGCGGACGGGAAGCCGCCGAGCGCGCGAGCGCGGAGGAGAAGTATCGCGCGATCGTCAGCTATCCGGAGGTGACGCGCGCCGCCGTCGGGCTTGCGTCCGCCGCGATTCGAGAGAGCGATCGGGCGCGGCATGTGAAGGTAGCGATCACGGAATACAATACGATGTATTATCCGAATACGATCCGGCAAGGGCTGCCGAACGAGCATACGCTGGAAGCGGCCGTAGCCAACGCGGCGAATTTGAACGAGATGATTCGCAGCTGCCACATCGTCGAGATCGGCAGCTTCTCGGATCTCGTCAACGGATGGCTCGGCGGCTGCATCCGCGTCGGCGACAATTACGCGGATCAGAAGCGCGGCCGCGTGCCGGGGTGGAGCGGCAAGGGGCCGCTCGTCTACGGTACGCCGACGTATTACGCGTTGGAGCTGTACGCGAACGCGGGCGTCCGCCGCGTCGTGCGGCACGAGCTTGACTGCGGCGCGTTCGACGCGCCGAAGCATTCGAACGGCGTGCCGACGACCGGCCTGCCCGTCCTCGACGTCGTCTGCTGCGCGAGCGCGGCCGGGAGCAGGCTGACGGCGTTCGTCGTCAATCGGGGGCTGGAGGACGTCGAAGCGACGATCGATATCGCCGGGGCGTCGGTCGTCGGCGCGGCGACGGTCGCGGCGCTGACCGGCGCCGCCATCGACGTCGTCAACGACGTCTTCGAGCCGGAGGCCGTCGTCCCGGTCCGAACGGAGCTGCGCTGGGAGCAGGCCGCGGCAAGCCTGACGTTCAAAGCGCATTCGATCTATGCGATCAAGCTGCCGATCGCACGGTGAAGCGGTGCAAGACGGAAGAGGCGTTCCCGCTGACGGCGGGGACGCCTCTTCTTTGCGTCTGCGGCAGCTCTCGCGATACAATAACCGAGTACCCAACATCGCAGTTCTGTTAGAGCAGGAGTGATACTAATGATAGATCCGCGGATGACGCGATTGGCACGAACCGTTATTACTTATTCTCTGAACGTGCGGCCCGGCGAGAAGGTGCTGATCTCCGCGCTCGACGTGAAGGATATGAACGCCGTATCCGCATTCGTCGAGGAGGTGCACGCCGCCGGCGGTCTTGCGTTCGTCGATATTACGGATTACTCGGTGCTGCGCAAGCTCCAGATCGGCGGCACCGACGCGCAGTTCGAGGCGGAAGCCGCCTATAAGCTCGCCAGGGTGAAGGAGATGGACGCGGTCGTGCAGATGCTCGGCGAGGAGAACGTCGCCGAATACGCCGACATTCCGGCGGAGCGCCGCAACGCCTACCTTCGGGCCATGCGGCCGGTGACGGAAGAGACGCATCGGAAGCGGTGGACGCTGTTCAACTACCCGGCGAAGTCGTACGCGCAGCTCGCCGGCATGAGTACGGAAGCGTATACGGACTTCTTGTTCAGGACGTGCACGATGGACTATCGCCGCATGTCCGAAGCGATGAAGCCGCTGGCCGCCTTGATGGAGCGCACGGATCGCGTTCGCGTCGTCGCGCCCGGGACCGACCTCTCGTTCTCGATCAAGGGGTTGCCGGCCATCCCTTGCGACGGGAAGGTGAATCTGCCGGACGGCGAGGTGTTTACGGCGCCCGTTCGCGAATCCGTGAACGGTATGATCGTATTTAACGCGCCGACCTCGTACCGCGGGCACCGATTCAACCGGCTGTCGCTGACGTTCCGCGACGGCCGCGTCGTCGAGGCGTCCAGCGATAACGACGCGAAGCTGCTCGAGATTCTCGACGTCGACGACGGAGCGCGATACGTCGGCGAGTTCGCGATCGGCGTCAATCCGTATGTCGACCGCATCATGAACGACGTCGGCTTCGACGAGAAAATCAGCGGCAGCGTCCACTTCGCGCTCGGCAACGCCTACGAGGAGTGCGACAACGGGAACGAGTCGGCCAACCATTGGGATATCGTGCTGCTGCTGCGGACCGAGCATGGCGGCGGCGAGCTGTATTTCGACGATGCGCTCATTATGAAGGACGGCCGATTCGTCGTCGACGAGCTGCTCGACCTGAACCCGGAACGGTTGACGGGAGAGGAGGGGGCTGCGGCGTTCGTGCGCGTCTAAGCGCGAAAACGCGCTTAGCTTGCGTGAGCAGCAGCGTTCGCGCGCGTCTAAGCGCGAAAACGCGCTTAGCTTGCGTGAGCAGCGGCGTTCGCGCGCGTCTAAGCGCGAAAACGCGCTTAGCTTGCGTGAGCAGCGGCGTTCGCGCGGATCTAAGCGCGAAAACGCGCTTAGCTTGCGGCACCGCAAAACCGCAAAACCGCAAAACCGCAAAACCGCAAAACCGCAAAACCGCAAAACCGCAAAACCGCTGTACGGCGCCGCCGCTGGGCCTACGTATGCGACGGGGCTCCTTCGAGTCCGCGCTCGCGGTACTGCCTCGGCGTCATGCGAAGCTCGCGCTTGAAGACGCTGCAAAACTGCGCGTCGTTCGAGAAGCCGCACTCCAGCGCGATCGCGGACACGGATATGCCGGTCCGCCGCAGCAGCTTGCAAGCGTGTTCCAACCGCCTGTCGGTGACGTATTGGACGGGGGAGAGGCCGGTGCGGTCCTTGAACAGGTGACGGTACCGATCGTAGCTGTAACCCGCCAGCGCCGACAACGACGCGAAGTCGATCTTCTGCGAGAAATGTTCGTTCATATAATTGAGCGTGTAGTGGAACGCATCGTCCGCCTCTAAGGGCGTCTCCGCGGGCAACCGTCGCTCGAGCTCGACGACGAGCTGGCTCGCGAGCAGATCGAGCATGCGCCCGAAGCGGGGACGCCTCTCCTGCAGCTCCGCGAGCATCCGCTTGAGATGCGGCAGCAGCGGCTCGGCCGCGTCGTCGCGGAAGACGCCCTCGGGCAGCGGCGCGGCGGCGGACTCCGGGAGCGCGAAGCCGACGCACACGACGTCGGAGGCCGCAGTGCGCCGCTCGTCGTGCAGCGTGTGCGGCCGCGCGAGCGCGAAATCGCCCGCCCGGAACGACCACTCGCGTCGTCCGATCCGGGTCGCGCCTTCGCCGGCGACATAATAAACAAGCTCGTAGCACCGGTGCCGGTGGAACGGAATCGTCTCCTCCGCGCGCCGATCGACGCGGAACAAAAATTCGAGCACCGCTTCCAATGGTTGTTCTCCTCCTTGCGGTTCATAGCCAAATCATACAATAAAAGGACCGATTCGTGATACCGGATCGGTCTATTTCTAATTATTATAGTAGGAGACAAGAACCAGATCATGATACGGAGGAACGACCGATGACGACTTATCCCTCGATCGACGCGGCGCGATTGACACGCCGGCTGCAGCACCCCGGACAGCGCATTCGCATGGTGCTCGATACCGATACGTTCAACGAGATCGACGACCAATTCGCGGTAACCTATGCGCTGCTGTCGCCGGACAGCGTAACCGTAGAAGCGCTGTACGCCGCGCCGTTCTTCAACGAGCTGTCGACGGGACCGGCCGACGGGATGGAGAAGAGCTACCAAGAACTCTTGAAAATATTGCCGCTGCTCGGCAAAGAGAACGTACCGGTCTACCGGGGATCGACGTCGTATTTGCCGAAGGACGGCGGATTCGTCGAGAGCGAGGCGGCGCGGGATCTCGTCGAACGGGCGCTCGCGAGCGACCCGGAGGACCCGCTCTACGTCGTGGCGATCGGCGCGATTACGAACGTGGCGTCCGCGATTCGAATGGAGCCGTCCATCGTCGAGCGCATCGTCGTCGTATGGCTCGGGGGCCACTCGTTCGCATGGCCGGATACGAAGGAGTTCAACCTGTATCAGGACGTACCCGCGGCTCGCGTCGTCTTCGATTGCGGGGCGCCGGTCGTCATGGTGCCATGCATGGGCGTCGCGTCGCATCTGCACACGTCGCTCTCGGAAATTCGCGATTATGTGAAGGACCTCGGCCCGATCGGAGAGTATCTCTACGAAACTTATAAAAATTGCGCGAACGATCACTTCGGATACACGCGCGTCATCTGGGACATCTCGACGATCGCGTGGCTCGTCAAGCCGGATTGGGCGCCGAGCTATCTGGCGCCGAGCCCCCGCATATCGGACGACGGGCGATGGATTCAAGACCCGACGCGGCATGCGATTCGATACGTCTATCATCTTCACCGGGACGCCGTCTTCAAGGATCTGTTCCGCAAGCTCGGCGGGGAAGCGTCCCGATGAAGACGCCGAACGTCGTCGTCGTCGGCAGCCTCAACATGGACCTCGTCGTCTCCTCGAGCCGGATGCCGCTCGTCGGGGAGACGATCGAGGGCGAAGCGATTCA
>JAPSKX010000293.1 GCA_031181325.1 Paenibacillus sp.
TTACGATCTGCAGGTGCTCTTGTACGACCAAAACGACAGCTTGATCGACTCGTTCATTACGCTCGGGAGCAACCCGCTCCGTCCGCTAAGGCAGTCGAACGAAGCGACCCGGAGCTTGCCCGGGGCGCAGCGCTATTTTCAGGAAAACGGGTTTTACTATGCGATCGCCGACATTCCGGGGCATCCGCAATGGAAGATCGTCGTCGCGAGCGATCTCGAGGCGGTGGAGCGGACGTTCCGCCCGGTGACGACGCTGAGCGTGGTCGTGCTCTCGGTCGGCATCGTCGGTTTTATGTGCATTTACGGCATCGTCTCCTGGTGGTTCACCCGTCCGCTCCGGCAGCTGGCCGTCGGGATGCGCCGCATCGCCAAGGGCGATCTGCATTACCGGATGAAGCTGGAGCGGGCCGACGAGTTCGGAGAGCTCGCCGACCAATACAACGCGATGACGGCGACGATCCGGGATTTGATCGCGAATTTGAAAGAGACGGAGGGGCGGAAGCGCCGCATGGAGATGCGGGCGCTGCTGTCGCAGATGAATCCGCACATGCTCTATAATACGATCAATCTGATCGACGACGCGATCGACCGCGGCAGCAAGGAGGAGCTCCATCGTCTTCTCGAAGCGCTGGGCGAGCTGCTGCGGTACGGCTTGGACCAGCGTCGCGGCAACGTTCGAACGCTCCGGGAGGAAATCGAGAACGTCGAGTTTTATTGGTTTATCGTCAATCAGCGGTACGGCCGGCGCTTCGCGCTGACGATCGACGACAGCGCCCGCCGGCACGCCGACGCGGCGGCGCTGAAGCTGATGCTCCAGCCGCTCGTCGAGAACGCGCTGTTTCACGGCTTGCTGCCTGCGCCGGACGCGAACGGCGCCGTGACCGTCTCCGCCGAGCGGCAGGGCGATGCGCTCGTCGTCGCCGTGCGCGATAACGGGGTCGGCATGCCCACGGAGACGGCATCGGCGCTGGAGGCGCGGATCGCCGCCCCCGAAGAGCGCGAGGCGGACGGCATCGGCGTGCGCAACGTCCATCAGCGGCTCGCGCATACGTTCGGCGCGCCGTACGGTCTGCGTATCGAAAGCGAGGGCCTCGGCGCGGGCACGACCGTCCGTATCTATATCCCGTATCGACTTTCGGAAGAGGGGGAGCGTCGATGAACGAACCGATCCGTCTCGTCGTCGTGGACGACGAGCCTTACGTCCGCAAGAAAATTAGGGGCTTCGGGCTGGAGGAACGAGGCTACCGCATCGTCGGGGAAGCCGACAACGGCGTGGCGGCGCTCGAACTGGCGAAGCGCCTTCGCCCGGACATCGTCATCGCCGATATCGGCATGCCCGTCATGAACGGGTTGGAGCTGCTGCGGCGCCTCCGGGAGTTGCCGTCCCCGCCGGAAGTGCTGATGCTCACCTGCTACGATCAATTCGAGAAGGCGCAAGCCGCGCTGCGGTACGGCGCGGCGGATTACGTCACGAAGCTGCTGTTCAAGGCCGCGGATTTCGCGGAATCGCTGGACCGCGTCGCGGGGAAGGCGCGGGAGGCGGCAGCGCTTCGGCGGCAGGCGGCGAAGGAGCGGTTGTCCGTCTGCGCGGCCGGTTCTCCCGCGGCGCCGGCGGCGCTCGAGCGGCTGTCGGCGGAGATGCCGCTCGGCGCGGCCGTCGTCGCCGTCCTGCGATCGTCGCGCGACTCGGCGGCCTGGGCGGAGGCGCGGAGCGACCGGCCGCCGACGTCCTGCGAAGGGGATGAGGCGGTCGCCTTCCGCCTCGGGCGCGACGCGTGGGCGTTCGTCTATTACCGAGGCATCCTGGGGATGCGCGGGGCGCTCGGCGCGGACGTCGCCGCCGCTTGGGACGCTCTCTTTCGAGAAGCGCCGCGTCATGGCAAAGCGCGGCTCCTGTTGACCGACGAGCTGCGCGATTGGCGCGATTTCGGCGAGGCGGTGCGCCGAGCGCACGCGGCGGCGGACGACGGGCTGTTCCTGCCCGTCAACGCGGCGCTGCGTCTAAGCGCGCTGCCCGCCTTCGCGTCGCCGCTTCCGGCGCCGCCTGCCGAGGAGCGGCTCGCCCGCCTTCCGCGCGTCGAGGCCGCCGCGCTTCTCCGAGGCTGGGTGCGGTCGCTGCTTGAAGATGCCGCCGCGGCATCGGCCGCCTGGCCTGCGGCGCGCGCGGCGCTGCCCCGGCTGCTCTGCGCCGCCGTCTCCGCCGAAGGGACGCCGCCGCTCGACTGTTACGCGGAGGCGAGCGAACGGCTGCAATCCGTCTTCGACGCGTCGGAATTATCCGATGCGGTCGACCGATTGCTGGACGAATGGGCGAACGTCGCGCGCCGCGGGAACGCGGAGGCGGGCGCGCGCAGCGAGGTTCGGCAGGGGGTGGAGTACGTGCATCGGCATTACGATCAGGACATTCACCTGCACGACGTCGCGAAGCGCGTCAACTTGAGCCCGAGCTGGTTCGCCGCCTTGTTTCGCGCGGAGGTCGGCAGGCCCTTCAACGAATATGTGCAGCGCTATCGACTCGAGCGGGCGAAGCGGCTCCTTCGCGAATCCGACCTGAAGGTATACGAGGTCGCCGAGTCGGTCGGCATCGCGAACGCGCGGTATTTTTCCCGCTTGTTCTTCGATGCGTTCGGCGTCACCCCGTTGGAATATAAAAAAGGGAGCGGTGGCTGAATCGGATGGCACATTGTCCCGATCCGCCATGAATGCGGACGTACGCTTATCTTATGATACAGAGAGAAAGGCGGAATGCATCGCAACGCAACGTACGGACTTCTTGAACTCGAAAGGGGGAGCGGGATGGAACATCGCCGACGCGTGAACGCGGCGATTCTCGGATTCGCGCACGGGCACGTCAACGGGTATATCGAGGAATGGAGAAGACGCGAAGCGTACGGCGTCAGGGTCGCCGCAGGCTGGGATCACGACGCGGCGCGGCTCGCGCAAGCGGCGGAGACGCATGGCTTCTCCGCTTGCGCGGACGTCGATGCGCTGCTGGCCGACCCCGACGTGCACGCCGTCGTCATCGCCTCCGAGACGTCGCTGCATGCGGAACTCGCCGTCAAGGCCGCCGCCGCCGGCAAGGCGATCGTGCTGCAGAAGCCGATGGCGGTAACGGCTGCCGAAGCGGACGCGATCGTGGAAGCGGTGAACCGGTACGGCGTGCCGTTCAGCATGGCGTGGCAGATGCGGGTCGACCCGCAAAACGCGAAGATGAAAGCGCTTCTGGGCGAAGGCCGGCTCGGTCGGGCGTTCACGGTTCGGCGCCGGCACGGCTTAAGCGTCGGGCTGCAGCCCGCGTTCGCCGATTCGTGGCATGTCGACCCGAAGCTTAACCGCGACATTTGGGCGGACGACGCCTCGCATCCGATCGACTTCCTGCTATGGCTCCTCGGCGAGCCGGAGAGCGTCACGGCGGAGATCGAGTCGCTCTATCACCCCCGCATCCCGATGGACAACGGCGTCGCCTTGTTCCGGTACCCGGGCGGCCCGCTCGCCGAGGTGAACTGCTCGTTCACGTGCGCGGCGGCCGAGAACTCGACGGAGATCGTCTGCGAGAAGGGGACGATCGTACAGAACTTCGGCGACGCGGTCAGCTGCAACGTTCCTAGAGCGCCGGGGGCGCCGGGCCTCCGGTGGTATTCGGCGGAGGAGGGGCGCTGGATCGACAGCGGCATCGAGACGCCGGAGACGCACTTCGCCCGCATCCGGGCGCTCGCGGAGCCGCTCGCCGCGTTCCTGCGGGGCGAGCGGGGCCCGATCGCGACGGCGGAGGAAGGGCGGACCGCGCTGCGCATGGTGCTCGCGACGTACGTCTCGGCGCGGGAAGGTCGCCGGGTGCGGCTCGACGACGCGGCGATCGAGAGCGTGTAAACCATTTTCAGAAAAAAACCGAGG
>JAPSKX010000077.1:0-5822 GCA_031181325.1 Paenibacillus sp.
CGGCTTGCTGCACAGGAGCCGCTGCGGCGCGTTCCTGCGCGCCATGCTGAAGGGCTGCGAAGGCGCCGCCCTCGCAGATCCGCGCGCCGTCTACGTCCTCGGCTGGCTGACGCATCATGCGCTCGACCGGATCGCGCATCCGTTCGTCTTCGCGCGCCAAGGCGACCGGCATCGCGACCACCAGCGGCTCGAGGTCGCGATCGACACGTACGTCGCCGAGCGGCTTCGCGGCATCGACACGCGCCGCGCGCCGGTCCGGCCGACGCTCGACGCCGGAGCGACGCTCCCGGCCGGCGTGTCGAAGCTCGTCGAAGACGCCGTCCGCCGCGCGTACCCCGAGCAAGACGCGTCGTTCCTCGACGGGTTGTGGCAGCAGAGCTATCGCGACATGCTGACGGCGTTCTCTTTGTTCCACGATCCGTCGGGCGTGAAGACGAGGCTGCTCGCGGGCGCGATCGAGCCGTTCGTGCCGGGCCGCCGCGACGCCGCGCTCGACCCGATGAACGAGCGCGGCGCGCCGTGGGCGCCGCCCGCGGACACGACGAAGACGTCCCGGGAATCGTTCTGGGACGTCTGGGATCGCGCGCTCGAGGACGGCGAGCGCCTGCTCGGCGCGGCGTTCGCGTGGCTCGCCGCGAGCCGCGCCGGCAGCGGCGAGGGCGACGCATGGCGCGCCTTCGAAGAAGCGCTCGGCGACCTCTCCTACGAGACGGGCCTCGCCGCCGAGCGGTAGATCGCTACAGGGATATCGCCGGATCGCGCGGCGGCAGGTCGCTCGCGCTTCTCGCCGCTTCCCGTTCGCCTTTGTCGAGGTCGACGAACGCCAGCATGGCGATGCCGAGCACGAAAAAGGCGATTAAGGCGAGAATGCCGAGCCTGCTGCTCCCGATCATGTTCACGTAACCGAAGACGGCCGGGCCCATCATGCCGGCGAATTTGTTCCATACGCTCATGAAGCCGAAATATTCGGCTTCCCGGCCGACCGGAATGAGCCGCGTGAAGATCGAGCGCGCCAGCGCTTGGCTGCCGCCTTGCACGAAGCCGACCATGACGGCGAGCAAGTAGAAATGTAACGCGGTCGTCATGAAATACCCAAGAATCGTGATCACGACATAGATGCAAAGCGCCGCGTACAACGACGACTTCGCGCCGAAGCGGCCGGCGAGCTTGCCGAACAGAATCGCGCACGGGAAGCCGACGAACTGCGTGATGAGCAGCGCCGTAATGAGATGGGTCGTGCCGATGCCGATATTTTCCCCGTACACCGTAGCCATTCGGATGATCGTGCCGATCCCGTCGCTGAACAACCAGAACGCGATCAAGTACTTCAGCAGTTCGGGATAATGCTTCAGACTCCGCAGCGTCGTACCGAGCCGCCGAAACGCAAGTCCGACCGAACGTCCCAGCGGCACCGACGTCGACGGCTTCGTCTCCGGCACGCGGCGGAACAGCGGAATCGAGAAGACGAGCCACCAGACCGCCACCGACAGGAACGCGAGTCGGATGCCGCCGAGTTCGTCCAAGCCGAACCAAGCCGGCTTCTGAATCATCATCAGATTCGCCGCGAGCAGCAAGCCTCCGCCCAAGTAGCCGTACGCATACCCTTGCGCCGAGACGCGGTCGCGTTCTTCCGGCTTCGCGATCCCCGGCAGCAGCGCGTCGTAGAAGGAGTTCGCGCCGCTGTTGCCGACGACGCCGAGCAGCGTGAGAACGACCGCGAACCACAGCATCCCTTCCCCGACGAGCGCGTACAGCGCCGTCGACAAGACGCCGAGGGCCATGAACGCCCCGAGCAGCTTCTTTTTCGAACCGGATACGTCCGCCGCCGCCCCGAGAATCGGGGACAAGATTACCAATAACAGCATCGCCGCGGACTGCGAGTATGCCCAATACGACGCCGCCGCGTCCCCGACCCCCGCGCCCGGCACGCTGACGAAGAAGATCGGCAGCACCGCCGCCACCATCGTCGTCGAATAGGCCGAGTTCGCCCAATCGTAGAGCACCCATGCTCGAATCGTCTTCTTCTGGTCCATGCGGAATCGCTTCCCCTTCGCGGCTGTGATAATGCTTACATTCTACAAGAAGACGAGGCGGCGGGGTATCTTTTTCTTTGTTAAAACTTTGTAATATAATTGAAGGGCCGAGAGGGGGAGTTCCGAATGAACTTAAACCAGCTGGAAACCCTGATTACGATATCCAAGACGATGAGCTTCCGGAAAGCCGGCGAAGTGCTCAACCTGACGCAGCCCGCCGTCTCCGCGCAAATCAAGAGCCTCGAAGACGAATTCGGCGCGGTGCTCGTCGACCGGAACCAACCGGTGACGCTGACCGACGCGGGCGCGCTGTTCCTCGAGCAAGCCGAGAAAATTCTCGCCATCGTCGACGAGCTGAAGCTGAGGCTGAACGACATCAACGCGACGCCCCAGGGCCATATCCGGCTCGGTACGACGACGTCGATCGCGATGCAAATTTTGCCGCGCATCTTCTCTTATTTCAATAACCAATTCCCGCTGATCCAGACGTCGATCCATACGATGTCTTCGCTGCAAATCATGACCCAGGTCGACAACGGCACCGTCGATATCGGCATCGCGTATCTGGTCGACAAGACGCCGAACCTCGTGACGTCGGTGCTGTACTACGACGTGTTCGAGCTCGTCGTCTCGCCGGAGCATCCGCTCGCGGTCCACAAGCGGCTGCCGTTGTCGGCGCTGAACGACGTCTCCTTCATTATGCTGTCGCCCGATACGATCGGACGGAAGTTCGTCGACGGCGTCTTCGAGAAGCACGGCATCGTGCCGAAGGTCGTCATGGAGCTGTCGAGCAGCGAGGAAGTGAAGCGGATGGTCGAGCTGAACATGGGCGCCGCCGTCATCTCCAAGATGTCGATGGCCAACGAGCTGCGGGGCGGCACGCTCAAGATGATTTCGGTCGACGAGCTGGAAATTACGCACCCGGTCGGCGTCATTACGAAGTCGGGACGATACTTGAATTCCGCGATGAGACAATTTTTAAGCGATCTGAAGGGCATGCCGGAGACGCAATTTTGGGGTTCCGAATAAGGAGGCGTTACTTACATGATGTTCGACCTGCATACCCACCACGAACGGTGCGGCCACGCGGACGGCCCCATCGAGCGATACATCGAAGCCGCGATCGAGAAGGGCGTCGCCGCGATCGGCATCTCGGACCATTCGCCGTATTTCGGCCATCGGGACGACCACCCGAATCCCGGGATCGCCATGGCGTCGAGCGAATTCGAGAACTACGTGAACGAAGTGCTCCGGCTGAAGGCGAAATACGAAGGCCGCATCGAAGTGCTGCTCGGCGTCGAATCCGACTTCTTCCCCGAGCATGCGGAGACGTATCGCGCCGTCTACGCGAAATATCCGTTCGATTACATCATCGGCTCCGTGCATCAAGTCGAGGGCGTCTCGATCTTCAACCGCAACCGGTTCAAGAAGCTGACGGCCGCCGAGAAGCAGCGCACGAAGGAGAAATACTACGAGCTGATCGGCTGGTCCGCGAAGAGCGGCATGTTCGACATCCTCGGGCATATCGACGCGATGAAGGCGTATTACCCGGCGTTCTCCGGCATCCAGACGGAGGCGGTCGATAAGACGCTGCAACTGATCGGGGAATGCGACATCGCCATCGAGATCAACACCTCGGGGAAAATGAAAGACGTCGGCGGCTGGTACCCGGCCGACGACATGCTCGAGCGCGCCTTGCACCACGGCGTGATGGTGACGTTCGGCTCCGACGCGCACGTGCCGGAGCGGGTCGCCGACGACTGGGAACTCGTGCGCGGGCGGCTGAAGGAGATCGGCTTCCGCGAGTGGTGCTACTTCCGTAAGCGCGAGCGCGTGGTCGTCCCGTTGTAGAGCTTGATCCGCCGCAGAACGGCGCGGATTTCGGACATCGGTCCGGGGTCTGCGCCGTTTTTTTTTGCGGTCGTGGACGCGCACGCGGCATGCGTCCGCGCCGCAAAAAAAAGCGGACCTGGCCGCCGCAGCGTCAGGTCCAAATATATATTTCAAAAGGGGGTCTTGCCATTTATAATACATGCTCAATATTAGAACCCCGTGACGGCAAGATTACCGTTTGATGACAAATCGCCGGCGGTCCGTCCCCCTCCTGTTGTTCCATGGACAGGACTGAGAGGAACTTGCATAAATCAAGCGTTACCATGACAAACTTTGGTTATCGTTCTAACGGAAGGAATCAGCCCGATGTCTCGGTTCGACGAAGGAAGTGAACGGATCGCCAACGGAATCGCCGCCGAACGCGATTCGACGAAGCTCGCCGCCGAGCTGGAGTCGAACGTCGCGGCGTTGAAGAAGACGTTCGAAGACTGCGCCGACGTCGTCTTTCGTCCGTTATCCGGAGCGAACGGAACGACGGCATGCCTCGCATATATCGGCGGGTTGGTCGATACGAAGGAACTTAGCGACAACGCGCTGCGCCCGTTCCTCGAGACGATCTCCTCTCCCGACGCCGGAGCGGCCGGGGCGGCACGACTGAGCGAGAGTCTGTTGTCCGTGCCGTCCGCCGCCGCGACGCCGCTGCTGTCCGACGTCGTCCGCGAGCTGACGGGCGGGAGCGCCGCGCTGCTGCTGGACGGGTGCGGCGAAGCGGTCTTGGTTCGCGTCCAAGGCGGGACGCGCCGCGCAGTCGAGCAATCGACGACGGAGGTCAACATTCGCGGTCCGAAGGAAGCGTTCACGGAGGACGTTCATACGAACGCCGCCCTTCTCCGTTTCAAGCTGAAGACGCCGCAGCTCAAAATGGTGTCGCTCACCGTCGGGGAGCGAACCGCCACGACCGTGTACGTCTCGTATTTGAACGGCGTCGCCGACCGCACGATCGTGGACGACGTGCTCCGGCGCATCCGCGCCATTCGAATCGACGGCATCTTGGAGAGCGGCTACGTCGAGGAATGGATCGAGGATCAGCCCTACTCCCCGTTTCCCCAGCTGCAATATACCGAACGGCCGGATACCGCCGCCGCGATGCTGCTCGAAGGGCGCGTGGTCGTTCTGGTGGACGGCACGCCGTTCGTCTTGTCGGGTCCGATCACGCTGTGGCAGCTTATGCATTCGAGCGAGGACTATTACGAGCGTTTCTACATCGGCAATTTGCTGCGATGGCTGCGATACGCCTTTATGTTCATCGCGCTCTTTCTGCCTGCGCTCTACATCGCCGTCACGACGTTCCATCAAGACATGCTGCCGACCAGCTTAATGTTGAGCATCGCGGCCGCGAGGGAACCGATTCCCTTCCCCGCCTTGATCGAAGCGCTCATCATGGAGATCGCGTTCGAAGCGCTGCGGGAAGCGGGAATCCGACTGCCGAAGGTGATCGGCCAAGCGGTTAGCATCTTAGGCGCTTTGGTCATCGGGCAGGCGGCCGTGCAAGCCGGCATCGTATCCGCTCCCGTGGTCATCGTCGTCTCGTTAACCGGTATCGCTTCGTTCACGATTCCGCGGTTCAATTTCGCGATTACGGTCCGAATGCTTCGGTTCCCGTTCATGCTGCTCGCTAGCGTCTTCGGGGTATACGGCATCGTTCTCGGCACGGTGTGGATCGTCATCCATCTATGCGGCCTGACGTCTTTCGGCGTGCCGTACTTAACCGGACTCGCGCCGTTCCGTGCGTCGGATCAGAAGGATATTCTCGTACGCGTCCCATGGTGGGCGATGCTTCGGCGACCTTCCTTCGCGGCGCGGAACCGGCGGAGGATCCCAGCCGGGACGACTCCGGCCGACGGAGAAAGCGAGGGGGAAGGAACGATTACATGAGAAAAGTCATTCTAGGTATCG
>JAPSKX010000077.1:5832-19633 GCA_031181325.1 Paenibacillus sp.
TGCTGACCGGCTGCTGGGACCGGAAAGAAATCAACGACGTCGCCTTCATCCTCGCTACCGCCATCGACCTCGAGGACGACGGCTTCCGCGCCACGATGCAAATTCCGTTGGTCGGGCAGAAGGACGACCCGCAGGGGAAAGGAGGCGGAACGGCCGGGCAGAACGCGTGGTACGTCGAATCCGCCTTCGGGAGCTCGATTCGCGATTCGGCGGAGGCGGAGCAGGATCACTTGTCGCGCCTTCTGCACTTCTCGCATCGAAGAGTGTTGATCATCGGCGAACCGCTTGCCCGCAGCGGCGTCGTTCCGATGTTCGATTCGATCTTCCGAATTCCGCAAAACCGGCTGAGCGCGTTACCGGTCGTCGCGATCGGCAACGCCAGGGACGTGCTCGTCGCAGACGCCCCGATCGAAAAGACGCCCGCGGAGATGATCCGCGAGCTCTCCCAAATGGGGATGCGGGAACCTATAAATCTGCGGATCTTCCTGTATTCGCTGCTGACCGAAGGCATCGACCCGGTCGCTCCCGCGATACGCAAAGTCCCCACCACGACGAAATTGAAGAAAGAGCAACAGACGACCATCCAGCTTGCCGGCATCGCCGTGTTCAGACACGACAAGCTGGCGGTCGTGCTGGAAGACCGCGTGGCGACCGGTTTACTGCTGGCGATGGGTCGAGCGCAAAATCCGACGATCGACGTGACGCTTCCCGGGGAGAAACGCAGCAGGACGGCCATCCTTCAAGTGATGAGCTCCACGTCGAACATACGGCCCAAGCTCAGGAATGGGCGGATCGAGGTGAACATTGCGCTGGACGTAACGGCGAACCTTGCCGAGAACATGTCCGACTTCGACCCGACGGACTACCGCCGGCGTTCGGACATGGAGCGCGCGGCGGAACGCCGGGTCGGACAGCTGGTCGAACAGGCCGTGTCCGCGCTGCAACGGCACAATGCGGATGCGCTCGGCGTCGGGGACGCGGTCCATCGCCGCTACCGGAATCATTGGAGGCGGGTGCGGGGCCGTTGGGAGGAGGAGCATTACCCGAACGTCAAGATCACGATCGAACCGCAGGTGCATATCGAACACGACGGCGCCTTGATCCGATCGCTCAACCGGAAACTGAAGGAGTCGAATCCGTCATGAACGATGCCGCGCCTATGCTCGTCTTGATCGCCGTAGCCGTCGCTTCGGAATGGAAAAACTATCGGACCGCCTCTTCGGCCGACCGGTGGTTCGCCGCCGCGCTGTATGCAGGCGCCGCGGCGATCTGGTTGTGGATGGCCGGCAGCCCCGACCTCCCGCGGCCCGGGAATTGGTTGGACACTATGTTTCGCTAAGGGGGAGGGAGCCGCATGGCGCAAATTTCGAAGCTTCAGTCGAACATGATCGCGTTGATGCTTATGGTGTCCATCGCGATCAAGCATCCCCCCGTGCCGATGATCCTTGCCGCTCGGCAAGACGCATGGATGGGGTATATCGTCGCCGGGACCTTCGTCCTGCTTCCGCTCTGGATAATGGACCTCGTACAGCGGCGCTTTCGGGACGTGTCGCTCTGGGACGCGTTGGTCACTCGGCGGCCCTGGCTCGGCAGAGTCGTCCTCCTGCTCTACGGCGTCGTGTTTTTTTTCACGATCGCCCACGACATCCGTTTCATGATCAGCTTGATTAACATCTACCTTCTTCCGATGACCCCACTGGTCGTCCTAGCGGGCAGCGCCGTCTTTACCGCCGTGCTCTTCGTGAAGAGCGGCATCGTCGCGACGGCGCGGGCCGCCGTCGTGCTCGTTCCGACGTTCGTCGTCATGGTTTTTTTTCTCCCCGTGCTGTTGACGGGTCAAGCGCGTTGGGAATTTTTAAGTCCCGTGTTGGAAAGCCCCCTCGGCGTGGCGGAAGCGTCCTTTTACGCCTTCGGCCACTTCGCGGAACTCATGCTGATGCCGCTGTTATTCGCGCGGCGGACGTTCCGCCTCGCCGAAATTTTTCCGGGCATCGCCGTCGGAATCGCCGTCACGACGATTTTGATCTTGGGCGAACTCGTGCTGTTCGGTCCCGAATTGTCGACGATGTTTTGGGACCCGCCGTACGAACTGATCCGTCAGCTTCGGATGACCGACTTCCTGGATCGTCTCGACATGGCGATCGCGGCGGCTTGGATGCCCACGGCGCTGCTTAAGATCGGCGTTACGCTTCTCTTCCTGTGCCAAGTCGCGAACGCGTTGATGCCGGACATCGACGCCAAGCTGGCGGCCGCGCCGATCGGCCTGCTCGCGCTCGCGTGCGCGTTATGGTTCTTCGATTCCTCCGTACAGGTAGGCGAAACGACGGAAAGCCGACCGTTCTTCATCGGGACGTTCGCGCTGCTCGTTCCGCTTCTCTTGCTTGCGCTGCTTCGACCCCGTCGCGCGGAAAATACGTAGCCCCCTGCGCATCGCGCAAGGGGCTGTCCTTCGGGATCGCGAACGCGAATCCTCCGTCGAGCGTCCGGACCTCATTACTATCGTATAAATTCGCTATCAACTCTTCTAATATACTGGTATAATTAAGGATATAAAATTCATAACCGCGCGACAAAGGCAAACCTGGTGAAAACCAGCGACGCAAAGCTATAGGGGCTACAGTAACGCACTACGCCAGCCAGCTACCGAATGTGGATTCTTTTCCGACTCCCTTTGGTAGGGAGTTTTTTATTTCCGAATGAAAGGGGCATAATGATGCCGAAAGCTCTGCTAGTTGACGATTCCTCTTTCATGCGATTGTTTATAGGAAGCGTAATCGCCCCCGAAGGATACGACGTGACGGAGGCCAAGAACGGCTTAGAGGCCATTGCCTTATGCCGCGCGAATCAGTTCGAGCTGATTACCCTGGATATCACGATGCCGGACTTGGACGGAATTACGGCGTTACAAGAAATCAGACAATTGAATCCCAAGGCGTATATCGTGATGTTGTCCGCGATGGGGCAGGAGTTTTTCGTGAAGTCCGCCATTACGCACGGCGCTAACGATTTTTTGATCAAGCCGTTCCGGAAAGAGGCCCTGCGGACGTTCATCCAGAACGTCAGCCTGCGGCATAGATAACCGCCCCCGCCGATTCGCATCGACGGTGTTCCCCGAAGTGAATGAACGCCGGCAAACGCATATTCGCGCTTGCCGGCGTTCTTGCATAGAAACGATGCGCCGTCCTACGGTTTATTCCCTTGGCCGTGCCCGAACGCGGGGCCTCGGCCGTTGCCGGGACCGTGCGGCGGCACCGGCCGCGACAGCTGCTCCAGGAGCAGCGGCGCGCTCCGCATGCCGTCGGCGTCTACCGCGACGAGCTCGAACGCGTGGACCCGGTTCGCGGCCAGGTCGGTCACGCGATGCGAACGAGCGTCGCCCGCCGGCGTCGCTACGAGCTGCCCGTTCGCGTACAGCTCGTAGCGGTCGATGCCCGCGCCATCGAGCGCCGCCGGCCAGTGCAGCGTCATCGCATGCGGCATGACGTCGGCCGCCGTCAGCGCCGCGCCGACGGGCCAGGCCGGCGGCTCGCGATCCGACAGCACCGTAAGGGCGAGCGATCCGACCGCGGCGCCGTACGTCGCCGTGACGACGGTCGTGCCCGGTCGCAGCGCCGTCACCGTCCCCGTAGCGGCATCGACGGACGCGACGTTCGGATCGCCGCTGGCGAAGGCGAGGCCGAGCGGCGTCGGCGCCGGTTCCCCGTCTTCGGCCAGCGCCAGCACGGACAACGTCTGAGGGGGCTCGCCGACATGCTGCGCGGCGGCGCCGTCGAGCCGGAGCGCGGCGATTGCCGACGCCTCCCCGGCCCGCTTCCCGAGCGTCAAGGAACCGACGCGCGATACGAGGCCGAAATACCCGGGACCCGCGAGCGCGTCCGCGGCCGTATCGAGGTAGTTGAACACCTCGACGCCGTCGACCCGCAAAATCAAGCGTACGCCGCCTTCCTCTTCGAACGAGCCGAGCTGTACGCGACGCGTCTCGCCGATCGGCAGCAGCGCGTTCGGTACCGCATCGCCGCCGAGACTCTCGTGACCGGCGATGTTGCCGTAGATGACTGTACGACGGCCCTCGTTAAAGCGCTGCAGCTCGAACGCCGCGGCGCTGATCGTCACGAGATACGAGCTTCCGTTGGAATAGCCGCGCTCGCGATCCTGATTGCCGAACATAAGCGCGTACCAGCTGCCGGCTCCGTTGACCGTCAGGTCGAAGTCCAACAGCTCGTTCTGGAACGTGCGCGCTTGATAAATCGCATGGCCGCCCGGCGTCGCGATCGCGATCGCCTCGCCGGACCCGTTCACGTGACCCGCGCCGCCGGAGCTGACGTACCAATCGTCCATGCGTTCGATTTCCCGCTCCAAGACGTAATCGTCCTTCGTCGCCTCGTTCCACACCTTCAGCAGGACGGCGCTTTCCGCCCGTTGTCCGAGGTACTCCCCGCTCATCGTCAGCACCGTCGCGCCTGGCGCAAGCGCGGTCAGCGCCCCGTCCGCCGACACCGTCGCGACGGACGGATCGCTCGACGCGAAGCGCAGCCCTTCGATTTGCTCCAGCCTGCTGCCGAATGCCGTTTCGCCGACGGCCGCAAGCGACTTCGTCTCGCCTTCCTTCGCGTAGACGACGTTCCCGACCTGATCGGCGAGGCGGATGCGCGAGAGCGCGTCGCCGACGAAGACGTCCGTCGTCACCGAGCGCAGCACGGTTCCGCTCACGATGCGCATCGTCAGCGTCGTGCGTCCCGCAGCGAAGCCCGTCACGACGCCGGACGCATCCACCGTCGCGACCGACGGATCGCGCACCGAATAATACACGCGGCTCTGCGACGCGTCGACGGGCTCATCCTTGCCGTTCCGCGCCTGCAGCGCGACCGGCGCGCTGCCGCCGACGGCGACGCTCACCGGCTCCGCCGACCAGCGGCTCACCCGCCCGGCGGCCAAGCCCGCGTACGCAGGCTCCAAGCCCGCGGAAGCGATAATCGCCCGCGCCGCCGGCGGCCAGTTCGCGTCCGGCACCACCGTGTTCCCTTCGAAGACGTTGTTGTATCCGTTATTCGTGTGCTCCGGCGCCGTCGTGTAATTGTTCACGACGTCCAGGTCGTGTATCGTCCCCGTCCAGGCGGACGCCCAGCGCACGGGGCTGTGCCACGGCGGACTCTCCGTCAAGTCGATCACATTGTTCTCGTATCGCCAATACGCCGACCCTTCGTCCGCGTACAACGGCGCGGTGCCGTCCATCTGATTCCGGACGTAGTTGCCCGAGACGAGGTTCTTCGCCTCCGGCGTCGCCCCGGTCGTTCCGAGGCTGTAGAACGCCCCGCCGTCGCGTACGCCCATGCCCATCAAGTCGTAGACGAGGTTATTCTGGATCTTCACGTTTTTCGTCACCGGGTCGAACTCGCGGGCCCAGCCGTACCCGATATGCGTGCCGCTGTACGGGATGTTGTAAATCTCGTTATGGCGGATATCCATGTCCAGCGGATAACCGGCCGAGATTGCCGCCGCCGACTTGTATTCGACGCCGATGTCGTGAATGAGATTGTTCGCGATATCGTTGTTCTTCATCGCCAGGCGATGATCGTCCGGATTGAACACGTCCCGCACCGTCGAGAACGGCTGCCCCACGTTCACCGCGCCGCCGGAAATATCGTAGAACCGGTTCCCCTCGATCAGGGCGTTCTGGACGCCGTTCTCCATCCGGATCGCGGAAATGCCGAGCTTGGCGAAGTCGTTCCCCCGGAACAGAACCGTATTCGCCAGCTCGATTCGAACGGCCGCCTCGGGCAGTTCGTCCGGGGTGCCGGGATAACGCAAGTGGTTGTTTTGCGCGTCCGCATGGCCGAGCGCCGTGCTCGGCCGCATCCAAGTCGTATACAGAAAATGCAGCCCTTCGAACGTCAAATTGCGCACCGGCGCGTCGACGGAATCGCCCTTGATCGTCAGCAGCCGCTCTAACGAAGGCGCGACGACCTCCGCGTCGGCCAACCGTTCCCAAGCCCGCGGCTTGTAGTACAGAACGCCCTCCGTCCGGTCGAGATACCACTCGCCTTCCTCGTCCAACAGCTCGTAAGCGTTCTCGTAATACACCGGCACCGTCGCGGACGTCATGCCTTTATCCGCGACCGCGTTCCAGCCCGGATTTTGCATCCGAATGACCGCCTTGCCGTTCTCGACGGCGACGGACTCGACCTTCGCGCGCGGGTTCGTCCACAGCTCATGGTAGACGAATTCGAGCTCCGCGACATTGCCCCAACCGGCGAGATGCACATCGTCCGAGATGTAACCGTCGGCCGTCTTGACCGCGTTCGTCAGTCCCGCCTCGCTTCGGGCGCGCACCGCCCGAACGCCGTTGACGAACAGCTGACGGGTCGCGAGGTCCGGACCTACCGGTGCCCTATAGATGCCCGCGGCCGCATCGTGCAGCGTCCAACCTTCGACCGTCCGGCCGCCGCTGAGCGCCGCCGTCTCGCCGGGGTAGCTCCGATACGTCACGAAATAACCGTTCGACCCGGAATCCTCCGTCGCGAACGCAAGCGGCTCGTCGAGCGTATAGGTACCCCCGCGCAGGGTGACTACAATGTCGCCGGTCATGCCGTCGTTCAGCGCCCGAACCTCCTGCTGCGCGCGCTCGATCGTCCGGAACGGCGCCTCGAGCGTGCCCGCCCCGGCGTCGTCCCCGGTCGGCGAGACGTACAGCTCTTTATACACCGTACGCTCCGTCACGGTGACGGACGCTTCTCCGCGCACGCGTCCGTCGAGCGTAGAGGCAAAGATCGTCGTCGTTCCGGCGCCAACGCCCGTCGCTTCGCCGTTCCCGTCCACCGTCGCGACGCGCTCGTCCGCCGAGCTCCAGACGACGCGCCGGTTGGTGCTGTTCGCGGGAAGGATCGACGCCGCGAGATACGCGCGCGACCCGGCCGGCAGCGTCAGCGCGGACGGGCTGACGACGACCGACTCCGCAGGCACCTCGAATACCGTGATCGTCGTGCTCGCCGCCGGAATCGGCTCCCGCGGCGTCGCCGTGATCGTCGCCGTCCCCGGAGAGACGCCCGTCACGACGCCGCTCGCGGATACGGTCGCGACCGTCTCGTCGCTGGACCCCCAGGCCGCGGCTTGATCCGTCGCGTTCGCCGGCTCGAAGCGCAGCGGCAGCGCCAACGTCGCCCCCGCGGCCACCTCGTAAGCGTCCTCCGGGAAGGAAGCGCTTACAGCAGCCTTGTACGAATGCAGATGCATCTCGTCGAACGAAGCGGCGCCGACGCTGTCCCTATAGATGCCTAAGTACATGCTCGAGACGAGGCCGCCCTCCGTCATCGGCTCCCCGTTCAGCTTCATCTCGCCGTCGATGTACAGATCGAACGTATCCGCGTCGGTATCCATCGCGAGCCGCACCTCGTGCCAGACGCCCGCTTGGTACGGCGACAGCTCCGTCCAAGCGGAAGCGCCGGCCTTCATGTACGCGAAGTTCCCGTTATAGAGCGCGAATCGGTTCAGCACGACCGTGCCGCTGCGTACCGACGGCAAGTAAAACACCGCGTCCGTCTGCTCCGCGCGCACCTTGTACGTCAGCACCGTCTTCGCCGTCGGCGCGCCAAGGAAGCTCCGCGACAGATTGAACGTCGCGGTCGACTTGCCGTTCTTCTCCACGCGAAAGACGCGCCCCGTCTCGCCTTGCAGCGCTTCGACCGTCGCCTTCGCGACGTACGGCTCCGGCGCGGGCGCCGCCGCCGCCGGCGCGCTGCCGGTCCAGCCCGGCGGGCGCGCCCCGAGCGCGGCCGCGTCGAACGTATCCGCGAGCAAATCCCCCGCAGCCGTTGCCTCGACCGATGCCGCCGCCCGCGGCGCGCCTTCCGGCGCCCAACTCCCCGCCAGCAGCGCCGCGGCGAGGAAAGCGCTCGCCATGTTCCGAAGTGACCGCTGCTTCCGACACTGCTTCCGAAACCGCTTCTCCTGCAATATCATCTTCCTCCTTTCAGATTGGCCCTCAGCGTACGTGCGCGTATCGCCTCCCGGCAATATGCAATTTTCTCGTATATGCTTATTCCGCGGCGGATTCGTCGAATTCGAGACGGACCACCAGCACCTCGCCGGCGAATTCGTTCACGGGCAGCCGCCGCAGCCGCAAATAAGGCTTCTCCTTCCAATACCACGGCAGCAGCTCCACGGCGCACTCGAGTTCTCGGCCGTCGTTCAGCAGCACCGCACGGACCGGGAGCTTGTCGATCGGGCGCAGCACGATGCAATCGCTCTGCAGATCCTTGTACGCATGGACGTAGAGATGATTGCCCTTGCGCGTCAGCAGCACGTGATCCCGCGCCACGACGCTGTGCACCTCGTCCGCGGAGACGATCTCGTCGCGCCCGCCCATGTAGGAAGCCGGGACCGTACCGACGTACGCTTCCTTCACGCGGCCGTACCAGTCGCCGAGGCGCCGCAGCGTCGCCGCGTTCCGCTCGTCGAGCGTGCCGTCCGCTCTTGGACCGACGTTCAACAAGTAGTTGCCGCCCATCGCGAGCGTCTTGTCGAGGCTCTGCATCAGGAACTTGTCGGTATAATAATCCTCGTTCTCCCGGTAGCCCCAGCTCTCCCGGCCGAGCGATTGGCACGCTTCCGTCGGCGTCCGGAAGACGCCCCCCTCGGGCACATGCCGCTCCGGCGTGCTGTAGTCGCCGTCGCCCGGGCCGCGGTTGTTGATCAGAATGCCGGGCTGCAGCTCCCGAAGGCGCGCATTGACCGCCGGATCTCGATGCTCGGCCACGTTCACGTCCCAGAACCATTGATAGATCGGCCCGTACCGCGTGAGCAGCTCTTCGGCCTGGCGCATCGCGAACTCCCAGTATTTCCCCAAGTCCGGCTCGTCCCCCGCCCTCGGCCCGAACATCTCGTGATGGCGCCCGAGGTTCGGATAGTTCGGATGATGCCAATCCGGGCAAGAGTAATAGAGGCTGAGCGGCATGTTCCGCTTCGCGCACGCTTCCGCGAGCATCGCCAGTACGTCCCTCCCGTACGGCGTATTCATGACGTTGTAAGCCGTCTCCTTCGTATCCCACAGGCAGAAGCCGTCGTGATGCTTCGTCGTGAAGCAGACGTACTGCATGCCGGCCGCCTCCGCGACGTCCAGCCAAGCGTCCGGGTCGAACCGCTCCGGATTGAACCGATGCATCAGCCGTTCGTATTCTTTCCGCGTCACGCCGCCTCGCCACAGCAGCTGCTCGTGCCATGCGGGAATCGCGTACAGCCCCCAATGAATGAACAGGCCGAGGCGCAAGTCGAAAAATCGGTCCCGCGCGTCGCCGAATCTAGGTATCATAACATCCTCCTTCTTTTTGAGAAAAAGGGAACACGCCCCGACGAGGCGCATCCCCTCTTCCGACTACCGCAAAATTACGGCGCCAGCTCGTAAATGTCGTCCATCAGCAGCGCGGTATCCTTGCTCTTCTCGTACCAGTCGCTGTAAAACTGATCGACCTTCGCGCCGCCCGCTTTGTCCCACACGGACTTCGCTTCTTCGATGAATTGGTCGACCGTGTACGACCCGCCGCTCACGATCGCCTTCACGGCCAGGTCGACGATCGTCTTGTTCGCGTTCGTCTTGATTTGCAGCAGGTCCTGCGGCAGGATCGGCATGAAGCTGCTGTGCGTAAGGCCGACCATCGGCTTCGCCGGATCCATATACGCTTTGCGAGCCATGGCGCGAATCGCGATCATGCCCTTCTCCGCTTCGGTCGGGTTCACCTTGTTCTCGAGCCCGAAGCATTCGCCGACGAGCGGCGCCAGCATGTTCATGTCGCCCGCGTAACCGAGCTCCTTCTTGTTCTTCTCCGCGTCGATCGCCTGCGGACAGCCGTTCTCCGCGAGCGAATGATGCACGCCTTCGAGACCGTTCGCGATCGTATTGCGATACGTCTCGGACGCCATAAAGTCGACGTGCTTCATGACGGAGACCGGATCCTTCGCGGCGGCGTTGATCATGCCCGTCAGCTGCACCGGAGCGGAGAGAATCGGGCTGAATTGGCCGAACTCCGTCGCCGGCAGCGCGATCGGCACGACCTCCGCGTCCGGCACGTTGGTCTTCAGCGCTTCGTAAATTTTCACGTCGGAGCCGTTGCCGCCGTAGATGCCGAGCTTGCCGGCGATCCATTGCTGCTTTTGCTTCTCGCCGTTCTTGTCCGTCACGAAGTCGCGGTCCGCGACGCCGGCGTCGTAGATTTGCTTTTGGAACGCGATCGCGGCCTTCACGCGATCCCAGTCGTGCACGACCTTCCCGCCCTCGTCCAACGACCAATAATTTTGATCGGTGCCGAACAGCGTGAAGCCGGTGCCGAACATATGGTTTATAATAATGCCCGCGACGAAGCTGAGGCCGATGCCTTCCGTATCCGCTTGCCCGTTGCCGTCCGGATCCTGCGTCGCGAACGCCTTGGCGACGGCGAGGAGCTCATCCGGCGTCTTCGGCGTCTCGAGGTTCAGCTTCTTCAGCCAGTCCGCGCGAATAAACAAATAGTGCTGCGGGCCGAACTCGAGCGGACGGCCGAGCATGTACATCTTGCCGTCGTCCATCGTGGCGGCCTTCCGGATGGCCGGATACGTTTCCAACATCGCCTTGTATTCCGTGCTGTGCTCCGCGATCAGGTCGTCGAGCGGCAGCAGCTGCTTCTGCGTGTACAACTGCCCTTGGTACGAGGTGTCGAATTCGAGAATGAGATCCGGAGCCGAGCCGGAAGCGAACATGACGTTAAACTTCTGCAGCGACTCGAAGCGCGGCACCGTCACGTATTTCACGTCGACCGGACCGTTCTCGTTCACCCACTTCGTCCAGCGGTTATTGTCCATCGTGCCTTCTTCGGCCGGGACGGTGCCGCGGTCGTACAGCGACGACGTGATCGAACCGCGCTTCGCGGGCTCCTCCGCGGCCGGAGCGGCCGGCGTTTCGTTCGAAGCCGCGGGCGTCTCCTCCTCCGCCGCGGCGTTGTCCGCCGGCGCGGTCCCGCATGCCGTCGCGACCAAGCCGAGCGCGATCGCGGCGGCGATCGACGACGCCGATTTCTGCTTCCATGTACGTTTCTTCATTCGAGAATGACCTCCCTGGAATACGTTCATTGTCTCCTAATCGTGAAGCTCGGATCAACGGGGCGGTTCAGCCTTTCACCGCGCCGATCATCACCCCCTTCACGAAATACTTCTGCAGCAACGGATAGACGATCAGCATCGGCAGGATCATGACCATAATGCCCGCGGCTTTCATGCCCTCCGGCGTGACGTTCACTTCCTCCAGCTGACTCATCGTATTGATCTCTTGCAAAATCGTCTGGCTCTGCACCATCTGCTGAATAAGTACCGTCAGATTGTACTTCGCCGGGGAGTTCATGTAGATCATGACGTTGAAGAAGGCGTTCCAGAAGCTTACGCCGTAGAACAAGCCGATCGTCGCGAGCATCGGCAGCGACAGCGGCAAGTAGATGCGGAGCAGCAGCCGCCATTCCGTACAGCCGTCCATGCGAGCCGCCTCGTCGAGCTCGTCGGGAATATTTTCGAAGAACGTTCGCATGATGAGCATGTTGAACGTGCTGATGAGTCCCGGCAGCCACAGCGCCCAATACGAGTCGATCAGCCCAAGCTGCTTGACGACGAGGTAGCTCGGGATCAACCCGCCTTGGAACAGCATCGTAAAGACGATGGCGAGCGTCAGATAGCGCCGGCCGAAGAACACTCTGCGCGACAGCGGATAGGCGGCAAGGATCGTAAAGGTCATGCTGTACAGCACGCCGAACGCGGTAATCGTTACGTTGTTGAGCATCGCGCGGACGACCGGGGTGCCCTCGAACAGCATGACGTACGATTCGAACGTCGCGTCTACGGGCCAGAGGCCGACGAAGCCGGATAGGACCGCGGTCTTGCCGCTTAGCGACAGCGAGACGAGATGCAGCAGCGGCAGCAGGCAAGACAAACCCGCGACGGCGAGAATGGCGTTATTGAGTCCGTAGAATACTTTTTCCGAAAAGGCGCTTCGCACCGGGCTTCCCCCTTACCACAGTTGTTTGTTGAACCGCTTCGCGACCGCGTTCGTCAGCACGACGAGCACGAAGCCGACCAGCGATTCGAACAGGCCGAGCGCGGCGGTCAGACTGAATTGCCCGCCCTGCAGACCCGCCGTATAGATGAACGTGCTGATGACCTCCGCGACGTTCGAGACGATCGGGTTCTGGAGCACGTACACTTGGTCGAAGCCGACCTCCATGACGCGGCCCATCGCGAGGATCAGCATGACCACGATCGTCGAGCTGAGGCCCGGCAGCGTGACGTGCCACATCTGCCGCCACTTGCCGGCGCCGTCGATGCTGGCCGCCTCGTATAGACTCGGCTCGATGACCGTAAGCGCGGCCAAGTAGATGATGGCGCTGAAGCCCGCTTCCTTCCAGATGCCGGTGCCGAGGAAGATCGAGATCCACGCCCACTCGTTGTATAGGTAAGCGAACGGGTCGCCGCCGAACAGGCGCGTCGACAGCGCGTTCACGACGCCGCTCTGGGAGAACAGCGTGACGACGATGCCTCCGACGACGACCCAAGAGAAGAAGTGCGGCAAATACACGAGCGTCTGGATCGCCCGCTTGAACCATGCCCGGCGCGCCTCGTTCAAGAGAATGGCGAGCAGGATCGGGAACGGGAAGCCGACGAACACGGTCAAGACGCTGAGCATAAGCGTGTTGCGGATGATCTGGACCGACTGCGCCTGCGTGAACAGGTTGTCGAAGTTGTCCAGTCCCACCCATTGGCTGCCGAGAATCCCTTCGTAGAACGTATAGTTCTTGAAGGCGATGATCAGGCCGAACATAGGCGTGTACTTGAAGATGAGGTAGAAGGCGATGACAGGCAAGAACATCGTCCATAGCGGAACGTTCGCCCGGACGACGCGATTGCGCCAGAACGGACGCCGGCTCGCGCCGGGCCCCTGCTTCTTCGCTTCTGCGGCGATTGCGTGATTGGGTTGCAAAGTTCGGTCTCCTTTCGGCAGAAGTCGCTTGTGTTGTGTTGCATTACGATGAGTCTCACACTACCCCGAAGCGAGGAGGATCGGCAATATTCAACTTTCTTGTATACGGGAACGGCCCGGAACGCGTACGAACGCCCCGGGCGCAATGCCGCGGGGCGTTCGGTACGTCGGTTATTCGGTTCCCTTCGCTCCGGCGTCCTTCCGGTAATCGCCCGGCGTCACGCCTTCGACCTTCTTGAATACGCGGATGAACGACATCGGATACAGATATCCGATTTTCTCGGCGATCGACTGAATCGGCTCCGCCGTCTCCGTCAACAGCCGCTTTGCTCGCTCTACGCGCACCTTCGCCAGATAGTCGACGAACTTCTCGCCGAACTCCTCCTTGAAGATGCGGCTGAGCGTCTTCTGGTTCATCTCGAACGCGTCGCTGACATGGGAGAGCGATAAGTCCGGGTTCGCGTAATGCTCGGCGATATACTCCCGAACCTGGGCGGCCAAGTGGTAGCTCTCGCGGTTCATTCTCAGCTTCTGAAGCTCGCGGTCCGCGTCCCGCAGCGCCTCGAACAAGGCGTCCCGCGTCAGCGACGCCCATTCGGGCTCCTCCGGCACGGCCAGCAGCCGAGCGGCGCCGACGGCCGTCCATACCTCCTGCAGGTTGTCCGGCAGCTCCCCCATCTCGCGGAGCAGCTGCGCCTTGAACATGCGCAGGAGCCCGGTTACCTCGCCTCTGGAATAGACGCCGGCCTCGATCGTATCGAACGCATGCGCGAGCAGCAGTTCCCAATCCGGGTGGCCGAGCCGTCCGGCGCGGAT
>JAPSKX010000078.1 GCA_031181325.1 Paenibacillus sp.
TCGATCAGGCGCGTCGCGCCGCGCAGCGCGCCGCTGCTCTTCCTGATTTTCCTGCTGCCCGAGCCGTACCGGATGAGCCTGCCGCCGACGTGGACCGCGTTCGTCTTATTCGTGGTCACGCTGTTCCTCGGCCTGTTCGTCGTCGTAGCGATCTCGATGCTGATCTATATATCGGTGTTCTGGACGCTGTCGCCGGTCGGATCGATCCTGATCGTTGCGGTCGCGGGCGAGTTTCTGGCGGGCATGATCATCCCCGTGCCGCTGATGCCCGATTGGCTGCAAAGCGTCGTCCATGTGTTGCCGTTCCGCTGGACGACGGACTTCCCGTTCCGCGTCTACTCCGGGCATATCGGAACGGCGGAGGCGCTGCAGGGCATCCCGATCCAGCTGCTCTGGCTCGCCGCGCTCGCGGCGATCGGACGCGGGCTGCTGCGACGGGCGCTGCGGGGCGTCGTCGTGCAAGGAGGGTAACGAATGAGACTGTACTTCAAATATATGGCGATCCACTTCAAGTCGCAGATGCAATATCGCACCTCCTTCTGGCTGCTTACGCTCGGACAGTTCCTCGTCCCGTTCACGGTGTTCGCCGGGCTCTACCTGATGTTCGAGCGGTTCGGACAGCTGCAGGGATGGGGATTTTACGAGGTAGCGTTGTGCTTCGGCGTCGTGCATCTGTCGTTCGCGCTCAGCGAATTTTTCGCCCGGGGCTTCGATGCGTTCTCGTCGCTCGTCGTCACCGGCGAGTTCGACCGCCTGCTCGTTCGCCCGCGAAGCGCAGCCTTGCAGGTGCTCGGCTCGAAGTTCGACTTCAGCCGGTTCGGCCGGATGCTGCAAGGCGCGGCGGTCCTCGCATGGGCCGTATCCGGAGCGGACGTCGAATGGACGGTCGCGAAGGCGGCGACGCTCGGATTGATGGTGGCGGGCGGGGCGTTCGTTTTCACAGGAATCTTCATTCTAGGGGCGACATTAAGCTTCTGGACGGTGCAGGGACTCGAGACGGTCAACGTGTTTACGGACGGCGGACGCGAGATGTCGAAATACCCGCTGACGATATACGAAAAGTGGGTGACCGCGTTCTTCACATTCGTTATCCCGTTCGGCTTGGTCACCTACCTGCCGTTATTGTACATTCTCGGTCGGCCGCCGGGGGGGCCCGAAGCGCTGTACGTCCTCATGCCGCTCGGCGGCGCGTTGTTCCTGCTCCCCTGCCTGCTCGTCTGGCGCGTCGGCGTCCGTCGCTATCGTTCGACGGGGTCGTAATGTAGGAAGGGGGAGGAACGAAAGGATGACGCTGCGCTATAGAGGTTTGAAGTGCGGGGACGCGCACCGTATCGCGGAGATCGATCGGTCGGAGACGATCGAACGCATTTATGCCGTGAGCGAAGGGACGTTAACGTCGATGGAGGCACGAATCGAGAGCTCCGGGTGGGACGAGAAGACGACGAGGGAGATGATCGAGCGTTGTTCGCGCGAGCTGCTTGCCGGGGGAACGGCTTACGGCTGCTTCGACGGCGAGCGCCTCGTCGGCTTTGGCGTCCTGTCCGGCGCGTTCCGCGGCGAACGCCGGGATCGGCTGGCCGTCGACCTTATGTACGTGTCGAGCAGCTATCGAAGACGGGGGATCGGCACGCGGATCTTACGCGAGCTCGCCGCCGTCGCCGCCGACCGGGGGGCTGCGGAATTGTATATATCCTCGACCGAGACGGAGTCGGCGGTAAGCTTCTACCGCGATAACGGCGGAGAGTTGACGCCGGAGATCGATGCGGAGCTGTTCGAGAAGGAGCCGTACGACATTCATATGGTTATAAAGCTGCAGAAGGAGGAACGCAAGAACGGTCCGGGAAGCGGGGGCGATCGATGAAGAAGAATAAACGCGCACACCGGATCAGGTGTGCGCGTTTATTCGTATTCTAACACCGCTTACACGATGGACCCCAAATTCGCTGCCAACTGGCGGACGGGCTTCTCCGCATGACGGTGCAGCCGATACAGAAACGAGGGCCGCGGCCGTTCGGTCAACAGCTTGTCCACCGCGCCCAAGCCGTGCAGTTCGCCCAGACGGGCGGAGAGCATCCGCGGCGTCACCCGTTGCAGGACTTGCCGAATCTCCTGAAAGTGTTCGTGGTCGAATTGAAGCGCAAGCAAGACGGGTATGTTCCAAGCCTTAGCGGACAGCCTGCCGTACCCGAGGTGATGCTCGGCCGCTTGGATCGCGGCGGCCGCTTCTCGGTAATGATGCCCCTTCTCCGTCAGCACGTACTCGGGCAAGGCGGGATGGCGCCGTTCATAGGGCGACAGATGCCGGAGCAGACCGTCTTCGGTCATCCGCTTCAAATTATCGCTCAAGCGCGCAGGGGCGATTTGCAAATGGCGCTGCATCGGAGTAAAGCGCCCCCTGCATGGCTCCAGCGCCGACAAGATGGGCACGGTCCACTGTCCCGACAGCTCTTCCGACAGCCGCAGAATACGGCTTTCCGCACTCAGAGCGGAGTCAATTCCTCGGATATCATCAGGCTATGCCCGTCGGGATCCACGAATGTCGCCAGCTTCACCATGTCCGGGATCGTTTCCGTCTCTCCAAGGAACGTTACGCCGCGTTGCTCCAGCGTCGTTCTGGATGCGTCGATGTCGTATACCTCGAATACGGTCGAGGAGGTGGAAGGAATAACTTCCTCCGCCTCGGAAAATCCGATAATACATCTTTCGGTAGCCGTATTCACCATGGCCATGCCGGAAGCGGGGTCGTGGAATACGAGCTCGAACCCTAACTTCTCCTTGTAGAAGCGAATGGATTCATCCAAGCTTTTCACGTTATACCACACCGTTACGCCTGGTTTAAACATAGAGCACCTCCCAAATATAATACCAATAGTATATCAAGTATCTTTTCGGTAGTGAAGCGCTGTTGGAAATTTTTTGCGATATCGAACTTGTCGAAGGTCATGAAGCCGCTTCGTTCTGCTTCCTTGCGAGCGCGGCGTAGAGACCGCCCTTCGCGAGCAGCTCCTCGTGCGTACCGGATTCCGCGATCGCGCCGCCCTGCAGCACATGAATGAGGTCGGCGTTCTGCACGGTGGAGAGCCGATGGGCGATGAAGATCGTCGTGAGCCCTCGCCGCCATTCGTCGATGCCCCGCTGCACGAGCCGCTCCGTCTCCAGGTCGAGCGCGCTGGTCGCCTCGTCGAGAATGAGGATGTCCGGACGGTCGACGAGCGCCCGCGCCAACGCGAGCCGCTGCCGCTGCCCGCCGGACAGCTGGATGCCTCGCTCGCCGATGAAGGTGTCGTACCCGTCCGGCAGCTCTTCGATGAAGGCGCGAATTTGCGCGACCTGACATGCTTCCCGGAGCATCGACTCGTCGACGTTCCTGCGGCCCATCAACAGATTCGTTCGGATCGTGTCCGGGAACAAGTAAGGCTCCTGGAAGACGATCCGCAGGCGGTCGGACCATGCGGAACGATCGATCGAGGCGAGCGGCCGCCCGTTCACGAGCACGTCTCCGCGCTCGGGCTCGTAGAAGCGGATCAACAGCTGCGCGATCGTCGACTTCCCGCCTCCGCTGGCGCCGACGAACGCGATCTTCCGACCCGGCGGGAGCTCCGCGTTCAAGCCCTGCAGCACGAGCGGGCCCGAAGGCGAATATCGAAAATGAACGTCCCGAAGCGACAGCTCCCGAATCGGTCCGCCGATCTCATGCGCCCCTTCCGGGACCGACTCGCCCTCCAGCATGCCGCGCAGCCGCTCCACGGACGCCATGCGAGCGGCGTATTGCATGAAAAATTGGAACAATCCCTGTAACGCTTCTAATAATTGCACGGCGAATTGGAATACGACGACGAACGTGCCGATCGACATCCGTTCCTGCATGACGGAATACCCGCCGACGCCGAGCACGACGAACGTGACCGCCCATCGTACGGGGGCGCTCGCGAACAGCTGGCGATTTTCCACTTTGCCTTGCGTCATCACGGCTTGGAAATACCCGGCGAACCGCCGCTGCAGCTTGCGCTCCTCCCAACCCATGCGATGGAAAGCGACGATCTCCCTCGATGAAGAGACGCCCTCCTCGATCTCGACCAAGAACTCGTCGCGCTTCGTCTGCACGTCCTTCGCGGCCGACTTGACGAGCGGGCCGAACCGGCGTCCGATTCCGATGTAGGCGATCCCGATCAGCACGATCGCGCCGAGCAGCAGCGGGTCCGCCCATCCGATCGCGCCGCCTAGAATCAAGACGGTCATCGCTTGCTGCAGCCCGTTCGGCAGGAAGCCCGTCACGACCGAGGCGACGCTCTGAATGTCGCCGGTCGCGTGCTGCACGAACGCAGCCGTCCGTTCGTTCCGAATCGCGGCCGCGGGCTTCCGGTGAAGCGCCTGCAGGAAGTCCGACGTCAGGAGTCTCGTCAGCCGGAAGGCGCCCCTGTCCAGGAACCTTGCGGCGATCGCGTGGAAGGCGTTGAAGGCGATGACGGCGACCGCGAAGACGCTGAGGAGCAATACGGTCTTCTCGTATTGCCCCGCGATGAATATATCGTCGACAACCCACTTCTGCACGCCGGTCATCGCCAGGTTGGCAATGATTTTCAAAGAAAATAGTAACAATCCGATGCAAACGCTCCAGCGGACCGCGGCCAAACAACGGACGAGCCAACGCGCGTTATTCATGAGCGAGCGCTCCTTCCCGAATCCCGGCTTCTCCCAGCAGCAGCCGATAGAAGCGGCCGCGCCTTGCGACGAGCTCGTCGTACGAGCCCGATTCCGCGTTGCCTCCGTCCTCGACGACGACCAACCGGTCGAAATGCCGTACCGTCGAGAGGCGATGCGCCACCGCGATCGTCGTCCGTCCCGCCAGCAGCGAATCGAGCGCCTGCTGGACCTCTTGCTCGCTGATGCTGTCGAGCGCGCTCGTCGCTTCGTCGAGCAGAACGATCGTCGGATTCTTGACGAACATGCGGGCGATGGCGATCCGCTGCTTCTGTCCGACGGACAGCTTCACGCCGCGTTCGCCCACGACCGTGTCGTAGCCCTGCGGCAGCTCGATAATGAAGTCGTGCGCGTAAGCGGCTTTCGCCGCGGCGACGAGTTCCTCCTCGGAGGCCTCCGGGCGTCCGAACCGAATATTGTCCCGAACCGAAAATCCGAACAGGTACGTCTCTTGGAAGACGTACCCGATGCTGTCCCGAAGCTGCCGAATCGAAACCTCCTTGAGCGGAACGCCGTCCAGGAAGATGTCCCCTTCGAGCGGATCGTAAAACCGCGAGACGAGCTTCAGGATCGTCGATTTCCCGCCGCCGCTCTCGCCGACGAGCGCCAGCTTCTCTCCGGCGGCGACGCGCAAGTCGAGACCTCGAACGACGTCCGGCCGATTCGGGTAGCCGAAGCGAACGCCGGCGAAGCGAAGTTCGCCGACCACTTGATCCAAGATGACAGGGTCCTCGGCCTCTTTCACCGCCGGTATCCGGCGGAAGAAGTCGTATAACGTCGCGGTCTGCTGCAGCAGGATGCGCTGCTCCGTCGTTAATGTGACGATACCGGTCAAGTTGTACATCACGCGGAAGTAAAACAACGCGTACACGATGAATTCGCCTACGGACATCTGCCCGTCCCGGACGAGCGCGATGCCGCAGGCGAACGTCGCGACGCCGCCGAGCCCCGTGAGCACCCGCCGCACCGTCCCACGGAGATACGCGTACAAGTATTGCGTAAGCTGCACGTCGTGATACGTCTTCATCTTGCCGACGAGGCGGCCGATATCCCAAGCCTTCGCGCCGAACGCCCTCACCTCGAGCACGCCCGCAATGCTGTCGTATAGACTCTTGTTTACGCGCTGCCGCTCCTGATTCGCTTCCTTCGCCCAGAGCGACGCCATCTTCTCGAAGCGGGGGCCGATCAAGTAGTAGGCGAGGAAGAACGGGACGATCAGCAGGCTAAGCTTCCAGGACAGGAGGACCATGTACGCCGTTAATCCGAGGAAAAGGATGGAGTTCTCTATGATGCCCGGGATATACTGGCGATAGATACGCTGCGCGGAGGCGACCTCCGTGTTGAACAGTCCGAGCGTCTCGCCCGCAGGATGCTGCTCGTAATAAGGGAATCCCAAGTTTCGAAGCTGGCGAAACATGGCGAGCTGCAGCCCTTTGGCCGACTGTTCGGCCATCTCCCGCTGCAGGAGCGACTTCCACGCTTGAGCCGCCAGCATGACGCCGACGAGAACGATCAACGCCGCGAGGGAGATCGCGAACGCCCGTCCGTCGCGGTCCGGCACGATGTCGTCGACGAACAGCTGCAAGAACCGCGTGATCGAGAGCTCGATCCCTGTAACGACGAGTCCGCACAGGACGAATAACAATAATTGGGGAAAGTACGGCTTCACATAGCCGAAGAGCCATCCGTACACGCGCCGGTTCCGGCTGCGATCTTCGGCATGGGGGCGATTCGGGGCTGGCATGAGGTTCACTCCCGTCCGGGTTTGCAAGGATTTACCAAGAATCATACTACGGATTCTCAAATATTTCCTTATTTTCTTTTGCGGAAAGGAGAGAGGGCGTTGCATTGCGCCGCTTGCGGACAGGGACCGCCGTTATGGACGTACGAAAGCGAGGGGAGGTACCGTCTCGAGGCGAACTGGCTGGACGAGCGGACGCTGCAGGCCATCGCCGAGCACGCGCTCGCTATGGAGCCGCCGCTCGACGCGATATATATCGATATTTGCCGGCTTACGCTCGCGGATTGCGAAGCATGCTTCCTGCGGCAGCTGCGAACGAACCGCGGCCGGCTGGAACGGGAGTACGGCTTCCGGGGGTTGGCGATTCATTACTATTACTGACCGAATTCGGAATAAATCTCGTTCGTATACTTCGTGACGGCTGCGTCGTAGTCGGGGTACGCGTAGCCGAAGCGTTCCGCCACGGCGCTCGAGTACGTTCGGAATAGCTCGTAACTAGCGAACAGGGACTGCCACGCCTCAGCGTACCCGCCGTTGGAGCAGGTAGAGAGGAGCTTTCCCCAATCCGCCTTCGGCAAATAACGGTCGATAAACTTGTAGTTCTTCCCTACGCTGAAGTTATAGCCCCGATCCGCGCCGATCCGCCAAGCCATCATTCGAAGCAGGTTCGGTCTGGCGATCCCGCCGAGATGGTCGATGGCGAACAAGATTTCTTCCCTCGCGAGCCCCTTGACCACGTAGGTCGATACCATCCAAAATTCGTTGCAGCAATCGTCGAATTCCCTCGCGGACGGCTTACGAATCCAATACTGCCGATCGCTGGCGACCGGCGGCCGCTTCGCGATGCCGTCCTTATCGAGGAGCACCTCGACAAGCCCGTCGCTGTTTCGAAAATAATTCTCCGTTTCGCCGACAGGGATCAGCGTAAGGTCCAGCTTGTTCCCGTCTTCGAACAGAATGAGATAAGAGAACCAATTCCCCAGCTCCGGCGGGAACAGCTCCATCGCTTCGGGCTTTTGCATCATCAGCCGGCGGCCGAAGCCATGAAGCCAGTCGTCGTTCCGCTTGAAGGCGTCCATATCCGTTACGAAATAAGCGATGTCGTAATCCTGGAACCGGTCCGGAGGAATGTTGACGTTCGTACGCGACCCTTCCAACGCGACCATCCGAATGCGGTCGTCGCGGCGCGCGAACGATAGGATCGTCTCCATCATCTCTTGTTCGGATCGCATTGCAGCCGTCCTCCCAATGTGCGTTTTCCCTTATTGTGCCATAACGTGAGGATAATGGCGAGCTCGCGTATGCCGCCTTACACGTAAGGGCCTTCCCACGCTCTCTTGCGCCAGCCGATCCGCTCCGATACGACCGTCTGCCGCCGATCGAACGCGACGTCGGCGCCGAACGGGAGACGGCGGCCGAATCGGAAGCGCATGTCCCGCCACGCGACGACGGTTCCGTCGACGTTCTCGGACACGGTGACGTATGCCCGCTGGGCGAACGCGAGGAACGAGCGGACCGCCTCGGTCCGCTTGGACGCTTCCACGAGCGGATGTCCGGCGAGCGGCGATTCCTTCGGGGTTTCGATGACGTCTTCGATCCGACCGCGCCGGATGAAGCCGGAGAGGAACGCATCTTCGGTCTCGGCTACGAACGACCAGTGCCACGGAAGCATGCAGGGCATGACGTAACATACGGCAGGTCGCCCGAGCGCCTCCCGCAGCCGCCGGAGCCGCCGGCGTTGCCGCCAGACGCGGCACGCGACGTAGACTGCCGTCCCTGCGTATAACGCCGGAAACAGCGGCGCGGGGTCGACCGCACCGGAGAGCCATAAGGCGGCGGAGCATGTATGGGGAACGAACAGGTAAGGATCGAAGATGGTCAGCGCGTCCAGATGGATCCACCGTCGCTTGAAGGGGCGCAAGCATTGAACGCCGTAGCCGTTCAGCGCGTCGAGCAAGACGTGGAAGACGACCGCCGCGAACGCCCAAGCATATAGGTGCAGGACGGCCGTCCCGAATCCGACCGCCGCTCCGTACGCAAGCGCGATCGCGAGCGGCCACAGGAACAGCGCGGGAATCGAGTGCGTGACGCCGCGATGCAAGCGAATGTAAGCGGCCTTGCCTCGAATTCTCGCGACGACGTCGAAGTCGGGCGCCTGCGAAGCGACGACGAGCGCCGCGATGCAGGCGAGAGTTCCGCCCGGGCTCGAGCCGAACGCCGGGTCGATCGCCGCGAGTCCCGCCAACGTCACGCCGAACAATCCATGACTAACCGTATCCATCGATTGGTCCGCCTCCTTCGTTTCGTTGCCATTACAATATAACAAGGCTCCGTAAACTTGGAGGTCGTGTTATTTTAAGATTTTCGTAAGGTGTGAAGGCGGCCGGCTGCCGAAATCGTGTTACAGGGACCGGTCGGAGCCAATCGAAAGAGATGTAGTGGAAGCAGCGAGCGTTTACAAATGATTAACTGTAACCATCGGTCATTTTCTATATAATAATGCTGGGGTGGACATAAGTATCAAGAATGAGCAAATGTTTATTGATGCTGTCGACCCTGAGCGCTAACGAACAGGAGGAATCGAATCGTGAATACATTCCGCGGGGTTGCCCACCGGGGATATCCGGTTAAGTATCCGGAAAATACGCTCGCTTCGTTCGAGGCGGCGCTCCAGTTGAACTACGCTTACCTGGAACTGGACGTTCAGTTAAGCAAGGACGGCGTTCCGATCGTCTTCCACGATTTCACGTTGGAACGCGTGACGAACGGCAAGGGCAAGGTAAAGGATTATGATTGGGGCGAGCTGCAACGATTGAAGGTGCATGGGCAGGAGCGCATTCCGACGTTGCGGGAGGCGCTGGAGCTGGCGAAGGGCCGCGCCGTCGTCAGCGTGGAGCTGAAGCAAGCCGGAGGTCGGTATCCCGGTTTGGAGGAGCGGTCGCTGGAGGTGATTCGGGAGATGGACATGCTGGATCAAGTGTACCTGCTGTCCTTCGATCATTATTCCATGGCGAAGGTGCGGGAGTTAAACGCCAGCGTACCGGCCGGCATTACGATCTCGGGTTCGAGTCCGTTCTTGTTCGAGGCGATCGAGCGTTGGAGCTTTCAATATCTAGCCCTCCCGACGGCATATCTGTCTAACGACATCGCGCTTGAGGCGGCGGAACGCGGGGTGCAGCTAATCGTGTGGCCCGGCGATACGGAGGAGCAAATGGAATTTTTGAGGCAGTTTCCGGATGTACTGGTGACGACGAACGAGCTCGAGAAATATCAACAGTATTGTAGCCAGCATCCGCCGGCGGCCAGGCTTCCGTAACGGTGCCGTTCATGCTGTCCGCGCGCGCGATGATGCGCGGGCGGCATTTTTTTTCGCCATCGTTCGCCGCGGATTTACAAAATATCCATTTTCGCTTAACACAAATCGGGTAGATGCTTCTCGGAACGCGATGATAAGATGATCAAGAAATGGTCAAATCAATTAAAAATGGACATATGTCCAAAACGAAAGGAGGTTGAAGCATTGGCCAAGCAGACCGTCGATCAGCTCTCCGCCCCGACGATTCCGCCCAGAGGCAAGGGGGCGCGACTCCTGCGGAAGCTGCTTCGGCAATGGGAGCTGCATCTTCTTGCGCTGCCGGTGCTAATCTATTTCGCGGTGTTCGAGTATTCCCCGATGTACGGCGTTCAGATTGCGTTCAAGAACTTTATGGCTTCGATGGGGATTTGGGGCAGTCCGTGGATCGGCTTCGATCATTTCGAGCGGTTTTATAACAGCTTTTATTTTTGGCGGTTATTCGGCAATACGTTGGGGATCGGCGTCTATGAACTCGTCGTCGGCTTCCCGCTGCCGATCCTGCTGGCACTTATGCTGAACGAAATTCGCGCGGCGTGGTTTCGGAAGACGGTCCAGACGCTGACCTACGCCCCGCATTTTTTGTCCACGGTCGTCGTCGTCGGGATGCTGACTATATTCCTCGCGCCGGATAACGGATTGATCAATCGCATCCTAGGGCTGCTCGGCGTCGAAAGCATCGCTTTCCTGACGGAGCCATCATGGTTCAAGACGATTTATGTTTTGTCCGAAGCTTGGCAGTCAATGGGCTGGAACTCGATCATTTACCTTGCGGCGCTCACCTCCGTCGACCCGCAGCAGCACGAAGCGGCCGCGATCGACGGGGCCGGTCGGTTGCGGCGGATCTGGCATATTAACCTGCCGGCGCTCGCGCCGACGATCGTCATCTTGCTTATCCTGAACGCCGGAAGAGTGCTGAGCGTCGGATTCGAGAAGGTGTTTCTGATGCAAAACGCCTTGAACATGCCCGCCTCCGACGTGATTGCGACCTATGTGTACCGGACAGGCATACTCGGCGCGCAATACAGCTACTCGGCTGCTATCGGCTTGCTCAACGCGGTCGTCAGCTTCATCCTTCTCGTGACCGTCAATGCGGCGGCGCGGAGATTGAATCAAACCGGCTTATGGTAAAGGAGGCGAACGGTATGTTGCGCGATAGCTTCGGAGACCGTATGACGGGCGCCGTGTTCGTCGGCCTTCTCGCCTTAGCGGCGATGGCCGTACTGTATCCCCTGCTGTTCGTGATCAGCTCCTCGCTCAGCGAGCCTCGGCATGTCCTGCAAGGCGACGTCTGGCTATGGCCGCGCGGACTCACCTTAGAGACGTATGCCCGGGTTTTCGGGAATCGCGACATCATGATCGGCTATCTCAACACGATCGGGTACGCCGCCGTCGGAACTGCGATGAATGTCGTCTTGACGACGATGGCGGCATACACGCTTTCCCGCAGAGAATATGTGCTGCGCAACTTTTTCACGGCGCTCATGGTTTTTTCGATGTTTTTCAGCGGCGGCCTCATTCCGATGTATTTGCTCATGAAGGATTTGCAGCTGTTGGACACGATGTGGGCGGTGCTGCTGCCCGGGGCGGTCTCCGTCTGGAACGTCATGCTCATGCGCACCTACTTCCAGACGGCGATTCCTTACGAGCTGCAGGAGTCGGCCCAGCTCGACGGCTGCTCGCATACCGGCGCGTTATTTCGCGTCATTTTGCCGCTGTCGATGCCCATTCTTGCCGTGATGACCTTGTTTTACGCCGTCGGCCATTGGAACGCATTCTTTAATGCCCTCATCTATTTATCCGACCGGGAGCGGTATCCGCTGCAACTGATTTTGCGCGAGATCTTGCTTCGGGATCAGATGGAGGGGATGGCCTCCCATCGCGAGGAGGATACGCTAGGGTATTTGATGCAGACGGAAACCTTGAAGTACGCTGTCGTCATCGCGGCGAACCTGCCGATGCTCGCGCTGTATCCGTTCCTGCAGAAATATTTCGTGAAAGGCATCATGATCGGTTCCTTGAAAGGTTGAATATACGGAAAATGAACAGGACAGAGGAGTGGTACTACGATGAAAGCTAAAAAAACATGGATCGCGCTGCCAATGACGACGGCTGTTCTCTTGTCCGCTTGCAACGGCGGATCGACGCCCGCCCCGGAAGCGGCCGCTCCGTCCGTCGAAGACGAAGCAACGGTCGCCGCCGATTCGGTTAAGACCGAAGGCTTCCCGATCGTGGAAGAGCCGATCGAGTTGAATTTCTTCGGCGGTTACGCCTATTCTTCCAACCCGGACTGGAATACGGTGAAGCTCTTCGAGGATTACAAGACAATGACCAATGTCAATGTGAAGTGGGAGATGGTGCCCGCGGACGGGGTGGAGGAGAAGAAGCATCTGATGCTCTCCAGCGGCGATTATCCGCATGCGTTCCATACCGCGCGATTCTCGGCGGCGGATTTGTACCGCTACGGCCAGCAGGGCATCTTCGTTCCCCTAAACGATTTGATCGACGAGTATGCACCGAATTTCAAGCGAATTCTCGAGCAAGATCCGCTGACGAAGCAAGCGCTCACGATGCCGGACGGCAACATCTATTCCTTCCCGACCTACTATGATCCGGACTTCCTGTCGCTCCGCACGCCGGCGAAGCCTTGGATCCGCCAGGATTGGCTGGAGACGCTCGGTCTCGAGATGCCGACGACGACGGAGCAGTTCTACCAATACCTCAAGGCCGTGAAGGAGAACGACCCGAACGGCAACGGAGTCCAGGACGAGATTCCGTACGCCGGCCGCGGATATAATGACCTGATTCAATATTTGAAAGGCGCTTGGGGCTTGGGGAATCGGGGAACGGCGCATCCTTACGTAGACGTGGATCCCGAGTCGGGCGGGCTGCGGTTTTTCCGGGCAGACGAACGATACAAGGAATTGCTGCAATACTTGAACCGTCTGCACACCGAGCGCCTCGTCAACGAGGACATCTTCACCCTCAAGAGCGCCGAGTTCTATGCGCAAGGGGCGCAGGGGCTGTTCGGCACTGTGATCGCTTATAACGCCAATGCGCCGATGCAGATGGATAAGTACGTCGGGGCGCCAGCGTTAGAGGGGCCGCACGGCGATCGGCAATACACGTATGTCACGCCGGCGGCGATTCAGGAAGGCGCCTTCGTCATCACGGACAAGAATCCGAACCCGGAAGCGACGATTCGCTGGATCGACCACTTTTACAGTGAGGAAGGCAGCAAGATGTTCTTCATGGGCTTCGAGGGGTTGACGTACGAGGAGCTTCCGGACGGCTCGGTCGAATATGTCGACAGCGTGCGCAACAGCCCGGACGGATTGACGCAAAACCAAGTATTAGCGAAATACTTGACATGGCTCGGCGGCAATTATCCGAGCGTCGTCTACGAGGACTTTTTTAAGGGCGCAGAGACGAATCCGGATACGCTCGAGGCGACGGCAACGATCAAACCGCATATTATCGAGGAGGTGTGGCCGCGTTTCAACTACACGCAGGACGAGCTTGACCGGCTGATTCTGCTGCAGGACGATATTCATACTTTCATCAACGAGAACGAGGCCGCCTTCATCTCCGGCGCGAGAACGTTCGAGGAATGGGATCAGTATGTGGGACAGCTGGAAAGCATGGGCTTGAACGAATATTTGGAGCTGTACAATCAAGCTTACGAACGATACCAGGAGAGCCGATAGTCTGAAAATAACATAAGCGGACGAGGAATGGGCTGCGCGTCCATTCCTCTCCTTATGCAGCCTCGAATACGAGTCAGAAAGGTAGAAGAACCATGATTTTGTTAGTAACTGCCCCCTTCTTCGAAGAAGAGCTCGAACGGCTTCGGCGATTCGGCGACGTCGCGTACCGGCCTTGGAAGGCCAACGGTCGCGCCCATACCGCCGAGGAACTGATCGCGATGCTGCATGAAACCGGGGCTCAAGGCCTGATCGTTGAGCATGACCCGGTTCCCGCCGAGGTGTTCGCGGTGGATTCGCTTCAATGGGTCGGCGTATGCCGAGGCACGCCTTCGAACGTGGACGTCGCGGCGGCGACGCGACATGGCGTTCCGGTGTTCCGCACGCCGGCTCGGAACGCCCAGGCCGTTGCCGAATACGTCATCGGCGAAGTCATCGCTATGCTTCGCCACATCCCGGAGAGCAGAGCATGGCTGCGGGAGCGCCGATGGACGGATTCCAGCCATGCATCGTATTTGCAATTCCGCGGCTCGGAATTATCGGGCAAGACGATCGGCCTCGTCGGCCTCGGCGGTGTCGGCAGAAGACTGGCAGCGCTGCTGAGGCCGTTCGGCTGCCGGATCCAGTATTTCGATCCCCATCTCGAAGCCTCGCCCGACCCGGGCTATGCGCCGGTCGCCCTCGAAGAGCTGTTCGCGACGAGCGACATCGTCTCGGTGCATCTGCCGGTCACCAAGGAGACGCAGGGGATGATCGACGGCCGATTGCTCGGGTTGATGAAGAAGGACGCGATTTTCGTGAACAGCGCGCGCGCTGCTGTCGTCGAACGGACTGCGTTATTGGCCGCGCTGAAGGAGCGGTCGATCGCCGGCGCGATTGTCGACGTATATTACGCCGAGCCGCCGGACGAACGGGACTACGAGCTGGTTGACCTTCCGAATGTGCAGGCGACCCCTCATCTTGCCGGCAACACGTTCGAGGTCGACCGTTATCACGCCCGCATGATGCTCGACGCGCTCTCGGAATGGTTGCAGCGCGCGGTCGGAACGGAGTTGCTGTACAACCCCGAAGCCTTAGCCCGTCTTAGGGGCAGGCCGGAGGCGGGAGGCAGCCTTGTCTAAGCGGAAGCTGGCCTTTGTGGGCATTGATATCGGCACGCAAGGGGTGAGGGTCGCGGCGATGCTGGAGGACGGGGCTTTATGCGCGAGCCATGCCATCTCGTTCCGCGAGCTGGACTCGTTTCGCTTGCGGCAGGAGCAAGACCCGGAGCTGTGGTGGCGGAGCGTTGTCGCCTGCCTTAGACAAGTGGCGGCCGAGATCAGGCGCGGCGGGCAAGCCGTCGAAATCCGCGCCTTGACCGTCTGCTCGACGTCCGGCACGGTCATCCCGGTCGACGCAGACCACCGGCCGATCGCCCCGGCTTTCCTGTACAGTGACCCCCGCTCCGCGGCCGCGGGGGCCGCCTGCTCGGAGGCCGCGCGCCGCGCAGGGGTGCGAGGATACACCGCGTTCGGCAGCTCGTCGGCGTTATCCAAGTTCGTCTGGTTCCATGAGACGTTCCCGGCTTTGGCCGGGAGGGTGCGGTTATGGCTGCACGCCGCTGACTTTATCGTCGGCAGACTAAGCGGCTGCTGGGGGACGACCGATCCGACGAACAGCCTGAAGACTGGATACGATGTCGAAAATAACGAATGGCCCGGTTACGTGCAGGCCTCGCTCGGCATTGCGCTTGAGCTGTTGCCGACCGTCGTGCCGACCGGCTCGGTCGTCGGCACGCTAACGCGGGAGGTTGCCGAAGCGACCGGATGGCCCGAGAGCGCGTACGTAACGGCCGGCGTAACGGACAGCTGCGCCGCTCAGATTGCCTCCGGCGCCTTGCGACCCGGCGATTGGAACACAACGATCGGCACGACCCTCGTCGTGAAGGGCGTGACACGGCTTCCCGTGAAGGACGAATTAGGGCGGATTTACAATCATCGCCATCCCGAAGGACATTGGATGCCGGGCGGGGCGAGCAATACCGGCGCCGACTGGGTGGCGCTGGATTACGACAGCGATGAGCTGCCCGCTTTGAACGAAGCAGCGGCGCGCCTGACGCCGACCGCGCATTTGGCCTACCCGTTAGTTCGGGAAGGGGAGCGATTTCCGTTCATCTCTCCGCAGGCAAGAGGCTTCGAGCCTGGCGGCTTAGCGAAGGAAGCGAGCTATACGGCGCGACTGGAGGGCACGGCGTATATCGAACGGCTTAGTTACGAGCTCATCGGCAGGCTTTCCGGGGAACCGGTCGATCACGTGTACACCGCGGGAGGAGCAAGCGACAGCGCGAGCTGGCTCCGGATTCGCAGCAGCGTCCTGGGCGTTCCGATTCGCAAGATGAAGCACACGACCGGGGCGGCCGGGGCGGCAGTGCTGGCCGCATCCAAGACGTATTTCTCCAACATCTCGGAAGCCGGGAACCGGATGCTGACGCTGGAAGCATTAGTCGAGCCCGGATCTCGAGCGGAACGGCAACGCTACGAGGAATCGTACGAGATGTTCTTGCAGGAATTGCAACGACGCGGATATCTGCTATGATGGGAGGAAAGACAGCAATGACGCGTGTGTATTTCATGCGGCACGGCGAGACCGACTGGAACCGGGACGGCAATCGCTACTGCGGACGCACTGATATCGGCTTGTCCGCGGAGGGGAAGCGACAGGCGTCGGCCGCGGCCGACTGGCTGACGGACATTCGGTTCGATCGGATTGTCGCTTCGCCGCTCCGAAGGGCCGTCGATACGGCCGAGACGATCGCACGCGGCCGCGGAATGGACGTCGAATGCTTGGAAGAGGTACGCGAGCTCGACTATGGGCTATGGGAAGGGATGACGCTGACGAACATCCAGCGGACGTACCCGGAGGATTGGGAGGCTTGGTATGAGCGTCCCGAACATACGCCGGCCGGTCGAACGGGCGAATCCGCCGCGGAGGTCGGCCGGCGATACGTGCAGGCGCTCGAATCGCTTCTGTCCGGGTGCGATCGCGAGGAGGAACGCATCCTCGTCGTAGGGCACAGCGCGGCGATACGAATTATGTTCGCGAGGGTCCTGGGTATGCCGTTCGCCGCTTATCGCACCATGGTGTTGCATAATACGGGGGTTTGCGTGCTGGAGAAAACGTCCGGCGGAGAAGCCAGAATGCTGCAGTTTAACGGCAGGCCGCACGCGCTGTGATGCATCGGCATCGCACCGACTTTGCTACAATTCGGAGGATCGTATGGTACATTCCGCGAAGAAGGACCATCATTCCAAAAGACAATTCTTAGAACGGATCGCGCGCATGTATTACATTCTTGGCTATAGCCAACAGGAAATATCCGAGCAGCTCAGCATCGGCAGGTCTTCCGTAGCGAGGTTCCTTCAGGAAGCCAAGGACGCCGGAATCGTAGAGTTCCGCATCGCCTCGGATCTAGAGAGCTGGCGATGCGCCTCGATCGAGTCGGTGCTGAAGAAGCGCTTCCGTATGAAAGACTGCGTCGTATTGCGCACCGACGAGCGCGCCGGCTATTCGTTCGAAGCGTTGGCAGGGATGTATTTGAATTCCGTATTGCCGGTTCGCGGGTCCATAGGGTTAGGCTGGGGCAGGACGCTCTACGCTATCGGCACTCAGTTGCATCAGTGCGACCCCAGACCCGATTTAAAGCTCGTGCAGCTCTCCGGGGGCCTCGGGGCGAAGGAGGACCTCGTGCCGGCGACCTCCGTCGTACAGCAATGGAGTCGCGCGCTTCACGGCAAGGCCATGTTCCTCCCCGCGCCCGCGGTCGTCGCGAGCGTCGACAGGAAGAACGGATTCCTAGCCGATCCCAGCATTCGAGAGATGCTGGAGGAGACTAAGCAGGCGAACGCCGTTATCGTCGGTATCGGCCACACGGGCGCGGATGCGTCGATCGTATCCGCCAACCTGGCGCCGGACATGAACGAGACGTTGACGACGTCCGACTTCGTCGGCGACATCGCCTTTCACTTTTTCGACCGCAACGGGACTTTCGGGTGCAAGGCCTTAAGTGAACGGGTCATCGGCATCACGCCTTCGGATTTCCTGGAAGTCGAGCTTCGGGTCGGCGTGGCGCACGGCATCCGCAAGGCGGAAGCGATACGGGGAGCGTTACATGGCGAATTGGTCAATGTGGTCATTACGACCGAGGAAACGGCGAAACATCTGCTTTAGCGGGAATTGCCGTTCGCCGCTCCAACGGAGAACTTCTTGTCGCGCGACGATGCAATGAGGGAACTCGCGAAGAAATTCCGCAATGAAGAAGGGGTTGTCTCCGAAGTCGCTGGACTCGGGACAACCCCTCTTTTACGGTTATGACAGCGACTCTTGAGCCGCAGGCTCGGCCTTCGCGATACGAATCTTGCCGAGCCTCATCTCGAGCACTTCCTCGACAAGGAAGCGATACCCGGCGAATTCGATCGAGGGCCGCTCGTTCTCGTCGGGAATTCGCCCGAGCTGGCTGATGACGAATCCGCCGATCGTATCGAATTCGTCGTTCGGAAGCTCGATATCGAGCAGGGCGTTCACTTCTCGAATATGGACGCCGCCGTCGACGACGTAGGCGCCGTCGGTCGCCTTCTCGATCGATTTCTCGTCTTCGTCGTACTCGTCGTAGATGTTGCCGACGATCTCTTCGATCACGTCTTCGATGGTGACGATCCCGGCCGTTCCGCCGTATTCGTCGATCGCTACCGCCAGGTGCACCTTGTTGATTTGGAGCTCCTTGAGCAGCTCGTCGATTCGCTTCGACTCGGGTACGAAGTGAGGCTTCCGGAGAATCGACTCCAACCGGAACGAATCCGGGTCCGTGCGCATCTCTAAATACGGCAGCAGGTCTTTCACATGTAAGACGCCGACGATATTGTCGATATGTTCGGAATAGACCGGGAATCGCGTGTACTTCTCCTCATTGATCGTAGCCGCGGCTTCATGGAGCGAGAGACCGAGCGGTAAACTCACGACATTCCTTCGATGCGTCATAATATCCGATACGGATTTATTGTCGAACTCGAAGATATTGTTAATCATCGTCTTTTCGTTCTCGTCGATCGCGCCGTTCTCTTTGCCCACGTCGACCATCATACGGATTTCTTCTTCGGTGACCTGTTCCTTATCCGCATGCGGATCGACGCCGAACAGGCGGACCAGCGTATTCGTGGAGAGGGTAAGGAACTTCACGAACGGCGCCGTCAGCTTGGACAACACCGTCAGCGGCATAACCGCGAACATCGCGATCGATTCCGACTTCTCCATCGCGATTCGCTTCGGTACGAGTTCTCCCAGAACCAATGTGAAATAAGATAAAAGTACGGTAATCAGCATGACGGAAATCGTTTCCAGTATTTCCCTGTGAATCGGAATTCCCATCGCGTACAGCGCGTCGGCTAAGCCGCCGGCGAAGCTTTCGGCCGCGAACGCGCTCGCCATAAATCCTGCCAGCGTGATCCCGATTTGAATGGTGGCTAAGAAACGGCTAGGTTCGCTCAGGAGTTTGTGCAATAGTCCTGCCTTCTTATGACCTTCCTCCGCCATCGCTTTGATTTTGTTGTCGTTCAACGAAATCAATGCGATCTCCGAAGCCGCAAAAAAGGCGTTCAATACGATCAGAACAGCAAGAATCATCAAAGCGGTAAGCAACGTTACTCTCCCCTATACGAATGTTTTTTTAGCTTCTTCGCGTCGATCGGGAGAGGTTTACTCGCGTTTGTAATATGTCGGTGCGCTGCCGTTCCGATGTATATGGTTACTATCGCTCTCTTCCCCGGGCTCCTCGTCCATATCCTTCCACCCCCATTTTCGAAAGTGATTACAAACTCTATTATAACTTTTCTTGTAACGAGATGGAAGGGAATGAACGTCTATAGAGCATGAAACGGCCGACGCATGGGCGTCGGCCGGCGGCTATTTTATCCCGCATACGGATCGATCGTTCGAATCGTCCCGTCTTCGTTGTAGAACAGCTCCGTCATCTTGACGCAGCGCTTCTGATTGACGCCGCCGGATAAGGAGGCGTCGTGATAGAACAAATACCACTTGCCTTGAGTACGTCCC
>JAPSKX010000079.1 GCA_031181325.1 Paenibacillus sp.
CTATACCTCAAGACGCCGCGAAAAAAAAGACGAACCGCAGCGCATCGCGCTGCGGTTCGTCTAGTCGGGCCAGCCGTCCGGCGGAGACGTACGCCGACGTCTCCTTGCGCCGCTCCGGTTTCGCTTCGCTCCTTGCTTTAATGCACCCGATCGGTTTCGTACAACAGCTCGTCGATCTTCACGTTCGCGTGCATCACAGACAAGTTCAGCGACTTATATTCCTTCTCCTTGTCCAGCTCTCGCATCAGCAAAGACGCGACTTCTTCGCGTTCCTCTTCGTCGGTGGAATCGCGGAAGTCGATGAAGCCGGACAGCTGCCGATTCGCGATATCGACCGTCGCGGTGCCGATCGGAAGGCCGCCGCGCTTCTGATCGTAAATTTCATACGTCAGCATATCGCCGTCGTCCCGCGCGAGCGTCACGGTAAAGTCGCTCTCCGCGTCGTCGAACCCATCGTCCTCGTACGCGTCCAGGTCGCTCAAGTCCTCGTGCGTCAACTCGATGCGCTCCAGCTCGTCTCCTTCGTGCAGCACGCGAATGTCGAACGTATCGATCGCTTCGTCGTCGAAGTCCGATACGATCAAGTCGGTCACCGCTTCGATTTCGTCCTCTCCGGGGAGGAAGTTGAAGCGGATTTCCCCGAAGCAATCGGTTCCGTGCGTTCGGAACACCGCCTCGGCCAGCCAATCCATCTCTTGGTCGTACACATGGTACTCTATTTGATTACGGGTTTCGCTCACGACGACGAGCTCGTAGTACGCGGCCTTCCGGCCTTCCGGCGTCCGCATCTCGAGGATGTCCAAGCTGTCCGCATCTTCGTCGCCCATCGGCTCGTATTCGTCGCCGTTCTCCGCCGCGTACGATTCTTCCTCGTCTTCCTCCGCGTACGCCCTCGGCTCGAATGCGTCCTCGTCTTCGCCCGACAGCTCGTATTCGTCCTCGACGTCCATCTCCTTCGCGCGCCCCGCTTCGTCGCGGCTCGTCGCGATGATATGGTCGTAGGCGCTGTTCGTGACGACGACGTCGCAATCGACGGCGCGTACGGCGAGAATGAGGTCCTGGATGTAGTTCCGGACGAATTGCACCACCTCGCGCTTGTCCGATTCCGTCATCGACGCGCGGTCGAGCTGCACGGCTCCGCCGATCCGATCACGCTCGCGGTAGACGAGGGTCATATTGCCGGCATACCGTCCGTTCAGTAATATGTCGTGGATTTCTCCTCCCGACGTCTTCAGATCGGGCCTAAGCATGATCGTGGTCATGGCGATTCCCTCCGCTATAGTGGTGGTTGGAGTTGAACAATCATCTTGTAGATTGTCCCGATTCCGGAACCCCCATACGGAGATTTTCCAATTCCTCGCCTGTCAGCTCGCGGACGCGACCGATTCCCAGCGCCGGATCCAGCCTCAAGCTTCCCATCGACAGCCGCTTGAGATACGTCACCTTCTTGCCGACCGCTTCGAACATCCGCTTCACCTGATGGAATTTCCCTTCCGTGATCGTCAGTTCGATGCGCGATACCGGCCGGCTCGGGCCGCTCTCGACGGCCTCCAGCACCCGCAGCTTCGCCGGCAGCGTCACGTAGCCGTCGTCGAGCGTTACGCCCTTCTCGAACGCCGCCCCGTCCTCCGCCGTCACGAGGCCCGCGACGAGCGCGTAATACGTCTTGGGCACATGCTTCTTCGGTGACAGCAGCCGGTGCGCCAGCTGCCCGTCGTTCGTCAGCAGCAGCAGCCCTTCCGTATCCTTGTCGAGCCGGCCGACCGGGAACGGATCGAACGCGGCTTGCTCGGGCGTCAACAAGTCGACGACCGTGCGGTCGCGCGTATCCTCCGTCGCCGAGACGACGCCGGCGGGTTTGTGCATCATTAAATATATGAATTCGCGATACCGCACGACCGTTCCGTCGAAGACGACCTCGTCGCGATCCGGATCGACTTGCTCGCCGCTGTCCTTCGTCTTTCGACCGTTGACCGCGATTCGTCCTTCCTTCGCGTATTTCCGGATTTCGCTTCTGGAGCCGTATCCGAGATGGCTTAACATTTTATCGAGCCGAAGCTTCGCGCCCATAGGTATACCACTCGTCCCTTCAATTGTCACCGAACGGACGATAGTCGTCCGTCCACGATTATAGTATAATGATCTCATTCTAAATCTCAAATTTGAAGAGGTGACCTTCGTGAGCAAGAAAGCTTCCGCCTCCCGCGGCGGACCGAAACAAAAAAAGAACGTCTCGCGCAAGCTGATTTTGTACTTCGGCGTGTTCGCCCTGCTAATCGTCGCGCTCGTCGTCGTCAATCAGCAAGCGAACAAGGCGAGCAGCGATAACGTGTACGGCATTCCGACGTCGCAGCTGTCGCCGCAGACGGTCGGCCTGCTGGACGACCCGAATTACCAGAACATCATTTTGCCCGAAGAGCTGGACAAGCGGCTTGCCGATAAGGAGTCGTTCTTCCTGTATTATTTCTCCGCGCAGTGTCCGCATTGCATCGCCACGACGCCGCAGCTCAATCCGCTGATCGAGGACGCGGGCGTCGACGTCAAGCAATTCAATCTCGACGTCTACAACGACGGCTACAATAAGTACGATATCACTTATACGCCGACGCTCATTTACTACGAGAACGGCGTAGAAGTCGAGCGCATCGAAGGCGGCTTCGGCCCCGGGATTACGGCGGAGACGTTCACCGAATTCCTTAATAAACATAAGGCAACCGCGTCGCTATGAGTCGTCGCCGAGCCTTATCGTTCGTCGCTCTCGGATTGATTTTGTTTCTCGTCTTGTCGGGCTGCGCGTCGACCGCGGGCGAGGACCATGCAGGTCATGCCCACGGCGAGCTCCCGGACAATATCGAGCTGACGGCGTCGGCGGACGTGCTGCCGTCGTTCCTCGAGAACTTCACGGACACGACGAAGGAGTTCTACTCGCAGGTGTACGCGCACGCGGACATCTTGAAGGAATTGAATTGCTACTGCGGCTGCATGGAGTATAACGATCCGCACGATTCGTTGTACCGCTGCTTCATCGCGGGCGTCGACGACGACGGCGTGCATTGGACGGATCACGGCGCGTCCTGCGGCATCTGCTTGATGGAGGTTCGCGACGCGATCAAGCTCGCGGACGAAGGCAAGACGGTCGACGAAATTCGCGACTACATTGATCGGACGTACGGCGAGACCGCCGCGACCTAATTAACTTTGGGAAAAAAATAAATCGAGCCCCCATATCGCCGCGAGCGGCGATGCGGGGGCTCTTTGCATACTGCTCGAACCTGCTACGGATGTGCTTCTTCGCCCGGTTCGAACGCGTCGACCGCATCCTGAAGCGCGGGATCGACGATCTCGATGTCGAGATCCCGGAACGGGAACGGCGTCGCCTCGTGACGAAGCAGCTGCGCCAGATGCGCCTTCGCCTCCTCGATCAGCCGATCGAGCCGAATACCGAGCACGACGGGCGCATGGCCTTCGAGCTTCTGAATCGCCGCCGTCAGCAGCTTGACCCCGCCGTCGATGTTGCCGTTGCGGTGGTGATAGAGGCCTACGGCGACCTGCAGCAAGCCTTGGTACAGCGGGTCGCGGCCTTCCTCGAGCCACAACTGTTCCATCACTTCGTGGCATTCGAAGTAGTCCCGTTCCCGGTTGAAGTAGGCGACGAACGCGACGTAAAGCGGATCGTAGGCGGCCGCCGTCACGATAGGTTTTCCTTCTTCGCCAGCACGAGAGCGGCTTCGATCTGATCGGCGAGCTCGCGCAGGCGCCAGGGATCGTTTTCCACGCCCCACAGCTCGCTGAATCGGTTCTGAAACTGCTGCGCTTCCTTCGCTCGATTGTAGAAATATAACTGCTGAATGTGATTCAGCACTTGGGTCACCTGCGACGATTGATCCTCGAACAGCTTCTGCGCTTCGACGATTTCTTCGCGGATCTGCGACATCTCCTCGTCCAGCTTGAACGCCGCTTCCGCCGCGCTCTGCAGGCGCTCCCGGATATGCTCCGGCAGGTTGCCTCTGAACTTGTAGCTGAGCGAGTGCTCGATGGTCGCCCAGAAGTTCATCGCGAGCGTCCGAAGCTGCAGCTCCGCCAGAATCACCTTCATGCCAAGAGCCGTCTGCACCGGATATTCGACGATCATATGAAAGCTGCGGTACCCGCTTGGTTTATTGTTCTTAATATAATCCTTCTCGTAGAGCACCCGCATATCCTTGCGCGACCGGATCAAGTCCGCCATCTGGTCGATATCGGCCACGAATTGGCACATGATGCGGATGCCCGCGATGTCCTCGATCCCTTCCTCCAGCTTCTCCATCGGCACGCTGAGCCGCTTCGCCTTCTCCAGAATGCTGGACACCCGCTTGACGCGCCCCGTCACGAATTCGATCGGCGAATATTCTTCGCGCTTCTTCATCTCGACGCGCATCGTCTTGAACTTTACCTTCAGCTCTTCCACGGCTTGATCGTAGGGGATCAAAAATTTGCCCCAGTCTCTTCCGTCCATCCGTCGCACCTCCTGTCGCCGTCCGGGCTTTCCTCTCGCCCTCTCGTTATCGGCCTACCGCTTCGGAGACGCTGCGGAACCCGTCCGCCAGCGCCAGCGTCCGCACGCCTTCGGCCAATCGGCGAACCAGGCCCGGGCCTTCATAGATGAGCGCCGTATACACCTGTACTAACGAGGCGCCCGCCCGTATCTTTTCATATGCGTCCTCAGGGGTAAAAATGCCGCCCGACCCGATGATCGGCAGCCCGCCCTTCGTCTCGCGATAGACGTCTCGTATCACCTCCGTGGAGCGCCGCTTCAGCGGCTTGCCGCTGAGTCCGCCCGCTTCGTTCGCATGGCGGTGCGACGCGACCGGCTCCCGGGACAGCGTCGTATTCGTCGCCACTAAGCCGTCGACGCGAGACGCGACGACCGCCGCCACCGTGTCGGCGAGCTGCTCGTCCGACAGGTCCGGCGCGATCTTGACGAGCACCGGCTTCCGCTTCGCGCCCGGTCCGGCGCTCGCGAGCGCGTCGCGTGCGGATGCGACCGCTTCGAGCAGCGCGCGCATCTCGTCGCCCTGCTGCAAGCTGCGCAGGCCGGGCGTATTGGGCGAGGAGACGTTCACGACGAACGCGTCGCCGTAGGCGTACAGCATCCGCAGATTGCTTATGTAATCGTCGGCCGCCGATTCGTTCGGCGTCGCTTTGTTCTTGCCGATGTTCACGAAGAGGGGCACCGGCATGCGCGCGCGGGCGAGGCTCGCCGCCATCGTCTCCGCGCCGACGTTATTGAAGCCCATCCGATTAATGAGCGCTTCATGCTCCTTCAGACGGAACAGCCTTGGCTGCTCGTTGCCCGGCTGGCCCTTCGGCGTTACGGTGCCGACCTCTACGAAGCCGAAGCCCATGGCCGCGAACGCCTCCGCCGCCGTACCGTTCTTGTCGAGCCCGGCCGATAACCCGATCGGGTTCGGGAACTTCAGGCCGCATACGTCCGTTGCCAACTCGGCATGCGACGGCACGCCGTACACGGCTCGCAACGCCGCCAAAGCGCCGGGCACCCGCGTCGCGCTCGTCAGCGCATCGATGGTAAGATGGTGCGCGCGCTCCGGATCGAGGCGAAACAACACCGACTTCGCGATGGAATATAACATTGGCTTCTCCCTGCTTTCTCCGTCTCTTGTCCCATCTTCTTAGTGTAAAAGGTTTCCCATAAAAAAGAAAGCGCCGCCTCGACCGCGCGTGGGTCATGCATTGAAAAGGGGTCCGAAACCGTTTACAATGTAAGGACAACCGACAACCTATCGAAGGAGAGAACAGGCCATGGCCAAGCGTAAGACGCTGCAGCCTCTGCGGAAACCGAAGAAAGACGAAGGCAACCCGAAGGCGGTACAAATCACCGCCATCTCGGCAGGCGTCGTACTCATCCTCTTGATCGCGCTCATTATTTTCGTCAATAACTAGAAGGGAACGCCCCTCCCCCAAGGCGCGTCCGCCGAGCTGCCGCTCGGCGTTTTTGCGTCTATTGTCGGAAGAAGCGCCCTATATGCCCGGCTCCGCCTTCGGGACCCACGACCTTCGATTGCGCCGTCTTGTCATCGCGTGCTCGCGCCGATACTGTTCTTTCGCTGCATACGGAAGGCCGCCCGGATCGCCGGGGGGGCCTTCGCACTTGTGCGCTATTAGTTTCTAAGGATGACCGTCGTCGTCGCTCCATGCCAATCGACATCGAGGCCGATCTGTTCGGCGAAAAATCGAATCGGCACATAAGTCCGACCGTCTTCGATATACGGCGTCGCGTCGATCTCGGTCGTCGTCGTCACGCCGTCGACGGTTTGCTTCACTTCCAGCACGCCGACCGTGAGCGTGACCGTACCGGTCGCGCCGCTCAATACGATATCGTCGCCTTCGAACGTCACATCGTAGCCGAGCGCTTCCGCGATCGCCCGCACCGGGACCATCGTCCGGTTCGAACGAAGCTCCGGCGCCGCGTCGAACGTCACCGCTTCGTTGTTGTACAGCACGCGGATCGTCCCGTTCCCCGTCCATCCGTTCGGAAGCTCGTAGAACGTTACGCCGCGAATCGAGTTGTTATACGTATCCGCAATGTATAAGCTGCCGTCCGCGCCGATCGCGACATCCGCCGGATAATCGATCAAAGCCGCCTCGTCGATGCCGTTCACGAAGCCGTATTCGCCGTCTCCGTTGCCTACGACCGTCACGACTCGACCGTCCTTCAAGTATCGAACGCTGTGGTTTAAGCTGTCCGCGATGTACACTCCGCCTTCCGCATCGATCGCGAGCCCTTTCGGGCTGTAGAATCTAGCATCGGCTGCCGCGCCGTCCACGTAGAAGCCTTCCACGTACAGCGCGTTACTTTTGTACGTACCCCCGCCGGCGACCGTCGTTACCGTACCCGCGTCGAAGTCGATGTAGCGAATGCGCTGATTGCCGGTGTCGCTGACGTACAGATTGCCTTCCGCGTCCAAGGCGAGCCCGGACGGCTCGTTGAACAGCGCCTCCGCGATCGCTCCGTCCTTGAAGTCGCCCGCACCCTCGACGACGCCTTCGTACGCTTCGACGGCCCGCTGCGACAGCTTGTTCAGCGTCGTCACGTTGCCGGCCGCGTCGATCTTGCGAATCGCATGATTCAACGTATCCGCGACGTACACCGTACCGTCCGCGGCGACCGCGACGTCGGACGGAGAATCGAACGCTGCATCCTTGCCGGCGCCGTCCTTGTGGCCGAGCACGCCGTTGCCGGCGATCGTCGTTACCGTCCCGTCCGCCGCGATCTTCCGGATCGCGTGATTGCCCTTGTCTGCAACGTAGACGTTGCCGCTCGCGTCGGCGGCGAGTCCGGCCGGACTCGAGAAGAAGCTCAGGTCGCTCGTACCGTCGCGCAGCGCGCCGGAAGGAAGGCCCGCGTCGTCGAACAACACCGAAACCTCTACGCCCGCGTAAACGGACACGTCGCCGTGCCGGATCAAGCGAATCCGGTGATTCCCCGTATCGGCTACGAGCAAGGAGCCGTCTTCGAGCGCCAACACGGAGCCCGGATGCCGGAACGACGCTTCCGCCGCCGCGCCGTTCAGCTCGTCGTACTCCCCGGAGCCGGCGACGTCGAACGATTCGACGAGCGGACGACCGTCCGAGGAATATACCGCCGCGCTTGCGGCGGAAGCCGCTCCGAACAGGAGGGCCGCCGCCAAGCTGCTAAGACTTAAGGTTCGAATGATTTTCATATGATCTCCTTATGAATCCTTAGTAGTTCCAGCCCGAAGGAATCGGTACGTTAGGAACGTAAGACGTACCGTCTTCGAACACGAATTGGGCGTAGACGTATCGGATATTGTCGAGGGTTTCGTCCATGCTGGTTCTCTTAAACTTGAGCGTCGCCATCGTCTCGTTCTCGTCGAAAGCGACCGGCGCTCCCGTTCCGAACAGCGTCAACGCGTAAATCGACTCGCGCTTTGGCTGATTATCGTCGGCCAGCCCGTCGACAAACCAGAATGCTTCTTCCGTCTGAGCTTTATTCGTAAACTTCGCGGCATTGTAATGCGTCTGATCCGTAAGCATCTTCGGCTCTACGCTTCTCTCGCTGACGAAATGAATTTGCACCCCGAGCAGCTTCTTCGTTCCCGTGAAATTATCGAGCTTCACGGCAATATCGAAGCCGTCCGACGTATCCGTCTTCTGCAGCGACAACGACGGTAACGTCGGCGCCGATTCCTCCACGACATGCTTGAACTCATAGGAGTTTCCGAAATACAATGCTGTTGCGCTAGGTTTATAGACAGCTTTATACGTTTTGGTCGTTGTCACGGTCTCGGTCGGCTTAACCGCGAACGACGCCTTCCCCGAGAGTAACGTCTTCTCGTCCAGCTTCTTCGTACCGTCGTACAGCTCGACCGTTCCGACCGGCGTGCCGCTGCCCGGAGACACTGCGTTAACCTGCACGGCGACGGTGAATTCCGCCCCTACGGCGGACGAATCCGGTGCCGTTACCTCCACGCTCGTGGCGCTTTTAACACTAAGCGATACGGGTAACGATGTACTGCTTTGCAACGCGTTCGTGCCCGAGAAGGTTGCGCTCACCGCGTAATTCCCCATCGGGAACAAGCTGGCGCTCTCGGATTGCGATATCGTCAACACCGCTTTCCCGTCGTTCGTCGCAGCCGTTCCGATCGGCGTCGAACCTTTGCGGAACGTAACCGAAGTCCCGTTCGGCACCGCTCCTCCGGTAACATTATTAATCATTGTCGCCGTAATCGTCAGCGGTTCGCCTACGACCGACTCGACTTTACTGACTTCCACCGTCGTCGTCGTCGGCAACGGTCTCGACGTATTGTTGTTGCCGGATGACGGCGGCGGCGTCTGCGGCGGCCGTTGTTGCTGCTGCGACTCCTGCCGCTTTTGCTCCACTCGCTGCTGCAGCGTTTCGCGCTGCTGCTCGGTCAATTGATTCAATAGTCGATCCGTCGCTTCCTGCTGCTTCTGCTGCTGCGCTTGTTCGTTCGCTTGCTGCAGCTCTTGCGCCGCTTGCACGATTTGTTGGATCAATGCGGCGTTGTTCGTCGTAACTTCCTGCTTCTTCGCTTCCTTCTGCTGCACCTGCTGCTGCTTCTTCTGCTCGGCCGCTTGCTTCAGCTGCTCGCGCTGCTGCTGCGCCGCTGGGTCGACGCCCGCCGTCCTATCGATCGGCGGCACCTCGCGGTTCAAATCGAACTGCTTCGTCGGGTCCTGCACCTCTTCGTTAGCGTCGTCGATGATTTCCTGCGCTTCGTCCTCGTCGATCGCCCCCGTCTCCACGGCGGTCTTCAACACGTTGAACAACGCGTTCTCGACGTTGGACCGATACCTCTCGAGCGCTTCCTCCTCGCTCAAATCCAACGTGCCTTCTTCGCCGCCGAGCTCTTCCAATATCTCTTCGTTCTCTTGGTCGATCAGCGACTTGTTCTTCATCAACGCCGAGATGACGCTGGGAGGCGCGTTCGAGACGATCGTCGCCGGATCGACATAGCCGACGCCCGCCGACGGAGGCGCATCCGGATAGACCGTAACCTGCTGCGACGGCAGCAGCACGACGGGGGGTTGATGCTGCTGCGGAGGTCCCGTCTCGACTCGACCCGCGCTGACGAACATCGTCGGCAGCCCCGTGATCGGATCGATCGATACCATGAAGTGCGTTCCCCGCACGCCCATGACCGCGGTCGGCGTTTCTACCTTATATGTACTGTTGGAGCCCGAAAGCTTATCTACCTTGTTATACATCGCTCCGGCCCAAGTCTTTACGGACGTGCTGCTGCCGCCCGCGTCGTCCTTCAGCTTGGACAACGTCCCGCTCCAGTTCGCCCCGAGCACCACTTCGTCGTCGCGATCCGCGACCTTCAAAGAGACGCTGCTATCCTTCTCGACTTTAAGCTTATCGCCTTCGTTCAGGCCCATGCCGTTGAATACGCGAATTTCCTTCGTACCGCCGGCCTTCGTCACTTTCACGGTGCCGGTCACTTCGGTGACCAAGGCGAAACGCGTGGAAGCGCCAAGAGCCGTACCGCCGAACATGCTGAATACAACGGTGAAAATCATCATCATAATTGCCCATTGCTTCGCTCTTCTCACAATCTCTTCCTCCTACCTGTCGGCGTTGGAATATGGAACGCCCATCCTCATTTTACGGCGTTAAGGACGAGACCGCAATGAAAATCTTTGCACGCAAAAAACCTTCCATCGCGCGCTGCGAGGGAAGGTTCGGCGTATTCCTGCGTCGGATTAATTATCGAAAGGGCTGTCTTGGATCTTAATGGAATCCGTCGGGCAACCGTCGGATGCGTCTTGAAGATCGTCGTACAAGTCTTCCGGGATTTCCGTTACGCCGCGGTTGTTGTCGCCGTCGTAGATGACTTCGGCCAAGCCTTCGTCGTCGTAATCGTAAATGTCCGGGGCAGTCGCACCGCAAGCGCCGCACGCGATGCAGGTCTCTTTATCTACCCACGTGTACTTTGCCATGAATAATTCCTCCCTATTCTCATCCCTTGGTTGCAAGCCTCATTTGTCATCATAATACAACCCGGTGCAAAATTCAAACGGAATCGGACGAACGTCCGCGCAGAACGCTTCGCTCCAGTTCGTCTACCAATTCGTCCAGTTCATGAAAATAATAGACGGACAAGCCCGCGTCGTTCTCTTTGGCGAAGGAGCCCTTCGTCACCGCCGCGACGATCGGCGGATGCGCCTCCGCCAGCAGCGCGGCCTGTTCCTCCGTACGGAAGACGAATACCTACGGCGCGGCGGAACGGGCGAACCCGTCCCCGACGACGACGTCGTACCGCCGTCCCGGATCGAACCCTTCGTCCGGGCCCTCGGCGCCGGCATAAAATCTTATTTCCGCGGCGCCTGCGATCGTGAACTTCTCGCGAACCGCCTCGTCCTCTTCGGCTTCCACGATCGATAACACGCGAAGCCCTCTTGTATGGAAATACCGCGTCACCTGCGAAGCGAGCGTCGTCTTTCCGCTGTCCGGGCGGCCGACGAAGACGATGACGGGCGTCGGATGTTCGTTCATGGTTCCTCGTTCCTCTCTAGATGATCCATTTGCAGCGAGGTGCCGCGTTCCTTCTTATTGCGAATGCGGGCCGCGGGATCGTCCCCGAGCATGCCCGCCGTCAGAATCGCGCCTTCGCCGTACTTGTCCCGGATGCGGTCCATGACGGTCGTCAATTCCGCCTTCTTCGGCTGCTCCCGATACTCGAACAGATCGAGCTGCATCGGCACGTCTTCCTTCTCGCGCAGGTTCTGGCAGGCGACGCCGAGCAGGCGCGCGGGCGCGCGAGACGGCCAATGCTTCTCGAACAAGGAGCACGCGGCGCGATGCACGACCGCCGCCTCGTCCGTGGGAGCCGGGAGGGTTACGGACCGGGTGATCGTCTTCATATCGGGCCTTCGGATCGTAATCTGCACGGTGGAGGCGATCAGTCCCTTGCGCCGCAGCCGCCGCGTCACCTGATCGGACAGATTGAGCAGCACGCGCCGCGCCTCGGCCGGCTCCGTCACGTCCTCCGGCAGCGTTACCGTATGGCCCACGGACTTCGCCTGCTCCCGCTCCGCGATCACCGGCGCATCGTCCCGGCCGTTCGCCGCCGATTTAAGCCAATGGCCGTTCACGCCGAAGTGCGCGACGAGGAACGTCTCCTCCGCCGCCGCGAGCGCCCCGAGCGTCTTGATGCCGAGACGCTCCAGCTTCGCGGCCGTCTTCGCCCCGATGCCGTGCAGCTCCACGCACGGGCGAGGCCAGAGGACGCTCGGCACGTCGCGCAGCCGCAGCACCGTCAGCCCGTTCGGCTTCTTGAGGTCCGACGCGGTCTTCGCGAGCAGCTTGTTCGGCGCGACGCCGATCGAGCACGGGAGACCCAACTCCTCGCGGATGCGGCGCTGCAGCTCCGCGGCGATCGCGAGCGGCGGGCCGAACTGCTTCGAGCCGGTAATGTCGACGTAGCATTCGTCGATCGACACCGGCTGCACGAGCGGCGACACGTCGCCAACGATGCGCAGGAACGCCAGCGAGTAGCTGCGGTACAGATCGAAGTCGGGCTTCAATAGAATCAGCCCCGGGCAAAGCCGGGTCGCCTCCCGCACGGTCATGCCCGTCTTCACGCCCCGAGCGCGCGCCGGGTACGACGACGTGACGACGATGCCCTTGCGCGCTTCCGCGCTGCCCGCGACCGCCGTCGGCTTGCCGCGGTACAGCTCCGGCTCCGCCGCCTCGTGCACGGAGCAATAGAAGGCGTTCATGTCGATATGCAATATGACTCTCCCGCGTTTCGGGTATGCTTCTTCATTCGCCATAATGACTCCTCCAAGCCGCTGATTTCAGCATACTCGCGAGGCCGCGGACCGGTCAAGCGACCGTCCGTCCGAGGAAAAAGGATGCTCCGGCTCCGCAAACCGTGCTATAATATTCGAAATACGCGCAACAAGGGAATCTTGGGAAGCAAGGGAGGACGCCGGAATGCCGCAACAAGTAACGATCTTCGATACAACGTTACGCGATGGGACCCAAGGCGAGGGAGTCAGTCTCACCGTCGAGGACAAGTTGAAAATCGCCGCCAAGTTGGACGACTTGGGCATTCATTATATTGAAGGCGGATGGCCGGGCAGCAACGGGAAGGACATCGAGTTCTTCGACCGCGTAGGATCGCTCTCGCTGAAGCACGCGAAGGTGACCGCGTTCGGCAGCACCCGCCGCAAGGGCGTGAAGCCCGAAGAAGACGCAAATCTGAAGGCGATTCTCGATTCGGGCGTTCGCGTCGCCACGATCTTCGGCAAGTCTTGGGACTTCCAGGTGACGACGGCGCTGCAGACGACGCTGGAAGAGAACGAATCGATGATCTACGATTCCGTCCGATATTTGAAAGAACAAGGCCTCGAGGTCATCTACGACGCCGAGCACTTCTTCGACGGCTACAAGAACAATCGCGATTACGCGCTGGCGACGATCCGCAAGGCCGAAGCCGCCGGCGCCGATTGGATCGTGCTGTGCGATACGAACGGCGGATCGATGCCCGGCGAAATATCGGCGATCGTCGCCGACGTCGTCGCCTCGGTGAAGACGCCGATCGGCATCCACGCGCACAACGACTGCGAGCTCGGCGTCGCCAACTCGCTCGCCGCCGTGGAGGCCGGCGCGCGGCAGGTTCAGGGCACATTCAACGGCCTCGGCGAGCGGTGCGGCAACGCGAACCTCGTATCCGTCATACCGAACCTGCAGCTGAAGCTAGGCGGCTATCGCTGCATCTCCGACGAGCAGCTGGCGACGCTCACCAGCACGGCGCGGTACGTCAGCGAGATCGCCAACGTGAGCATGCCGGTCAACCAGCCGTACGTCGGCAGCGCGGCGTTCGCGCACAAGGGCGGCATTCACGTCTCCGCGGTGCTGCGCCACTCGAAGACGTACGAACACATCGAGCCGGAGCTCGTCGGCAATCGCCAACGGGTGCTCGTGTCCGAGCTCGCCGGCCAGAGCAATCTCGTCTTCAAGGCGCAGGAGATGAACCTCGACTTCGATCTCGAGAACGAGTCGACGAAGCGTCTCATTCAGAAGATCAAGGACATGGAGCATCAAGGCTATCAATTCGAAGGGGCGGACGCCTCGCTCGAGCTGCTGATCCGCAAGGCTTACGACAAGCAGGAGAATGCCTTCACGATCGAGTCGTTCAAGCTGCTCATCGAGAAGACCGGCGACAACCCGGTCGCGTCCGAGGCGATCGTCAAGGTGAAGGTTCATGGCGAGACGCTGTACACCGCCGCGGAAGGCAACGGCCCGGTCAACGCGCTCGACAACGCCTTGCGCAAGGCGCTCGAGACGTATTATCCGGACATTCGCGACGTCCATCTGACCGACTACAAGGTGCGCGTCATCAACGAGAAGGACGCGACGGCCGCGAAGGTGCGCGTCTTGATCGAGTCGTCCGACTTCGACGCGAGCTGGAACACCGTCGGCGTCAGCGAGAACGTCATCGAAGCGAGCTGGGAAGCGATCCTGGACAGCATCCGTTACGCCTTGATCGGGCGGACGGTCGTGCTCGACAATCGCGAGAAGCCCGAACGGATCGGAATCGTCAATCATTAATGCAAGAGGCCGTCCGCCGGAGCGCAACGCTCCGGCAGACGGCCTCTTACATGTCTATAAGCTTCTTTATGCGTCGCTCGAATTCTTCGTGCCCCGGCAAGCCGATGACGATATCCCGCACGACGCCGTTCCGATCGACGAAGAACGAAGTCGGGTACCCCGGCACTTGATACAGCTTGAACACGTCGCTCTTCGCGTCTAGAAGCGTCGGAAACTCGTATTTATATTGCTTCACGAACGCCTGCACGCTCGACAGCTCGTCGAATTCGAGCCCGTTCACGCCGTAAATGTCGAGGCGATCCTTGTATTTCTCATATATATCCGATATCATCGGCGCCTCCATCCGGCACGGATCGCACCAAGACGCCCAGAAGTTAATGAGCACCGGCTTCTCTCTAGGCCCTCGTTCCATGCCGAGCGTACCGCCGTCCAGCGTCTCCAGCTCGAACGAAGGCGCCAAGTAACCGATCTTCGGCGCTTCCTCCGTAGGCAGCGCCGCCGTCTCTGCCGTCGCGAACCGCTCGATGATCGCGAGTCCCGCGAGCGCGACGATAACGGCGAGCGCGAGCACGGTTTTCCTCATCTCGAATCCCCGCCTTCCTCCTCATATCTTACCCGTTTCTTCGGAAAACTTCCATCGCTCCCGCCCCGGATTTCCCATCGCTTCCCCCGCATGACGCCTTCCGGCCTCGGGCACATTAGGATTATTCTTCTTTCGGAGGAGCGAATCGAGGTTGGAAAAGACAAAGACGCGCAAGCTGAACATCTCGTTCCAAAGCGATGTCGAGGCGGAGGAGAGCGGACCGCGCGCCGCGCCGGAGAGCGGCGGTTCCGGGAAAGACAAGCAGCCTCGCACGAAGGGCAAGCTGTGGGAATTCATCGCGATCGCCAGCATCCCGCTGGTGCTCGTTCTGGGCAACTCGATGCTGGTGCCGATCTTGCCGGACATGCAGCGGGAGCTGCACATCAGCGACTTCAAGAGCAGCTTGGTCATTACGCTGTTCTCGGTGACGGCCGGCGTCTTCATCCCGGTCGTAGGATACTTATCCGACCGCTTCGGTCGGAAGGCGATCATCATTCCGGCGTTGATCGTGTACGGCGCCGCCGGCGTGCTCGCGGGCTTCGGCGCGGTGTGGAAGTCGTACGACGTCGTTATCTGGGCGCGGGCGCTGCAAGGGCTCGGAGCGGCCGGTACGGCGCCGATCGCGATGGCGCTCGTCGGAGACTTGTACAACGGCGCGACGGAATCCAAGGCGCTCGGATTAACCGAAGCGTCCAACGGCTTCGGCAAGGTCGTCAGCCCGATCATCGGCGCGGCCTTGGCGTTAATCGTCTGGTACGCCGCCTTCTTCGCGTTCCCGATTTTCTGCGTGCTGTCGCTCCTCGCCGTCATCTTCCTTATTAAGGAACCTAAGGAGAAGTCGAGCAAGAAGGAGCCGATCGGGCAATATTTGCACACGGTCGGGAAAATTTTCAAGGGCAAGGGCCGCTGGCTCGTGACTTCGTTTTTCGCGGGCAGCCTCGGCCTGTTCACGTTGTTCGGGATTTTGTTTTATCTATCGGAAATACTGGAGGAGAAGCCGTACAATCTCGACGGCGTGATCAAGGGTCTCGTGCTTGCGATTCCGCTGGCGGGGCTCGTCATTACGTCGTATACGACGGGCTCCGTCATTAAGAAGAACGGGACGCTCATGCGATGGCTGATGAATATCGGACTCGCCTTGTCCACCGTATCGCTCGGGCTGACGCTCGTCTGGAACAAAGACCAACTGATCGTGTTCATGAGTCTAATTACGCTCAGCAGCGTCGGCACAGGACTGCTTCTGCCGTGTCTCAACACGATGATCACCGGCTCGGTCGACAAGAGTCAGCGCGGCATGATCACCTCGATCTACAACAGCCTTCGGTTCCTAGGCGTCGCCGCGGGTCCGCCCCTGATCGGGTATTTGATGGAAAACAACGAGAACATCGTCTTCATCATGCTTTCGGCGCTGGCGCTGATCGCGCTGTGTCTCGTCTTCTTCCTCGTCCGGCCGGAGCCGAACATCGCCCGCAAGCCGCAGAAAGCGTGAATGCGTATCGGAGTACGATCAAGCCCCGCTCGTCTGCAGACGAGCGGGGCTTGAAGTTCGTTAGGTTTGACTCAAATACGCGTACAATTCCCCCAGCGTATGAATGTTGCGGTCCCGTACGCGCCTGAGGAACGACACCCACAGCTGCGCCGTCATGCGCGAGTCCTCCAGCGCGTGGTGCCGCGCCGTCACCGGGATGCCGTGCTCCGCGAGCAGCGCGTCGAGGGAATAATCCTGCCGCCTCGGCTCGAGCCATTTGGCGATCATGATCGTATCCAGCACGCGATGCGTCATATGCACCTTGGACGTGCGCCAGAGCGCCGCGTTCAGGAACTGCTTGTCGTGGGCGGACGCATGGGCGACGAGGATGCGCTTGTCGACGAACTCGAAGAAGCGCCGAAGACCTTCCATGACGGCCGGCGCCCCTTGGACGTCTTCCGCCGATATGCCCGTGAGCGCCTGGATGTCCGGCGGAATGGAGCGCTCCGGATTGACGAGCGTATAGAACGTCTCCTCCTCGCGGATGCGTTCGCCCTTGACGGCGATCGCGCCGAACGACAATATCTCGTCGCCTCCGCCCGCTTGGAAGCCGGTCGTCTCCAGATCGAATACGACGACTTCCACCTCGGACAGCGGCGTGTCCATAATGAAATCCTTCCGCTGCCGCTTCATGACCTGACGGATGAACGCCATCTGCTGCGCGTTCTGCGGGTTGAAGACGGAGTTGATGGCAGGCGTGATGCCGCCCATCTTATACAGAGACCACATCCCCGTCGGGGGTCGATTCGGCTCCTTCATAGATGCCCCTCCGTGCCGAACGTCTTCCTCACCTTGCGCTGCAGCTCGGCGCCGACGCGCAGGGCGTCCTTCAGCTCCCGCCGGATCGGCTTCGTAAGGAGCTTCGCGGATAAGACGCCGCTTGTCGTATACTTCCCGTCCTCGATCCGGTACGGCGTCATCGCGCGGAACTTCAATACCGTTCGGAACGCCTCCTTCCAGGCAGCCGCCGCTTCCAACGGAATGCCCTCGCAGCGGGCGAGCCCGTCGATTCGCTCCAGCGTCGACGTCGCCGTCACCCGATGGGCGAGCGCCAGCAGCCGGACCGCGTTCACCATCGGAATATAAGCGCCGTATTTAATGTCGATGCCGCCGGCGTCCGCGCCGTACGGCTCCGTCAGCAGATTGCCTAAGAATCCTACCAGCACCTTGTACCGCAGCGTATTTTGCGCCATGCGCGGCAAGATGGCGTCTCGTCTCGCTTCGATACGATTCGCGAGCTCGGTTCGCATCGCGACGGCAAGCATCTCATTGCCGTAGATCGCCCTCGCATCGCCTACGATGAGCAGATGACGCACCGTCTCGAACGCCGGCTCCTCGACCCAGGCTTGCAGCGTATCGCGCCAAGCGGTCCCCGTTCTGCGCCACGCCGGATTCGAGACGAGCACGTCTCCTTCGCACGGCGGGTACCCGACGGCCTCCAGCGAAGCGCGGAACGCGCCGCCGAGCCGCTCCATATACCGTTCCGCTTCCGCCGGATCCGCCCCGGGCTTCGGTTCATAGACGAGGCCGTTGTCCTGATCGCTCCACAGCGTCTGCTCCCTGCGGCCGCCGCTTCCGAAGAGCAATACCGCAAACGAAGAAACGGGCGGAACGCCCGCATGGGACGTTCGTACCCGTTCTTCGGCGATGGCCAGCGCTCTGCGGATGAACGCGTCGTGCAGCCGGTTGATCGTCTCCGTCGCATCGGCTCCTCCCGCTTCGGGGGAGGAGCCGAATGCTTCGTGGACTTCGTCCCTTAGCGATCGCAGGCCTGCAAGATCGTCGAGTTGCATCGCCTTGCGCTCCATTTCGTGCCACAGCTGCATGTCGGCGCCACTCCTTGTCGCTGCGTCGTCGCGTTCGCCCACTTGATTATCCGTTAAGGGACGTCTTTTTCATTTGCTCAGGATAACCGTATACGCCGTGCTCGCTGAGGTCAAGACCGACGATCTCCTGCTCTTCCGTGACGCGAAGACCGACGACCGCTTTAATGATGAGCAACAACACGTACGATACGATGAAGGCGAACGCGCCCGCGGCGACGACCCCGTAGAACTGCACCCATAACTGGCCGAAGCTGCCGGTATAGATCAAGCCCGCCTCGCCGACCCCGACGCGCTCGACGAGCGCCGGAGATGCGAAGATCCCGTTCGCCAGCGTGCCCCAGACGCCGACGACGCCATGGACGGACAGCGCGTAGATCGGATCGTCGATCTTCAGCTTCTCGAACATCTTCATGCTGCCGTATACCAATACGCCTGCGATCAAGCCGATGAGGACCGCCGCCCAAGGTTCGACGAAGGCGCAGGAAGCCGTGATGGCGACGAGGCCCGCGAGCGTGCCGTTGAGCATCGTCGTAATATCCGCCTTGCCCGACGACAACCAGGAGATGAACAAGGCCGCTACCGCGCCGGCGCCCGTCGCGATCATCGTCGTGAAGCCGACGTAGCCGAGGAAGCCGTCGCCTACGGACAGCGTGGAGCCCGCGTTAAAGCCGAACCAGCCGACCCAGAGCAGCAATACGCCGAGAGCCGTGTACACTTGGTTGTGACCGTGAATTTCGTTCGCCGTGCCGTCTTTATTGAACTTGCCGATCCGAGGCTTGAGAAGAATCGTAGCCGCCAGCGCCGCCATAGCGCCCGTCAAGTGAACGACCGTCGAGCCTGCGAAGTCCTGCTTGTGGCCCGTGAGCCATCCGCCGCCCCAGATCCAGTGCGCGATCACCGGATAGACCAAGAGGCTGAACAGGATCGAGAACAGCACATACACCGACAGTTTGGCGCGTTCCGCGAAGCCGCCGAACGCGATCGTCAGCGAGATCGCCGCGAAGGCGAGCTGGAACAAGAAGTCGATGGAAGCCGGATAACCTTCTTCCGCTCCGATCGGCGGAGAGAAGAAGAAGCTGCCGGTCGCGAAGAAACCGTTGGAGTTCTCCCCCCAGATAATGCCGTAACCGAACGCCCAGAACACCAAGGCGCAGAGCCCGACCGTGAAGATCGTCTTGCCTGCGACGTGCCCTGCGTTCTTCATTCGCGTGGAGCCCGTCTCGAGCAGGATGAAGCCGCCTTGCATGAGAAGAACCAAGATGAAAGCTAACATCAACCAAATCGTGTTGAGACCCATGTCGAGCGTCGTGCTCGACGGCCCTTCGGACGCGAAGGCGAGCGTCGGGAACAATAAGCTCATCGCGCCAACCGCAGTCAATACTTTCTTCAACACAGCGACCACTCCTCGTTTGTGTTAAATAA
>JAPSKX010000294.1 GCA_031181325.1 Paenibacillus sp.
CCGGTAGCCGACGGCGATCGCGATCAGCGGCTCGTAGTTTTCCGGCAGCTTCAACGCCGCCCGGGCCGCTTCGCGATCGAAGCCGCCCATCGCATGGGCCGCCAGCCCCTGCCGCGCCGCTTCCAATGCCAGGTACCCCCACGACGTGCCCGCGTCGAACGAATACATCCGGTTCGGCTCGCCGTTATACGTGTACGTTTTCTTCCCGAGCAGCACGGCAAGGACCGGCGCGCGGGAACACCAAGAGCGATTGCCCTCGTTGATAAACGCCAAGAACGTCTCGCGATCCTCCTTCGTGCGCGCGAGCGCGTACCGCCAAGGCTGCTCGTTGTTCGCGGACGGGGCGAGGCGCGCCGCCTCGAACAACGCGTACAACGCCTCCTCCGGCACCTCGCGCGACTCGTCGAACGCCCGGGGCGACCAACGGTTGACCAGCAACGGATTCACCGGGTACGCGGTCGGCCGGGCAGCCGCCGTCTCCGGCAAAATTTCCTTATCTACGTTCATATGTGCCACACCTCCACCCTCCATTTTGAGCGAGAACCCGTTTCGATTCCAATCCCGCTACAGCTTCCGCTTTATCGACAATCGCAGGGCGAGCAGCAGCGTCCCCCTCGACTAGGCGCATAACGGAATGATGGAGCCCGATCTTGGAAACAAGTAATAAATACGAGGAAGAAGCTCGAAGGAGGGAACGCCTATGAACTTTTACGATACATGGCTGCACCGCGAGGCGCTCAGCGCCCCTTGGATGCTGCTAGCCGTCGTATGGACGCTTTTCGCGCTCAACTTTCTGGCCCCCGCGATCATCTGGAGCCTCCTGAACGGTCGGCGGCCGTTCCAGACTCTATGGGAGAGGCTGCTACCGAAGAAGAACGCAGAGGACCGGGCTCCCCCAGGCGCGGGCGCCTCTTCGGACGAATAGAAACAGGGGCCCTCCGAGAGCCGAGAGCGACCCCTGTTTCCGTTACGTAATCATGCGATACATCAGCACGTCGTCCACGTACCGGCCGGCGACATAGAATTCTTCCACCAGACGTCCCTCCACCCGGTAGCCCAGCTTCTCGTAGAACGCGATCGCTCCCTCGTTCGTCGACATGACGCGAAGCGTGAGCTTCCGCTTGCCCTCCGCCTTCGCCGCCTCGTATGCGGCCTCCATCAGCGCCCGCCCGACGCCCAGCCCCTGAAATTCGGGATCGACGGCGATCGCGAGCGCGACGACATGCGCATTGCTCTCCATTCGCGTCTGCGGCCGCATATTGACGAACCCGCACAGCCGGCCGTCCGCCAGGGCGACCAGCTCGCTGCCGATCGGGTGATGTTCCTCGTACTCCTCCGGCGTTACGAGCCGGATCTGCGGGGAGTTGCGATCATTCCAAATTCGGTTATGCAGCGCCGCCAGCGCCGGCATATCGCCTCGCTCCGACCGCCGGATCTCGAGCCTGTTGTCGCTCATGGGTATCGTACGCTCCTACACCATTTTTCTTTTGCCGATTCCGGAATAATATACCATAACGGCGGCGTTCCATTGTATACTCATGACAAAACGTAACGCGCGGCGCGAAGGGAGGACGAAGCGATGGAAAGGTCGAGCGAGGCGAAACGAGAGGCTGCGTCCGATGCCGGGCGCAAAGCGAGGGACGGCGATTCGGCGCGCGGGGCGGCTTACGGCGACGCGGAGCTGGAGCTGTACCGCAGCGTCGCGTTCTGGTACGCGGCCGGCGCGACGCCGGGGGCCGACCGGACGGCGTACCGCCCGCCGTCCCCGGAGGCGCTGTTCGCGTACGCGCGGCGGGCCGCAGCCGTCCTGAGCGCCGTCGTGCAGCATGCCGACGCCTTGCGCGCGGAAGCGCGGCGGCTGCTGCTCGGCGGCGTCTTCGAGCGCAAGGCCGCGCGGTCGAGCGACCCGGCGGCGCTAACGGCGACGGCGACCGAACGGGCGCGATCGGCGGCGTACGATATCGTCGTCGAGCGAATCGCGACGGCGCAGCGCAACGACGGCGCGCCGATGCCCCTGGGCGCGATCGGCGGCTTCCCGGCCGGAACGCATCGCCTCTCGATCACCGTCGGCATGCGGACGGCGGAAGCGGCGATCGACGTTCGGCCGTTCGACGCGAACGAGACGACGCTGCTGCGGCTGCGCGAGGCGATCCGCCGGGCCGAACCCGGCGTGCAGGCCGCGCTCGTCCGCGACCCGATCGCGCGAACGGTCCGATTGCAGCTGATCGCCGCCGGCACCGGCACCGACTTCGCTTTCGAGGTCGCGGATTCGGACGGATGCGCGGCGGAAGTCGCCGGCTTAAGCGACGCGACGGCGCCCGCCGTCAACGCGCGCTATCGCGTCAACGGCGGCGAAGCGCGAACGTCGTCCTCGAACACGATCTTACTGGACAGCGGACGCGTCCTTGCGACGTTCAAGCGAGCCGGCCCGGCGCCCGTGCGGCTGTCGATCGGCCCGAACGACGAAGAAATCGCCGCTTCGATCCGGAGCCTGCTCGAGACGTACAATCGACTGATCCGCACCATGACCGAGGCTCCCGAATTTATCGATCCCGCGGCGGTGCGCGCCGCCGCCGAAGCGTCGCGGCAGCTCGGGGACGTCGCTTTGGATCGGCTGCCGGACGGATCGATCGCATGGGACGGGGAACGATTTCGCGACGTGCTGACGCATCGCCCGGACGCGGTGCGCAAGCGGTTCGTCGGCGAGGGCGGACTGGCCCGCCGCTTCGACGCGGCCGCGGCGCGCATCGTCGAAGCGCCGACCGCGCAGCTGCTGCACCCGGACGCGGCGAAGGAGCCGTCGTACCCGACCTATGCGCCCGGACGCGGCCTCGCGCCAAGCTGGCTTCGCATGAACGGCATCTTCCTCAACATCAAGTATTAACGCCGATGCGTGCGGGCGGCTATGCCGTCGGCGTCGTCGCTTCGCGCAGCAGCCGCTCGAGCGCCTCGGCGTCCCGCCGCTTCGCGTCGCCGCGCGTCTCCAGCCGCCTCGCCATGACTTCGTGCGCCGCGTCCTTCCATCGCCGCACCCGCGCGATGTCGAAATACAGCTCGCCCGTGCGGCGCACCCAATAGTCCGACGGCGTCGCGGTCATCTCATGCTCGATGGCGTACAGCAGCGACGCGTAGACGTCGAGCGGCAGACCGGCGCGCTCCGCCGCCGCGCCATGCTTCGCCGCGAGGCGGAACACGTCGCGCGCGTTCGTGCCGTAGCGCCGCGCGAGGCGCGCCGCCGCCTCCCGCGGCAGCCCGAGCGCCTCGCCCTCGGCGGTCCGCGCCGCGACGAACGCGTCGAGTCCGGCGGCGCCGCCCTCGACGTCGCCGCCGGAGATCGGCAGCGTCTTCGTGACGCAAGGGCCGAACGGTCCCGCGCCTTCCGCCTGCAAGCGCCGCCCCAGCAGGTCGACGATCTGCTCCGCCATCTTCCGATACCCCGTCAGCTTGCCGCCCGCGATCGTCACGAGCCCCGAGGGGGACACGAAGATTTCGTCCCGCCGCGAAATTTCGGACGGCGGCTTGCCCTCCTGATAGACGAGCGGCCGCAGGCCCGCCCAGCTCGACTCCACGTCTTCCGCCGTCAGCCGCAGCGACGGGAACATCCCGTTCGCCGCTTCGAGCAAATACGCCCGATCCGCCGCGCTCATCGTCGGCGACGCCGGATCGCCCTCGTAATCCGTATCGGTCGTGCCGAGGTACGTCTTGCCGTCGCGGGGAATCGCGAACGCCATGCGGCCGTCCGGCGTATCGAAATAAATCGCTTGCCGCAGCGGGAAACGC
>JAPSKX010000080.1 GCA_031181325.1 Paenibacillus sp.
CTGCTCATCACGGCGGCGGGCTACGCGCTGTCGAAGGACGCGCACGGCTTCCGCAGCCGTACGATCTACACGTGGTTTTTCCTGTTCACCATGCTGTTCAGCGGCGGCATCGTTCCGTCGTACATGCTCATCCGAGAGCTCGATCTGATGAATTCGATCTGGGCGCTCGTGCTGCCGGTCGCGGTGAACGTGTTCAATATGGTGCTGATGATGAACTTCTTCCGCGCCGTGCCGCGCGAGCTGGAGGAGGCTAGTCTGATCGACGGCGGCGGCCACTTCCGGACGCTGTGCTCGATTTACCTCCCGATCTCCATGCCGGCGCTCGCGACGATCTCGCTGTTCACGATGGTGTTCCATTGGAACTCATGGTTCGACGGCCTCTTGTATATGTCCGACTACCGGAAGTACCCGTTGTCGACGTTCCTGCAGACGATCATCGTGCAGCAAGATTTCAACAAAGTAAATATGGACGTCAACACGGTGAAAAATATTTCGCAGCGCACCGTCAAAGCGGCGCAAATCTTTATCGGCACGCTTCCGATCCTGCTCGTCTACCCGTTCCTCCAGAAGTATTTCGTGAAAGGAATCATCCTGGGCGCGGTGAAAGAGTAGTAAAAAAAGGCATGGATGCAAAGATTAGGGTATTTCGGCGCGCTGCGGTAACGCCTTATAGTGAAAGCGTGGTCATGATACTCATTCCGACTTGGGGGTAATGAAATGAAGAAGTGGTTGTCCATGATGCTTACGGCTTCGATGGCGGCGACGATCGCGGCTTGCGGCAGCGGCGGGGCGGCGACGGAGGAGAAGGGCGAGGACGCGCCGGCCGCAGGCGAAACGCCGGCCGCGAGCGAGAGCAGCGGCTCCGCGGGTGCGGGAAGCGCCGAAGGCTTCGCGAACGGAAAATACGATCCGCCGATTACGATCTCGACGGTCATCGGACTCGACGAGAACGCGGCGGTGTTCAAGGAAGGCGAATCGATCGAAGATAACGTGCATACGCGTCTCGTGAAGGAGCGTCTCGGCATCGAAATCAAGTATAACTGGGTCGTAACGAACACGAACGACGCGTACAAGACGAAGTTGCGATTGATGCTCTCCTCCGGCGAGAAGATGCCGGACATCGTCCGCTACCGCGGCGACATGGAAACGGTGAACCTGCTCATCGATTCCGGCCAATTCATGCCGGTCGACGAGCTCGTCGAGACATACGCGGGCGAGCAGTACAAGAAGGGACTCGAGCTCGACCCGACGATCTGGTACCCGATTACGCGGGACGGCAAGAAGATGGCGCTGCCGATTCTCGACTACGCGTACAACGGCAATCAAGTTCTCTTCATTCGCGAAGACTGGCTGAAGAAGCTCGGTCTGACGGCGCCGACGACGCTGGAAGAGATGGAGGCGGTCATGGACGCGTTCGTGAACCAAGATCCGGACGGCAACGGCAAGAAGGATACGATCGGCCTCGCGGCGGGCTTCAAGAACGGCTTCAACAACTGGATGACGGACATCGGCTTCGTCTTCGGCGCGCACGGCGTCATTCCGGGCAGCTGGAATCCGGGCGCGGACGGCAAGCTCGCCATGGGTTCGGTCGATCCGGCGGCGAAGGAAGCGCTCGCGGTGCTCCGGCGCTGGATGGAGAAGGGCTACCTTCACCAAGACGCCGCGTTGAAGGACGAGATCGGCGGCGCGGAATACTTCACCAAGGGGCAAGCGGGCATGATGGTCGGCCCGAACTGGATTCCGGCGTGGCCGCTGCCGGACCTCGCGGCGAACGTGCCTGACGCGGAATATAAGGCGTATCCGCTGCCGAAGGGTCCGTCGGGCAAAGCGGGCGGCGCAGGCAACAACCCGCCGGTGAACGGCTACCTGTTCGTGAACAAAGACGCGAAGCACCCGGAAGCGATTCTGCACTATTACAATTTCTTCTATGACAATCTGGCGAACCCGGCGCCGGACAGCGAATTCGCGCTTGGCTTCGCGGCGGGCTACGATTACGCGGTCGCGCCGGACGGCAAGGTCATCCGCAACAACACCGACGCGAAGGCGCACCCGGAGCTGTTCCCGGGCGTCGATCTGAACCAGTCGCTGCCGAATCCGTTCTTCTACACGCTGACGTACGAAGGCGCGCGCATTCCGACGCTGTACGCGGAAAGCATGGTCAAGGCGGCGAACGGCGGCGCGCTCGAGACGCCGTACGAACAGATGGAAGTCGGCGGACGGACGCCGGAGAACATTCACGCGATGAAGGTCGTCATGGATAACATCGACGATTACCTCAAGAACTACTACATGGGTCCGCTGACGGAGACGATGCAGAGCAAGAACGAGCTGCTCAACAAGCTCGTGAACGAGACGTACAACAAGATTATTTTCGGTCAAGCGCCGATCGAAGCGTTCGACAAGATGGTTCAGGACTGGAACCATTCGGGCGGCGAGAAAATTACGCAAGAAGTGAACGCATGGTATGACGGCGTGAAGTAAGACGGAGCCGGCGCTTCGGGGATTCCCCGGGGCGCCGGCTTTCATGTTCCGGCTACGTCGTCCCCGATGGGCGATCCGCCGCCTCCCTTCCGTCGATCCGCGAATATACTGTACTCGAGAGGAGGGAAGCGTATGCAGCCGAGCGAGTTTTTGAGCATCGTCGCGCCGGCCGTCGTGGACGTTCGAATCGACGGAGGCGTATTGTTTCCCAGCGTCAGTCTCGCGCAGACGATTCTCGAAACCGGGTGGACGATTCCGTCATGGAACAATCTCGTCGGATACAAGGCGGGGAGCGGGCGGACGACGGAATACTGGCAGGGCCGGAGGATCAGCAAGGTCACGCGGGAGGCGACCGACGACCGCGGCGAGATCGAGATCCGGACCGACTTTCGCGCTTACGATTCCATAGAAGACAGCCTCAGGGACCAAGTGCTGTTGTTCTTGGATAACCCGGCGCGATACGGGCCCGTCATCCGCGCCGCGACGCCCCGCGAGCAAGCGGAGGCGCTGCGGGCGAGCGGATATGCGACCGATCCGCAGTATGCGTCGAAGCTGACGTCCATTATTCGAACGTACGGGCTGGAACGTTACGATAAGGAGGCGGAGGAGATCATGGAAGCGTTGGAGGAACTGCGCCGGCAGATGGCGGAGCTGCAAGCGATGGTTCTGGAGACCGAACCGCCCGAGTGGGCGCAAGCGACGGTAAGCAAGCTGGTCGAGCGGGGCTTGCTCACGGAACCGAGAGGGGACCGAAGCTTCTTCCGCGCGTTAGTCGTCTTGGACCGAGCGGGCGCGTTCGATCGGCCTTAGTCGTCGACGAAGCGGGGAGCGGAGCCGCTCCGGGCTCGCGTTCGGCGGCGCGGGGAAACCAGGGGAGAGATGCGTTCCGACACTCCTTCTCCTCGATTTCCCTTCGCTCAGCTGCGCGAGCCAGGTTTTGCGCTACAGCCGAACGGGCACGGGCCATACCGAAGTGAGCGACTTTTTGTCGTCGTGTTCCCCCTCTGCATATTTCAATCGAAGAATACGACGACAACGAAGCGAACGGAGCGTATGGCCCGCGCCGTACGCGCACATATGGTGCATACGCTCGACCCACAGAAGGCCGTCCTGCGATCAATCGCGCAGGACGGCTTCCTTATTTTCCGATAACACCAGAAATCATAAAATCCCCCCTGCTCGCATCCTCCCGAATGCCGATATAATGAAAGACAGACAACGACAACGACAACGAGACGGAGGCGGGCCCATGTACAAATTGTTGATCGTGGACGACGAGCCGACGGTGCGCCACGGCCTTCGCCATTATTTCGATTGGGCGGAATTCGGCATCGAGGCGGTCGAGGAGGCCGACGACGGAGATACCGCTTTGGAAGCGGTTGCGCGTATCCGGCCCGATCTCGTGCTGACCGACGTGCGGATGCCGGCGATGGACGGCATTCGGCTGTCCCGCGAGCTGCGGGCGAGCTGCCCGGATACGAAGATCGTGTTCGTCAGCGGCCACGACGATGCCGATTATTTGAAGTCCGCGCTGCAGGTGAACGCGGTCGATTATATTTTCAAGCCGGTGAATTTACAGGAGCTGCGCGCGGTGATCGAACGCGTGGCCGCGGAGCTGGCGAGCCGGGACCGGGAGCGGCTGCTCGCGAGGGACATGCAGGTGAAGCTGCGGGAGAGCATGCCGCTGCTTCGAGAGAAATTCCTCTTATCCGCGCTGCAGGGAGGGTTGATAACGCTGTCCGGCGCGCAGGAGCGAATCCGCTTCCTCGAACTGGAGCTGCCCGTCGACGCGGAGTACGAAGCGATCGTCGTCAGTCTCGACAACTACGCGGAGCTGAGGGACGAGAAGTCGGAGCGGGACTTGCAGTTGCTCGTCTATGCGGCGACGAATATCGCGCAGGAGCTGATCGATCGGTACGCGAGCGGCTACGCCCTCGAGTCGGGGGCGGGCGAGATCGCCGGTCTGCTGCGCTGGAGCGGCGAGGACGACCCGGGAGAGCGGCTGCTGACGCTGGCGGGAGACATTCGCGACAACCTGGAGCGATGGCTGAAGATCGGCGCGACGATCGGGGTCGGCAGCCGAACGACGGGACTGTCGAAGGTATGCGAATCGTACGCGCAAGCGAGGGAAGCGGCGAGCCGGAAGTGGTACCTGGGGAGAAATCGGATCATTACGATGGACAGCCTGGAGGCCGAAGAAGGGCGCGAAGAGCGAATCGGGCATGCGCGCATCGAGAAGCTGACGGCGCTGCTGCGCGCGGGCGACGGGAAGGGCTTGGCCGACGAGGTGCGCGAGCTGTTCGCACGCCTGACGGGAAATCGCGCAGGCGGGTTCGCCTACGCGAGGAACGTGAGTCTGCAGGTCGCGCTGCTCGCCGATCAGCTGCTGCTCGAGCTCGGGATCGAGCCGCCCCCGGCCGGCGCCTCGCGCGTCTGGGAGTCGATCTTGAAGAAGGACACGGTCGAGGACATTCGCGAGACGCTGGAGGGCTACGCGATGAGCGTATGCGCGGCCGTCCGGGAACGCCGATACAAACGTACGAGCAATCTGGTCGAGCGGGTGAACGCGGTGCTCGCGTCGCGGTACGCCGAAAATTTGTCCGTGGCCGACGTCGGCAGAGAGGTGTACTTATCGCCGACGTACGTCAGCTTGTTGTATAAGCAGGAGACGGGGCGTACGATCAACGAAGCGCTGACGCTGGTGCGCATCGAGAAGGCGAAGGAGCTGCTTCGCGACCCGAGGCATAAATTTTACGACGTATGCGAGGCGGTCGGGTATGCGGACCCGAGCTACTTCACCAAGCTGTTCAAGAAGATGACCGGCCTGACGCCGAAGGCGTACCGGGACCGACTGGAATGAAGGCGGTGCCCCTGTGCTGAATTCATTGCGGAAGTGGCTGCTGGCGTACGTGCTCGTTATCGTCGCCCCCGCGTCGGTACTGCTATACAGCTATTACCAGCGATCGGCTTCGATTCTGGAGGAGGAGCTGTCCCGTTCCGCGCTGCAGACGCTGTCGCAGGCGGGGATCAACCTGTCCTATCGCATTCGTCATATCGAGGATTCCTCCAACGCCTTATTGATGAATCCGAATTTAGCCGAATATTTGGAGCAGGCGGGCGAGGATCCGTCCGAAGGCCGCCTGCTCGATAACGTGAAGGATTTGCGCAGCCTGGTCGAACAGACGCAGGCGAATACGGACGTGTTTCGCGTCCGTTTTTTCGTAGACGGGAAGAAGATCATCGCGAGCGAGGGCATAAATTTCTTTCCGATCGAACAGCTGGAGTCGGATCCTTGGTATCCGGACATCCTCGAGGGGAACGGGAAGATCGTATGGAGCGGGCTGCATGAGGAGACGTCGATCGACAAGGGAACCGCCGATCTGTTCACGAACGCAAGGATCATCCGGGATCCGAGGCGTTACGATAAAGTATACGGCATTCTGATGCTGGACGTGGAGGAGCGAACGTTTTCCGAAATTTTGCATTCGCTGGAGCTCCCGGCTCGATCCGCGTTATATGTCGTCGACGGCGACGATACCATCGTCTGGCACCGGGATCGGTCGCTCGTCGGCGCCGTCGGGACGTCTGCGGCGGACGGACTGACGAAGGTCGGGGAGACGTACGTCATCGCGAAGCGGATCGAAGGGGTCGATTGGCGGCTCGTCGCCGAAATTCCCGCGTCGGCCATCGCGAATCGGGCCCGGGAGCAAGGGAAGACATCCAGCTTCGTAACGATTCTAGCCGTCTCGTCATTATTCCTGGCGCTCATGTTACTGCTGCTGGTCCTCATGATCCGGAGCATGAACCGGCGGCTGCAGCAGGTGATCGCTTCGATCCGGAAGGAAGGCCTGGAGCGGCTCGACGAAGCGTCGGCTTCCGGCGGCGACTTCGTGCTGCTCGAGCGGAGCGTGGACCGGCTTATTTTCCGGGTGAAGTCGTTGATGGAGCAGACGTACCGCGCGGAGGTGCAGCAGCGTGAGGCCGAGTTGAAGGCGCTGCAGGCGCAAATCAATCCGCATTTCTTGTACAACACGCTGGATACGATCAATTGGATCGCGATCGGGCGGAACGCGACCGATATCAGTCAGATGATCGACGGGCTCGCGAAATATTTCCGCCTGAGCTTGAACAAGGGACGGGATCTGATGAGCGCGGCCGACGAACTGCAGCTCGCGCAGGTCTATTTGGATTTGCAGAAGACGAGATTCCCCTCCAGCTTCGAATACGAGCTCGAGCTGGCGGAGGAAGCCGCGAACGTCCTCGTGCCGAAGCTGACGCTGCAGCCGCTCGTCGAGAACGCGCTGCTGCACGGCATACGCAAGTCGAAGACGAAGTCGGGCCGCATTCGCATCGCCGCCCGCAGGGAGGGAGACGTTCTCGTGTTCGAGGTCGAGGACGACGGGATCGGCATGGAAGAAGAGCGCGCGCGGCGGCTGCTCGTCGAGCCGCAGAGCGAATCGCCGTCGGACGCGGGCGGCAGCTCGTACGGGTTGTACAATGTCAACGAGCGAATTAAGCTGTTCGCCGGTCCGGATGCCGGCTTGTCGATCTCGTCGCGCCCGAACGAAGGGACGACGGTAATGGTAAGATTTCGAATACAATCCGAAAAATTGTAGGATTCCACCAGAAATTGATGGATTCTCTCTAACGCGGCCCGCACCTCCCTCTTATAATGAAGATGTCAGCTAGAGAGAATCGAGAGGAGCGGGGAAGATGGAACCGGGCACGTCGACGAAGACTTCGAAGGGGTTCGGCATCGCGGCGCGGCGAAGCGCCGAAGGCTGGAGGCTGTTCCGCAATAATCTGGACATGTATGCATTGCTATTGCCGGGGCTGCTGTTCCTGCTGATTTTTAAATACGTCCCGATGTACGGCATCCTGATCGCGTTCCAGAACTTCAATATTTTCGACGGGATCGCCGGCAGCGAGTGGGTCGGCGGCGAACAGTTCGCGAAGCTGACGCAGTCGGAGGAATTCGCGCAGGTGTTTCGGAACACGCTCTTGATCAGCTTCTATAAGATCGCGATCTTGTTCCCGATCCCGATCGGCATCGCGCTTCTGCTGAACGAAGTGTCGAAGATGTGGTTCAAGCGGTCCGTTCAGACGATCATCTATTTGCCTCATTTCCTGTCTTGGGTCATTATCGCGGGATTGTTCATCAACATCCTGTCGCCGTCGAGCGGTCTCGTCAATCGGGCGATCGAGTCGTTCGGGGGACAGCCGATCTCGTTCTTGTTGGACAACGAGTGGTTCCGAAGCGTCGTCGTGTTTACGGCGGGGTGGAAGGAATCGGGATGGAACGCCATTATTTTCATCGCGGCGATCGCGGGCATCGATCAGGAGCAATACGAAGCCGCGGCGATCGACGGGGCGAGCCGGCTGCAGCAGATGTGGTACATTACGCTTCCGGGCATTCTGGCGACGATCGTGCTCGTGTTCATCCTTCGCATCGGCTACTTGCTGGATGCGGGCACGGAACAAATCCTGACGCTATACAATCCGGTCGTCTACGAGACGGGCGATGTTATAGGGACCTATGTGTACCGAATCGGCCTCGGCAAGATGGATTACAGCTTCAGTACGGCCGTCGGCTTGTTCAATTCCGTGATCGGCTTCTTGCTCGTCATCACCGGCAATTGGTTGTCTAGGAAATTTCTCCAGCGGAGCATCTGGTAAGGGGGCGAACGGCTATGAAGAAAAAATCGCTGTCCGACATCGCGTTGGATTCGTTCATCTATCTGTCGCTCGCGCTCGCCGCGCTCGCCACGCTGCTTCCGTTCGCGAACGTATTCTCGAAGGCGTTCAGCGCCGAATGGGCGGTCGTCTCGGGCAAGGTCGGCCTCTGGCCCGTCGACTTCCAGCTCGACACGATGAGGTACGTCGTCACGTCTCAACCGTTCTTGAAGGCGCTCGGCATCTCGGCGTTTCTGGCCGTGGTCGGTACGCTGCTATCGATTCTATTGACAGCGGTGACCGCTTATCCGTTATCCAAGCGGCATCTGCCGGGCACCGGCGTCATTCTCGTTTTGTTCGTGTTCACGATGCTGTTCAGCGGCGGCATCATTCCCAATTACTTGTTGATCCGGGAATTGGGCTTGATGAACAACCTCTGGTCGCTGATATTGCCGGCGATGATCAGCGTCTTTAATATGCTCGTCATCAAGAGCTACTACGAGAGTCTGCCGGAAAGTCTGGAGGAAGCGGCGAAGCTCGAAGGCGCGGGCAATCTGCGCATTCTGTTCTTCATCGTGCTGCCGCTCAGCGGACCGGTGCTCGCGACGATCTCGCTGTTCTACGCGGTGTCTTACTGGAACGACTTCTTCCACCCGATGCTGTACATCAACGATCCCGGCCTGCGGCCGCTCCAGCTGTACTTGCGCGACATCGTCATGGAAGCCGACACGTCGCAAGGGGCCGAGTTGTCGTTGGACGAATTGATGAACTTGACGCCGGAAGGCATTCGTTCGGCGACGGTCATCGCGTCGACCGTTCCGATCCTATTGGTTTACCCGTATTTGCAGAAGCACTTCATTAAGGGCGTGCTAATCGGCTCGGTGAAGGGGTAAGGGCAGGGCGTTCCGCTCGCATTAATGCCGCCGCGGTACCCGGCGGGTTAATGAATATACATGCGAATCCAACTTGTCAAAACAGGGAGGTAATGAAATATGGATCGATCGCTGCGAAAGAAGACGGGGGTCCTCGCGACGGCGGCGGTTCTGACGTTCGCCGCGGCATGCAGCCAGACGTCGGGCGGCGGCGCGGAAGCGCCGAGCGGCGCGGCGGCGCCGGAGACGAGCGCGCCGAAGGAAGAGACGAAGGAAGCCGTTAAGCCGAATTTGAAAGCGCTGCATCACTGGATGAAGGACGACTACAACGTATATCCGGTCGCCAAGGTCATCGAAGAAGAGACAGGCTACAAGGTGCAATACGACATGCTTCCGCAGGATAAAGCGGAGGATAAACTGAACTTGATCATGGCTTCTGGCGAAGCGTACGATTATATCTACACGCACGGCGGGTCGAGCTGGAAGGCGCTCTATTCCGACTACGCGAAGCGCGGCGCGCTCGTCGACCTCGGTCCGCTCATCGAAGAGCACGGGCCGAACATCAAGGCGGCCGTCACTCCATCTTCATGGGATATGATGACGGTCGACGGGAAGATCTACGGGATTCCGTTCCCGTCGGTCAATTTCGTCGGCACGAGCCTCGCCATCCGGCAGGATTGGCTGGATCAGCTCGGACTTCCGATGCCGACGACGACCGAGGAATTCAAGAACGTGCTGAGGGCGTTCAAGGAGAAGGACCCCGGCGGCAACGGCGACCAGAACATTCCGATGACGATCAACGGGGCCGCTCCGATGGTAACGAATTTGGTCGGCGCCTTCGGCATCGCGAACGGCTGGAACCCGAAAGACGGCAAGCTCGTGCCGCAGCCGATGGACCCGGGCTTTCCCGCTTATTTGACCTACATGAACGAACTGTTCGAGGAGGGGTTGTTGGAGAAGGAGTTCGCCGTCAATAAGGACGCTACGATGCGGGAGAAGTTCTCGAACGGCCGGGCCGGCGTGATCACGCTGCACTGGGCGGACGTTCCGGCCGTGCTCGACGCGCTGGAGAAGAACGAGCCGAACGCGAAGTTCGCCTTCGTACCGCCGCTCAAGGGACCGGACGGCCAAGCGGCGCTCTCGAGCAACGGAGGGGGGCTCGACCGCATCTCGTTCATCCCGAAGTCGGCGAAGAACATCGAAGAGACGATCAAATTTTTTAACGCGAAGCTGGAGCCGGAGACGTTCAAGCGGATCGCCATCGGAGACGAGGGGACGCACTATACGTTCGAGAACGGCGCATACAGTCCGATCCTGCCGGCGTTCAACGACGAGCGGAACCAAGCGAACAACTACCTCACGGGCGTCGACGAGAACAATTACGCGACGTATTGGCAGGCAAGGGTGCGCAAGGACCCGAGACTGTTCGCGGCTTGGGAATCGATCAATCCGAAGTTGGACGATGCGTTGAAAGCCCCGGATCTCCTGTCGTCGGCGCCGTATTTGTCGGAATTCGCGACGAACAACCAGACGCTGGCCGCCTTGGTATCCGAGTTCGCCGTGAAGGTAATCGTCGGCAGCGAGACGTTGGAAGGACTGGAAGCGTTCCAACAGAAGTTCAACGCTTCCGGCGGCGAAGCGACGTATAACGAAATCAACGCGTGGTACGCAACGAAATAACGAATCGGGCCGGCGCGCTATCCAGCGCCGGCCGCGGTCATTTACGCGGAAGGAGCCATGAGCATGAACGGAAACAGGGAAACGGTGACGATCCCGGAACAGCGGCTTCCGATCGCGTACGCGCCGGACGTCGTCGTCGTCGGGGGCGGCGCATCGGGCGTCGCGGCGGCGATCGCCGCCGCAAGCAACGGCGCGGAGACGCTCCTGATCGAGCAGCGGGGCTACTTGGGCGGCATGGGCACGTCGGCGCTCGTGCCGGCGTTCTGTCCGTTCACGGACGGCGAGAAGCCGGTCGTGAGGGGCGTCGGACTGGAGCTTATGGAGACGATGAAGGCGGCCGCGGGCGAAGCGTATCTTCGGATGCATCGAGAGCGGCTCGATTGGGTGCCGATCGACGTCGAAATTCTAAAGCGTGTATACGACGATGCGGTACTGGCGAGCGGAGCGAAGCTGCTGTTCCATACGTTCGTCGATCAGGCGCTGCTCGGGGAAGACGGCGCATCGATCGCCGGTCTCGTCATCGGCAATAAGACGGGACGCTCCGTCGTGCAGGCGAAGCTGTACATCGACGCGACCGGCGACGCGGATCTCGCGGCGCTCTCCGGCGTGCCGTTCCACATCGGCGGCGAATCCGGGGAGCTGCAGCCCGGCACGATGTGTTATGTCGTCTGCGATGTCGATAAAGCCCGGTTCGACCGCTTCCTAGAAGAAACCGGGCAAGGCGGTCAGCTGCCGGATACGGTCCTGGAAGCGCAGCGGAACGGGGATTTGCCGGAAGGGCGCAAGCGTGTCTCGGGCATCGCCTGGTTGTCCGATACCGTCGCCGGCTTCAACTTCGGCCATGTGTTCGGCATCGACGGGACGAAAGCCGAGGATTTGACGCGGGGAGCCGTCGAAGGCCGCCGGCTGATCGACGTGCAATTGCGCTTCCTGCGGAAATACGTCCCCGGCTTCGAGCGCGCGCATCTCGTGCATTCCGGCGACCAGATCGGCATTCGCGAGACGCGTCGCATCGTCGGCGACTATACACTGGTCGTCGACGACTTCCTCGCGTCGCGCACCTTCGAGGACGACATCGCCCGCAACGCGTATTTCATCGACATACATCTGGCGAACGCACAGAGCGCCATGGCGATCAAGCGTCTTCCGAAGGGCGTGTCGCACGGCGTGCCGTACCGCTGCATGCTGCCGAAGGGCAAGTCGAACCTGATCGTCGCGGGGCGCTCCGTCTCCTCCGACCGGCCGGTTCAAGGCTCGCTGCGCGTCATGCCGAACTGCTTCGCCATGGGTCAGGCGGCGGGCACCGCGGCCGCGATGGCCGCGGCGGAGGGGCGGACGGACTTCCGCGCCGTCGACGTGAAGGCGCTGCAGCGCCGGCTCGTCGAACAGGGCGCTTGGCTCGGCGACGGGGAGCGAAGCGGCGAGATCGCCGGGCGGCTCGCGGAGCCGCTCGTGTTCGCGAAGGAAGACGACGAATAGGGAACGCACTCATGAGCCGGCAACGAGAGGAAGCAGGACATTCTCCGAACGAAGGGAATGTCCTGTTCGGCATGCGGCAAAACCGCGAGAACGGGCGGTTCGAAGAGAGAAGCGCCCGTGGGGTCGACTTGCCTCATAATTTTCGATGATAACGATGAAAATAGACGCGTACCGACGTTTTACAATTGGCCGCGGCAAGCGTAATATACATTCCATCAGTCGAACTGAATAAGATTCCAATTCGTATCGCTTAATTTCCGCAAGGAAAACGGGGGAACCAATACTGGGCGGACGCGCGCGCGGCGACCGTCTTATGGGGTGAGTCCTGGAACGCATCAGGTAGGGCGACTCTCGCCGCCCGAACCCGACAGCTAACCTCGTAAGCGTAGCATCGAGGGGGTTGTGAACTTGTGACGCAAACACAGGGTTCAAACCTGTGTTTTTTTGTTGGTTTTAAACACCTGAAGCTACGGCAGACCGGATAAGGAGACTGTATCGCATATGGTCGTATTCAATCCTCTCCCGATGCGCCGCTTCACGCCGCCTCGGGTGTTGGCCTTAGGATTCGCCGGCATCATCCTGATCGGCGCGTTCCTCTTAACCTTGCCTGCGGCTTCGGAGAGCGGGGACGCGACGAGCTTTCTGGATGCGCTCTTTACCGCCGTCTCCGCGACCTGCGTGACGGGACTCGTGACGCTCGACACCGGTACGCACTGGACGCTCTTCGGAGAGATCGTCATTATTCTGCTGATCCAGATCGGCGGACTCGGCTTCATGACGATGGCGACGCTCGTCGCGCTCATCTTCCGAAGAAGAATCTCCTTCAAGGAACGGCTGATCCTCCAGGAATCGTTGAACCAAGCGAGCATGGAAGGCATCGTCCGGCTCATTCGGAACGTATTGATGTACGCGTTGGTCGTCGAAGGCGTCGGCGCCGTCCTGCTGTCGATCCGCTTCGCATACGACATGCCGGTCGGCCAAGCGATCTATTACGGGATTTGGCATGCCGTATCCATGTTCAACAACGCCGGCTTCGACCTGTTCGGTCCGATCAGCGGACCCTTCAGCAGCTTCACGAGTTATGTCTCCGATCCTCTCGTGACGTTCGTCCTGACGAGCCTAATTATCATCGGAGGCATCGGCTTTATCGTCATCGCCGACGTCGTCGAATACGGGCAACGGCGGAAAATGTCGCTTCACTCCAAGGTCGTTCTCACGATGACGGCAAGTTTGCTGGCGATCGGCACGATCGTGATCTTCGTCTTCGAATTCACGAATCCGCGAACGCTGCAGCCTTTGGACTGGGGAGCGAAGCTCTTAGCTTCCTTCTTCCAATCCGTCGCGCCGCGCACCGCGGGACCGAATACGCTGGATCTGACGGCGCTTCGACAGGCGACCCAGTTTTTCATCGTGATCCTGATGTTTATCGGGGCTTCTCCCGGCTCGACGGGCGGCGGCATCAAGACGACGACGTTCTCGATTTTGATCGGCGCCGTGCTCGCCATGATCCGCGGGAAAGACGATGTCACCCTGTTTCGCTTCCGACTCGCGCAAGACCGCATCTACAAAGCCGTGACCCTTACGATTTTTGCCATGTTTTTGGTCGTCTTCGCGACGATGGTCCTCTCTACGACGGAGGACGCGCATTTTCTAAAGATCCTGTTCGAAGTGACGTCCGCCTTCGGCACCGTGGGACTAAGCCTCGGCCTGACGCCGGAGCTTACGCCGATCGGGAAGGTCATCATCTCGTTCATGATGTTTATCGGCAGATTGGGGCCGTTGACGCTGGCCTACGCCTTAACGCCGAAGCAGGAGAAGGAATTGTATAAATACCCGGAGGGCAAGATCGTTATCGGGTAATGCGACGGGATCAGGAGAGGAGCGTTGGACATGGCGAATAAGAAGCAATTTGCCGTGATCGGTCTCGGCCGCTTCGGGTCGAGCTTGGCCTTAACCTTGGTGCAGGAAGGATTCGAGGTATTCGGCATCGATAAAGACGAGGAGGTCGTCAACCGCTGGGCGAACAAACTTACGCATGCCGTGGCGGCGAATACGGTCGACGAAGACGTGCTGCGTTCTCTCGGGCTGCGGAACTTCGACTGCGCCGTCGTCGCGATCGGCGACGACGTCCAGGCGAACATCTTGACCTCGCAGCTGCTGAAGGAGCTGGGCGTGAAGACGGTGGTAGCGAAGGCGCTGTCCGACATCCACGGCAAAGTGCTCGCGCGCATCGGCGTCGACCGCGTCATCTTTCCCGAGCGGGACATGGGGGAGCGCGTGGCGCATCAGCTCATCTCCCCGAACCTGCTGGACTTCATCGAGCTGTCCAAGGAACACTCCATCGCCGAGCTGTCCGTCCCCGCCAAGATTTCCGGTCGCACGCTGCGAGACCTGGACCTTCGGGCGAACTACGGCTTCAGCGTGGTCGCCATTAAGCGAAGGAACGGCATCGTCATCGCGCCGACGGCGGACGACCGGCTGGAGCAAAGCGATGTTATGGTCGTGATCGGCACCTTGGTGCAGATCGAGCAATTCGAGCGGAACACCTCCGTTTAAAAAAGGCTTCGGAACGCATCGCGGTTCCGCGGCATCGCAAACAACAGCCGCAATCCCTTGTCTATCAAGAGATTGCGGCTGTTGTTCGCTTCCTTCGTTACTTACTCGCGGAACCGGGACATATTGAATTCCGGTACACCGATCGATTCGAACCATTGTCTAACTTGCTCTTGATCATCCGAATAAGTAAGACCCAGCTGCAGAAGAATACGTGCTTTCTGCGGCAACAAGTCCGCCGCTCCGATAATTCCCGGCGTGTCCTTATCGTATACGGCACCCGATCCAGCGCGCGTAGCGCTTACGAAGAGAACGCCCTTCTCGATCGCTTCGGTTCTTGCTTCGGTTTGCGAAGACATGATGCTGCCTGCTCCGGTTCCTGCCGTTACGATTCCATCAACGCCTGCATCTGTCAGCGCTTTAATCGGCAAACCGTCTGCATTGGTGTATGCATATACGATTTCAACCTTCGCGAGGTCCGCAGCTTCGATTTGCGTCAAGTCGAACGGCGTTTTCCATTCTTCGGTGCCGCAAGCCATAACGCGAGCCGGAGCGCGAACCGTACGGATGATGTTCTCGTCTACGGTACCGAGCGCGCCGTATCTTCCGCCGTCGAACGTGTCCAGACGCAGTGCATCCGACTTCGTTACTTCGCGTGCCGCGAAAAATTCATCGTTCAGCATAACGACGGTACCATAGCAAGTCGTCTCCCCGCTGGCGGCCAGACGGATGGAGTTGAACAGATTCGCTTCGCCGTCGAAGGAGAACGTGTTCGTCTGGCGCATCGAGCCCGTGACGACGACCGGCTTATCGCTTTGGACCGTCAAATCCGCGAAATAAGCCACTTCTTCCAGCGTATTCGTTCCGGCGTTGACGATCACGCCGTCTATCTCAGCGTCGGCTAATACTTCGTCAATCTTACGGCTCATAGTAAACAAATATTCATCTCTCGTAGAGTTCGGGGCAATCTCATAGATTTCAACGACATTCGCGATCTCCGAGATTTCCGGTTGAAGCCGCTCGAGTACATCGCCGATCTTGATACCGTTCGGAGCGTAGGATTGGAAGAGGGCGCGTCCCATTGCTGTGGAAGTAATCGTTCCTCCCATACTAACGATGGCAAGGTTTGGAACTTCTTTTTCCGTTGTTGCTTCTACGGCTGCAGCTTCTTGCGCTCCCGCCGAAAACGGGAAAATCGCGCTAAACAAGAGCGCTGGCGCGACGATCGACAGCATACTTTTCCTCAACATGTGTAAAAATCCTCCCTGTAAGTGTTATGTAAGTCGAGATTATTGTAATATAACCTCACCTAAAAGTCTAGAAAACTATTCCAACAGATCTATTTGAGTAAGAAAATATAACATCAACATTACTATTTACCGAATAAAAGGAATTTTCCCCCAATCGTCGAATTGTTTGTTTGTGGAGGCGATCGCAATGGATTTGAATCAGTGGGACAACCTTATCCATCGGATCAGTATCATGACCGAGGAAGAACTGACGAATGTGGACCTGTCGCTGCACCTTGTCAGATTGCAAAAAGAGTCCGACCCATCGTACCAATCCACGGAAATTCAACTCGCATCGGAGGTTATCCGATGGGTCAAGAAAAGCATCGCGAAGACCCTTCAAGGGCTTAAAGAAGTCGATGACGGCGGCGGGGACGTCTTTCTTGTCGGCGATTACAACCACGAAATCACGGTGAACGATCGGATCGCCGCGTTCGCGTATGCCGACCATCGGGAAATCCGGGATAAAGCCGGAAAGCTGATTGCCGCCCTAAGTAACCCCGCCCCGGAATACCCGGAGAAGCATACCAAGTTCCAGATTGTAAAGTTAACTTACGAGGAACAAACCGCATACTTCTGCTACTACCGCGGCGTCAAGAAGAACAGCATGAGATCGTCCAAGCGATTGATGGTATTCAAGAATGCCAATCAATTCGTCTTTGCGGAGGATACGGTGCTCGACCTTGGGGGGAACATCGATTTCTTTATCGTAGAGGACCATATCTTTATTATTAATGTGAAGGCTTTCGAGAACGCTTTCGAATACCGGGATCATATCGCCGAGCTTCGCGACCAGAATTTGGCTCAGATCGTCGCCATGCCGTTCTTCGACGGGGAGTCGTCCAACAAGGAATTGTTCGAAGATTCCTGTAAGAGGTATATTCATTCCAGAGGGCTTGCCCAAATCAAGCCGGAGACGTTAAGCGCGGTGCAAGAAAATTTTCATGCCAGATGCGCGGAGTTGTCCCGAATCAAATCGAACGTCCCCGAAGACCCGTCCGAGAAGGAGAAGTACAAGAAGAAGTATGGAACCATATGGGAATTGTTCGAGTTTATTGACCTGGACAATCGTAAGATTGTTTTCGCGGAAGGGGCTTCGCCAAGGGCCTTGATCCACTTCTTCGCAGACAAGATTGTGAAGTCGTTCTTGACCGAGGACTTTAAGGTGGCTGTCGCCTTTGAGGGAGCGTAACGATGTGGGGCAAACGAGAACAGGTCCTGTTATGGACGACGGCCTATCTTCCTTTGATCTTGATCATGGTCTACCGATTCGTCGACAGCAACGACTATTTTAAGAAGACCGAATGGGCGTTGCGGCTCGCTAAGCTTATGGATAAGACGGTTTTCGACTTAATTGTCGTCGCGGCGATCGTCGCGGTTTCGTTATGCGTTTATCGCTTGGTCGCGGTTTGGCTTTTCGCCGGCTATGATCGACAATTACAGAACAAGGAGATCGGCAAGACGGTTTCGGTAAGAAAATACGAGCGGTTAAGCGTCAACGACTATTCCTTCTTCTTATTGACTCTTCTCTTGCCGTTAATTTCGATCGATCAAGCTTCGGCCATTAATTTGATGGTCACGCTCGCGATTATCGTCATTGTGATCGCGATTTACGTGAGGACGGATTTTATAAGCGTTTGTCCGGTATTTTTCGTGTCGGGCCGGCAAGTATACAAGGCAATTGCTTCAGACCAGAGCAAAGAGGCGGAAGCGGCGGATCCCTCGGTCCGCAAAGACGTCATTATCATCACTCGCGAGAGGTCGCTCGATCTGAACTATAAGTTTAGGACGGTCAAATTGGTAAACAACATCTATTATTTGGCCGGCCATCGTCAGGAGGATCAGGAGCATTAGGATGCGGCAGACCGCGGATAGACCATGTTTTTTTCGATGATAGCTTAAAGAATAAAAGTCTTATCCGTCTCTCCACACCGCCCCAGGGCGGTGTTTTTGTTTCGTAAATTCCCCTAACACCAATTACATTTTCTTCAAACCCCGATAATATTCAGCTTACATACAACCTGCATACTACTCTTCGAAGGGCAAGAGAGAGTAGGAGGGAGAGGGAGTAATGCGGGAAGCAAGATGGAGTCGGGAAGGCGAGGTCGAGGTTCGGGCGGACGCAGGCGTCGAGACGGACAAGCGGCCATGGTTCGGCGGCGTATCGAAACACATCAATCAGGAGGAGTTCACGTTCGCCGTGATGGGAGATCGCTGCGGAATGGCGACGGAGGGCGTGTTCGAACGAGCGCTGGACCTGCTGAAGGAGCTCGGGCCCGACTTCGTACTGACGGTCGGCGACATGATCGAAGGCTACTGGCGGGACGCGGCGGATGCGGATGCCGAATGGGACGAGTTCGATGCGAAGATCGAGAACTTCGGTCTGCCGTTCTTCCCGGCCGTCGGCAACCATGACTACAGCAACCGCTTAATGGCGGACGTGTGGCGCGAACGCAAAGGGCCGACGTATTACGCCTTCCGCGTCGGCGATGCGTTGTTCCTGACGCTGAACACGGAAGAGACGCCGGATGAGCTGCCGGACGCGGTCGTCGACGCGATTAAGCGGGCAACGGACAACCTCCGACGCAAAGCGATCGCAGCCGAGGAAGTCGGAAAGGCGTTTTACACGGATCTAGTCGCGAATGTGCCTCCCGATCAGCTGCTCTCCCTCTCTAAGATGAAGCTCTCGTTCGGGGAAGCGCAGTTGAGGTTCGTCGGGCAAACCCTCGCGGAACACGCGGACGCCAAGCGGACGTTCGTGACGATGCACAAGCCGGGCTGGAAGACGGACAGCGAAGACTACGATCGGCTGCTGCAGCTCCTCGAGGGCCGGCCGTACACGTTGTTCGCGGGACATCTCCACGTGCTGGAGTACGAGGAGCAGGACGGCAACGAGCGCATCCAGATGGGGCGCACGGGCGGATTGGCGCATGGCGACGGTACGGCGCGCTGCGACGCGAACATGATTCTCTGGGTCACCGTGAGCGGCGGAAAGCCGACATACCGCGTGCTGCCGCTTGATAGCATCCATGACATCCATGCCTACATACCGAAATCCGAAGCCGTAAGCGAAGGGGTGTAAGCGATGACGACGATGGAACCGATCTTCTTTATCCACCTGACGGACATCCACATCAGCGCGCCGGGCAGAACGCCGTTGTTCGGGCTCGACACGACGGAGAAGTTTCGGAAGGCGATCGCAGAGATTGCCCGGCTGCAGACGAAGCCGTCGTTCGTCGCGATCAGCGGGGATTTGACGCATGACGGCGACACGGAG
>JAPSKX010000081.1 GCA_031181325.1 Paenibacillus sp.
GCCGCTTCCGCCTGCCGAACTGTGGCGTGGTGCCCCGGATACAGGGGCGCAGCACCCCAGAAACTGTCCCATCGTGCCCCGCTTGCCCTCCGTCCGCCGCTTACCCGCCACTTCCGCCTGCCGTCGCCGACCTGGGGCGAGGCGGCTCAGATGGAATGGAAGCGGTTCAAAAAAGTGAAGACGATCGTAAAAGAGTGCTATTGGACAGCGCTTTCAACCTCGAAGTCCGGTGATATAGTGAGAGTGTCGAAAGCCAAGATCACTCGAGAGGGGAAATACAGAATGAAAAGATTCATGAAACCGATCGCCTTGATGCTCGTGCTGCTGTTCGTCGCATCGCTGGCGGCGGCGTGCGGAAACAGCGCCGGCGGCGAGGTCAGCGTAGGCATCGTGTTGCCCACGAAGGACGAACCGCGTTGGGTACAGGACGAACAACGCTTCAAAGACGCATTATCCGGCACGAAGTATACGACGGAAATTTTGTTCAGCCAAGGCTCCTCGGCGAAAGAGAAAGAAAACGTCGAGACGCTGCTCAATAAGGGCATCGACGTGCTGATCATCTGTCCGCAAGACGGCGCGGCTGCGGCTGCGGCGGTCGAGGCGGCGAAGAAGGAAGGCGTGACGGTCATCGCGTACGACCGATTGATCACGGATACGGACGCAGTCGACTACTACGTCACGTTCGACAGCGTCGCGGTCGGCGCGGCGCAAGGGCAATACTTGATCGACAACGCGCAAGGCTCGGGCGTGCCGCTTTACCTCTACGCAGGCGCGGCATCCGACAACAACGCGTTCTTGTTCTTCGAAGGCGCGTGGAGCGTGCTCCAACCGAAGATCGCCGACGGCACGTTCGTCATCGCCAACTCCAGCGAAGCCGAAGCGCTTAAAGACAAAGCCGATCTGTCCCGCGACGAGCTGAGCAAGATCATCGGCCAAGTGACGACGAACTGGGATCCGAGCGAAGCGAAGAACAAAGCGCAAACGCATCTTACGGCGGCAAGCGCGGACGCGAAGGGCGACGTCGCCATCCTCGCGCCGAACGACGGTACGGCTCGCAGCATCGCGGACGTATTCGGCACCGACAGCGCCGTGTCCAGCTTTACGGTAACAGGTCAAGACGCGGAGAAGGCATCCATTCAATATATTATCGACGGCAAGCAGTCCATGACGGTATTCAAGGACGTACGGACGCTCGTGACGGACGCCATGGGCATGGCAATCGCGATTCTCGACGGCGGTACGCCGGAAACGACGGGCGCGTACGACAACGGCGCGATCGAAGTGAAAGCGAAGCAAACCGACGTCATCGTCGTGAACAAGGACAACGTGAAGAGCGAGCTGATCGACTCCAAGTACTACGAAGCTAACGAGTTCACCGGCTTGTAATAGTCGCATAGGCGGAACCGGAATCGTGATAGAGGCGTCTATCGCGATTCCGCGTCTGCCGGAAGCGTCCGAAGGTAAGGGGGGCAACACGATGAACGATACGATTTTGGAGATGCGGCACATATCCAAGGAATTTGTAGGCGTCAAGGCGCTCTCCAACGTGAATTTCAAGGTCAAGAAGGGAGAAATCCATTGCTTGATCGGGGAAAACGGCGCGGGCAAGTCGACCCTGATGAAGGTGCTGAGCGGCGTGTATCCGCATGGCACGTACGAGGGGGATATCGTTTTCGAAGGAGAGGTGCAGCAGTTCGGCCGCATCGCCGACAGCGTGAAGGCGGGCATCGCGATCATCTATCAGGAGCTGGCGCTGTTTCCGGATTTGACGGTGTATGAAAATATATTCGCGGGCAACGAGGTGCGTCGGGGACAATTCGTCGACTGGAACCGGACGATCGCGCAAGCCGCCGAGATGCTTCGCAAGGTGAAGCTGAACGTGAACCCGGAGATGCTCGTGAAGGATCTCGGGGTCGGGAAGCAGCAGCTCGTGGAGATCGCCAAGGCGCTCAGCAAGGACGTTAAGCTTCTCATCCTCGACGAGCCGACGGCGGCGCTGAACGAGGACGACAGCGCGAACCTGCTGCAGCTCTTGCGGGAGCTGAAGGCGCAGGGGATCACCTGCATTATGATTTCCCACAAGCTCAAAGAGGTCATCTCGATCGCGGATTCCGCGACGGTGCTGCGCGACGGGCAGACGATCTGCACGCTCGACGGAGCGAAGGGCGAAATCACGGAGAACGCGATCATCAAGAACATGGTCGGCCGCGAAATCAACGATATATATCCGAAAAGGATGGGTCAACGATTCGGCGGCGACGTGCTCGAATTGAAGAACTGGTCCGCGTACGATCCGCAGCTCGGCCGCAAGGTGGCGAAGGACGTCAATCTTCGCGTGAGGAAGGGCGAAATCGTCGGCATCGCGGGGCTCATGGGCTCGGGAAGAACGGAGCTGGCGCTCAGCGTCTTCGGCAACCCGAAGGAGTACAAGCTGCAGGGCGAGCTGCTGGTGGAAGGCGCGCCGCGGAGGTTCGGTCACACGAGCGACGCGATCCGGGCCGGCATCGCTTACGTCACCGAAGACCGGAAGGGCAACGGGTTGTTTCTGGCGCAGGACATTAAGAGCAATATATCCGCCGCTCATCTGCGGGGCATCTCTTCGAACGGGGTCATCAACGACAACGAAGAAGTGAAGGTCGCGAACGAATACAAGAAATCGATGGCGATCAAGGCGCCGTCCGTGGAACAGCTCGTCGGCAAGCTCAGCGGCGGGAACCAACAGAAGGTGTCCTTAGGCAAGTGGCTGTTCGTCGGCCCGAAATTGTTAATTCTGGACGAACCGACCCGCGGCATCGACGTCGGAGCGAAATTCGAAATTTACACGATTATGAACAAGCTGATTCGCGAAGGTATGAGCATCATTATGATTTCTTCCGAGCTCGGCGAAGTGCTGGGCATGAGCGACCGGGTATACGTCATGGCCGAAGGGGAGATCAAGGGCGAGCTGTCCGCTTCCGAGGCCGATCAAGAGAAAATTATGCAGCTGGCTACGAAATAGAGAGACAGGAGGTTATCCCCATGGAGTTGAAACGCGCGCAGGAGGCCGTCCCGGCCGGAACGCCCGTCGGCTTCTTCCGAGAGGCCCGTACCCTGATCAAAGAAAATATCCGTGAATACGGCATGTATATCGCATTATTCGTCATTATGGCCGTCTTCACGATTATGACGGACGGACTGTTCTTGTCCTCCCGGAATATCAGTAACCTGCTCGACTCGACGGGTTATATCGCCGTCCTCGCCGTCGGCATGACGCTGGTCATCGTCATTCGACACATCGACTTGTCCGTCGGCTTCGCGGCCGGATTCATGGGCGCGATCGCGGCGATCCTGCTGACGCAGATGGGCGTCCCCGTATACATCACGATACCGGTCATCCTGGCGCTCGGCGTCGCGCTCGGCCTCGTCAACGGCTTCCTCGTCGCGAAGGTCGGCATTCCGGCGTTCGTCGCGACCCTCGCGGGCTGGCTGTTCTACCGCGGCGCCTTATTGCAAATTACGGAGAAGTCCGGCACGATCATCGTAAAGAACGAGGCGTTCAACGCGATCGGCAACGGCTTCATCCCGTCCCTCGTGGAAGTGAACGGACTGCATCTGCTCTCGCTGCTCATCGGTCTTGCGGGCATCGCATTGTACGTCTACAGCGAACTCGTCAACCGCCGCAACAAAATGAAATACCAGTTCGACGTCGTGTCGAAGGGGATCTTCACGGTCAAGTTGGCGTTCGTATCCGCGATCATCGCGTATATCACTTGGATTCTCGCCGGATACAACGGCTTTTCCTGGACGGTCGTTATTATGCTTCTCGTGGTCGTCGTTTATCACTTCTTCACGACGAAGACGGTGACGGGCCGCCACATTTACGCCGTGGGCAGCAACCCGGAAGCGGCGCATCTGAGCGGAATAAACGTCGAGAAGATTACGTACATCGTGTTCGGCTCGATGGGCATGCTTTCCGCGCTGTGCGGCATCTTGTTCACGTCCCGTCTCCAATCGGCGACGACGACGGCGGGCACGCTGTTCGAGCTCGACGCGGTCGCGGCCGCTTACGTCGGCGGGGTATCCTCCGCAGGCGGCGTCGGCAAGGTCACGGGCGCGATCATCGGCGCCATCGTCATGGCATCGCTCTCCAGCGGCATGAACCTGCTCGGGGTTGGGATCTCGTATCAGTACATGATTCGCGGCGGCGTGCTTGCGGCGGCGGTCGTCTTCGACGTCATGACGCGGAAGAAGCGGGGATAAATCGACAATCACGCAGAAGAAGGACTCCGAATACGATGTTCGGGTCCTTTTTCGCGTCTGCGGGCCGGCTCATAGGCGAACCCACAAGCGTTTATAATAACTTATTACTATCATATGGATAGCAAATAAATATTATAAACGATACCTAATAGTGATACACTAGATAGAGCATGTTCGATTTTCAAAGAGAGAACGCGCCCTGGCTTGCCGCAGCGACGGAGCGGGAGCGCCTACGTCATTATCTGCAAATCTAGGGTATAAGGAAGGTAATTATGAGCACAACGAAATCAGACGTCATCTTAATCGGCGCCGGCATCATGAGCGCGACGCTGGGATCGCTCTTGAAGGAATTGGTTCCGGAGTGGAACATCTCGGTGTTCGAGCGGCGGCCGACCGCGGGCGAAGAGAGCTCGAACGAAATGAATAACGCAGGGACGGGGCACGCTTCCCTATGCGAGCTGAACTATACCGTCGAGAAGCCGGACGGATCCATAGATATTAGCAAGGCCATCAAGGTGAACGAAGAGTTCCAGGTGTCGAAGCAATTCTGGTCGTACCTTGTGAAGAGCGACTTGATCCGCAATCCGCGCGATTTCGTCGTACCGGTGCCCCATATGAGCTTCGTGCAAGGGGAAGGGGACGTGACGTTCCTCCGCAAGCGGTACGAAGCGATGTCCGGTCATCCGCTGTTCCGAGGGATGGAGTATACCGACGACCCGGCGAAGCTGGCGGAGTGGATCCCGCTCATGATGAAGGACCGGACGGTGGATCGTCCGATCGCGGCGACCCGCATCGAATCCGGCACGGACGTCAACTTCGGCGCCTTGACGCGCATGCTGTTCGGGCACTTGAAGAATAAGGGCGTCGGCATAAAATTCAATCATCAGGTGGAAGATATTCAACGTACGCAAGACGGCTCGTGGGAGCTCAAAGTGCGCAACGGCGGCAGCGGCGCCGTCGAACGCCATGCGGCGAAGTTCGTCTTCATCGGGGGCGGCGGCGGCAGCCTGCACCTGCTCCAGAAGTCCGGCATTCCGGAAGGCAAGGGCATCGGCGGCTTCCCGGTCAGCGGCCTGTTCATGGTGACGCGCAATCCGGAGCTCGTCGCGAAGCATCGCGCGAAGGTGTACGGCAAGGCGTCCGTCGGCGCTCCGCCGATGTCCGTGCCGCATCTGGACACGCGGGTGATCGATAATCAGGAGTCGCTGTTCTTCGGCCCGTTCGCCGGCTTCTCCCCGAAGTTCCTGAAGTTCGGTTCGATGTTCGACCTCATTACGTCCGTGAAGCCGCACAACCTCGTGACGATGTTGGCGGCCGGCGTCAAGAACATGCCGCTCACGACGTACTTGATCAAGCAAGTGATGCTGACGAAGGAGCAGCGCATGGAAGAGCTGCGTCAATTCGTCCCGCACGCGAAGAGCGAGGATTGGGAATTGGTCGTCGCGGGCCAGCGCGTGCAGATTATTAAGGATACGGCCGCCGGCAAGGGCACGCTGCAGTTCGGCACGGAAGTGATCAGCGCCGCGGACGGTTCGATCGCCGCGCTGCTCGGCGCTTCGCCGGGAGCGTCCACGGCGGTATCCGTCATGCTCGAGGTGCTCCGCAGGTGCTTCCCGCAGCAAATCAAGTCGTGGGAGCCGAAGCTGAAGGAGATGATCCCTTCGTACGGCGAGTCGCTCCAGAACAGCCCGGAGCTCGTGCGCGAAATTCATGCGTACACGAATCGGACGCTGGCGTTGAGCGAGGAGACGGCGGCGGTCCAGGAGGCGCGTCACACCGTGTCCGTTTCGTAATCGCAATATAGAATGCCACCATACAACAGCGTCGATGCGGACTACTCAGTCCGCGGTCGGCGCTGTTATTCGTTCAGGGGAGCCTCGAACGTATTCGTCGGTCGGGTCGGGCGCAGCGCGGTCGGAAGGAGTGGTATACTGGGAAGGAATCTCAACATTGCTATGGGCAACGAGGAGGAAACTATGGGCATGATCGATCCTGAAACGCAGCTAAGCTCCCCCGTCCTGGCGTTCGCCCGCGAGGAGTGGAAGCGGCTCGCCGCGCTTCGGCCGTCCGGCGCGATTCCCGGCGAAGTGTCGATCGGAACGTGGTCCGACGCGGCGGCGGTCCCGTCGGACATCGAAGAGAAGATGAAGCGCTCCGTCTTCGCCGACGATTACTTCATCTTGGATGAGCCCGGACGGCTCGCGCTCTCCGGGAAGAGCGAGCGAGCGGCGCTGTATGCGGTATACCAATATGCGAGGGAGGCGTGGGGGCTGCGCACGGCGTATCCGGGCACCGATGCCGTCTTCGCGCCCCCGGCGACGGCGGAACGCGGCATGCGTCCGGCCGCCCGCTTCTACTCCCCTCGCTTCGAGCGGCGGGGCTTCGTGATCGAAAATTATCGAGATCCGGATTATTTGAAGCTCTTGATCGATTGGCTGCCCAAGAACGGGCAGAACGAAATTTTCTTTACGTTCATGTTATGGGACGCCGTAAGGGACATGGCGGCGCCGGAGATCGCGAAGCGCGGGCTGCGCGTGACGCTCGGCGGGCACAGCATGAAGTTTTTCTCCGATCGCGCGGAGAGCTTCCGCCTGATGCAGGGCGAGCATCCGTACACGGCGAAGAAGCAGTTCGACTATAGCGACGAGTCGTGGTTCCCGAGCTTCTTCGAGCAAGTAGCGGATTATTGCAAGGACGTGCCGAACTTGGCGACTCTCTCGCTGTGGCCGGAGGATCTGGCGGAGGGGAGCGGCAAGGGCTTCCTCGGCGCGTATGTCCGGTTTGCGGAACGGCTTCAGGCGTATATGGCAGAGACTGGAATCGATGTGGAGGTCGAACACATCGCCTACAACGCGGGCCTCTCTTGGGACATGCTCGAGCTCGACGGCGAGGCGCGCGCTTCCGAACGCGTGGATACGCTGTTCGCTTATTGGGGGCGCGACTATCGCTTCGGGTACGACGCTTCCCCGCGCGAACAGGAACGGCGCGCCGAGCGGTCGCTGGAGGCGTGGGCCGAGGCGGTCCGCGGCTCCGGACGGAAGCTGACGATCTTCGAATATTACAGCGACCACTTCATGCTGTCGGCGCTGTTTCCGCCGCTGCCGCGGCGCATCGCGGACGATATCGCTTATTACGAGAAGCTCGGCGCGGACGGGATCGTGAACTTGATCGTGCCGTACAAGGGGCCGATGGACTATCCGTGGCAATGGGCGCACGGCTTTAATAGTTTTATATTTGCTAGAACGCTCTGGGGCGAATCGCTCGATAGCATCTTAGAGGAGTATGGCGCGGAATATCCGGCGTCGGAGCGTGCGGCGACGAGAGCGTGGTTCGAGCGGCTCGAAGAGCCGTTGGCCGAGGCGACGCATTGGAACGTGCCGCTGTTCCCGGCCAGGGCCGTGGACGTCGACCGCGCGGCCGCGACTCGAGAGCAGGCCGACGCCGTCGTCGGCACGCTGCAGCGCATTCGCGCGGCGTTGTCGCCGGCGCCCGCGACCTCGGACGCTCGTCTCGCGCAGTGGATCGAACGTTTGCTTGAGCAAGCCGAAACGTTAGAGCGCCAATGGCGCGAGAAGCGAGACCTTCTATAATCGAATCGAGCTCGGCCGACCCGCGCGGCGTCCTTCTTTATTATGGGAAGGGCGCCGTTTACGCTATCGATTTCTCTGTCGGGCTCTGGTATGATGAGTAGGATGAAACGGAGGTGCTCCTTGTGACTCATTCGATTCGATTGAGGTAACGGAAGGCGAATTGCGGAAGGCTCGGCCATTTTTTCTGAATGAGATGGCTTGGGTCTATTTGTGATCCTTCTTTACGGCAATCGCTCAATCCGATCATAGAATGAGAAAGAGGAGACCTTTACTTATATGGATACCAATTGGAAGAAATCATTCGCCTTTATTTTCGGCGGACAGATCTTTTCGATACTAACGTCGTTCATGGTTCAATTCTCGATTATCTGGCATCTGACGGAGACCACGGGCTCGGCTTCGGTGCTGATGATCGCCGGTCTGGCCGGATTTCTGCCGCAGGCGGTTCTCGGGCCGTTCATCGGCGTCTGGTTGGATCGCTGGAACCGCAAGCTGACGATGATCGTCGCCGACAGCGTGATCGCGTTGACCAGCTTGCTCCTAGGCGCGTACTACTTGTGGGGAGAGCCGAGCCTCTGGGTCGTATACGCGATTCTCATGATCCGCTCGACCGCGTCGTCGTTCCACGCCCCGGCGTTCCAAGCGGCGATCCCGCTGCTCGCGCCGGCGGATCAGCTGACGCGCGTGGCGGGCTGGCATCAGCTAGTGTTCTCGTCCTCCAGCGTGCTCGGTCCGGCGCTCGGCATCGCGGTGTATTCGGCCACCTCGCTCGGCACGGTGCTGCTCCTGGACGTAGCGGGCGCGCTGATCGCGAATCTGATGCTGAGCCGGGTGAAGATTTCGCAGCCGAAGCCGGAAGTCGTGCAGGCGCCTTCGTTCCGCAGCGAATTCAAGCTCGGATGGAACGCATTCGTCGCCGCGAAGCCGGTCGTCGCGATTACGATCGCCTCGGCGATCTTCAGCGTCGTGTTCATGCCGCTCGCCATGCTGTTCCCCTTGATGACGCTGTCGCACTTCGGCCTCGGCGGTTATAGCGCGAGCCTGATCGAAGCGGTCTTCGGCATCGGCATGATTCTCGGCGGCGCTTTGCTGTCCGCGTTCGCCTCGCGCTGGAAAGATACGACGTATATGAGCGTCAGCTTGATCTTGATCGGCTTCACCTGCGTGCTGAGCGGTCGGCTCGGCAGCGACGGATTCGTCTACTTCGCGATCCTGTCGTTCTTCATGGGCGCGGCGGCGCCGCTCTTCAACGGACCGTATATGGCGATGATCCAGAAGTCGTTCGAGCCCGAGAAGCTCGGGCGCGTGCTCTCGATCGTAACGAGCCTCACGATGCTCTCGTCGCCGATCGGCCTGGCGCTGGCCGGACCGGCGGTCGATCGGTTCGGCGTGCAGGCGTGGTTTTTCTGGGCGGGCATCGCAGTCGTGCTGATCGGCGTCTGGGTGTACGCGCGGTTTTATAAGGATGACGGGATAAAGGCAGTGGAATAGGCAAGGATGCGGAAAACCCGCGAGCGAATCTTCGAGAGAAGAAGGAGCTCGCGGGTTTTTCTGCGACGGGACCGTTCCTACGGGGCGATTCGGACAAATCGCGCAGCCGCGGCTACGCGATCCGGCGCTCCCGGCGGGAATCCCGGTTCGACCGTTATCTCTGTGAATTTATCGATATGCAATATATTTTCGTTGTTATATATTAATTTATGAGCGGAACAGGCGAGCTTGGCCTAAAATTAATAAATTCTTTATAATTCTCTCCTAAATCCTTTGGAATCGCGGTTTACAATTGAGTTAGGAGCGATTCGGATGCGACGGGAAAGGGAGCGAAGCGCGCATGAACCAATACCGCGTCCTGGTCGTCGACGACGATAAGGACATCCGCGACGCGATAGAGATCTATTTGAGAAACGAAGGCATCACGGTCGTGAAGGCGCGGGACGGGATCGAAGCGATCGAAGCGCTGAACGAGCAGGATATCCACTTGATCGTCTTGGATGTCATGATGCCGCGGCAGGACGGCATCACGACCACCTTCAAAATTCGAGAGAAGAAAAATATCCCGATCATTATGCTCAGCGCCAAGAGCGAGGATACCGACAAGGTGTGGGGGCTTCAAGCGGGAGCGGACGACTACGTCACGAAGCCGTTCAATCCGCTCGAGCTGATCGCCCGCGTGAAGTCGCAGCTTCGCAGGTACGTAACGCTGGGCACGTACGACGGCGCGCGCAAGCTCGTCAACCTGAACGGGCTGACGCTGGATTCGTCCGCCAAGGAGGTCGCGGTGAACGGCGAGCCGGTCAAGCTGACCCCGATCGAATACAGAATCGTCGAATTTCTCATGACGCACGCGGGACGGGTATTTTCGATGAGCGAGATCTACGAGCGCGTGTGGAACGAGCCGGGCTTCAACGCCGAAAACACGGTCGCCGTCCACATTCGCAACATTCGGGAGAAGATCGAGATCGATCCGAAAAATCCGCGGTACTTAAAGGTGGTCTGGGGCATTGGATACAAGATGGAGAAGTAAGTGGATGCTCGCCGCATGGGCGATTCTGTTCACGTACGGGATCGGCGGCATCTTGAACGTCTTGTCCGACGGAAGCACCTATTTGAAAAAGGATTATTTCCAGACGCCCGACTTCGCGGCGCAGCTCGATCGCTTCGTGGATTACCTGAGTCTCTTCGAGCTGAACGCGCTTCCGATCGAAGCGGCGAAAGCCCGCCTCGAAGTGACCGCGGACGAGATCGAGGCTTATCGATACCGCTTCGGCGATGCGCCGCAGCGGCTCGAAGAGCTCCGCGAGGACTACGATGCCCGGATCTCGGAGGCGAAAGCGTCCGGCGCGCAGTCGGTCGCCGAATTTTATGCCGCGGAGCGAGACCGGAAGATCGAGGAGGTCACCTTAGAGTTTACGAGCGACGAGGCGGTGCGGACGAAGCTCCTGAAGGAGAAGGAGGCGGCCGTCGAGGACCATTACCGCTCGCTGGAGCGCCAGCGGGCCGAGTTTCGCACGCTGAAAGAGACGTTCGCATACCGATTCACGAACATCGAGACGGGAGAGACGTTCGCCAATGCAACCTTCGATCGCGGCGAGACGTTGTTCATAAGGGAGTATCGGACGCTGACGACGGAGGATCGACCGTTTTATTTTTACTACGCGGAGCCTCGGTTATTCACGGCGGACGCCGGCGTATTCGAAGGGAAGATCGGCGTATGGAAGACGGCGCCGGCGACGAGCGTCGTGATGGAGCGATACAACGACTTCCACAAGGAGCGGATCGCGTTCTTCGCCTATGTCGTCCTAGCGGCGCTTGCGCTGCTGGGCTGCGTCCGGCTGTATCGCAAGGCGTCGATTCCCGAGCTGGCCGCAAGCGTCGAGGCGAAGCTGGAAGGACCGTACGCAGGCGTCCCCATGGACGTTCGGACGATCGCGTTCGTCGTAAGCGGCGTGGCGGCGGTCGGGCTGCTCTTCTCGGCCGACGAGATGCTCGCCGCAGGGAGTCTCGCCGGGCGGATCGGCGAGGCGCTGAGCCATCTGCTGCTGACGGCGGGCGTCGTCTCGCTGACGCTGCTGCAGGCGAGACTGCTCCGGAGCCGTATCGACAGCCGGGCGTCATGGCGGAGCGCGCTCGCGTATCGGGCGACGCAGCGGCTGAAGGCGGCGTTCCGCATTCGGTCCGTGGCGGCGCAAGCGTTCCTGCAGCTCGCGTTCGCGTTCCTTTTAGGCGCGGGGTTGGTCATGGTCGGAATCGATGACGAGATGATCGTCGTCTATATCCCTATGGTGCTTATTCTAGGCATCCCGCTCGCGTGGTTCGTCGTGAAGCGCGTCGGCTACTTCAATCGGATCGCGCTGCACGCGCGGCAGCTCGCCCAAGGAAATCTGAACGGCGATCTGCCGGTTCAAGGCAAGTCCGCGCTGGCGACGCTGGCGGCGGACGTCAATACGCTCGCCGCTGGGGTGAAGTCGTCGCGCTCGGAGCAAGCGAAGAGCGAACGCCTGAAGACGGAGCTCGTGACGAACGTCAGCCACGATCTGCGGACGCCGCTGACCTCGATCATTACGTATACGAAGCTGCTCAAGCAGGAGCTCGTGACGGAGGAAGATCGGGCGGCGTATATCGAAATCATCGACCGCAAGTCGCAGCGGCTCAAGGCGTTGATCGACGATTTGTTCGAAGCGAGCAAGATGGCGAGCGGGCATACCCGCCTCGCGAAGGAGCGGATCGATCTCGTCCAGCTGCTGCAGCAGACGCTCGCGGAAAACAACGAAGCGATCCAGTCGTCCGCGCTGCAGTTCCGCGTGGCGACGCCGGAGGAACCGGTCTATGCGCTCGTCGACGGGCAGAAGCTGTGGCGCGTGTTCGACAACTTGATCGGGAATTGCTTGAAATACGCGCTGGAGCATACGAGGGTGTACATCGCGGTGATCGCGAAGTCGGATCAAGCCGTCATCTCGTTCAAGAATGTAAGCAAATACGAGTTGAACGAGAACGTCGACGAATTGTTCGAGCGCTTCAAGCGCGGCGACGCGTCGCGGCACACGGAGGGCTCCGGTCTCGGCCTCGCCATCGCGAGGTCGATCGTCGAGCTGCATGAGGGGAGCTTGACGCTCGACGTGGACGGGGACTTGGTCAAGGCGGCGGTGACGCTGCCGATCGAACGACAAGCATAAGAGGGAGGCGACAGCGCTGAATACGGTAATGGAATGGCTCGAGACGTTCGGGGCGTGGGGCCTCGCGATTCATTCGTTCGCGGATGCGATCTTCTTCCCGATCCCCGCGTTCTTCCTGCAAGTATCGCTCAGCGCGGTCCATCCGGCCTCCGCGCTCTGGCTCGCCACGGCCGGCTACGTCGCATGCTTGCTCGGAACGCCGATCGGGTACGCCTTGGGACGGAGCGTCGGCACGCCGCTGATGAACAAGCTGCTGAAGCGCAGTTGGGTCGACGCCGCGACGGCGATGTTCCAGAAGAACGGGCAGGCCGCCATTCTGATCGGGGCGTTCACGCCGATCCCGTTCAAGGTGTTTACGATCTTATCGGGCAGTCTACACTTCCCGCTGTGGCAGCTGATGGCCTATGCGTCTCTCGGCAGAGCGGTGAAGTTTTACGTCGTGGGCGTCTTGTTTTATTGGTACGGGCAAACCGCCGAAGGCATGGTGAAGGAAGTGACCGGCTACGTCGCCGTTGCTGCGGTACTGCTGATCGGGAGCTTCCTGCTCCTCCGCCGGCGGTATATGCGCAAGAAGCGGCTTCGAGCGGAAGCGGCGGCGGCCGCGGAATCGAACGCGTCGGGCGGGATCGAGCAAGAAGAGGGAGGGAAGCGCCTTGAAGGAGATGCATCCTAGACACGCGTCGGAGAAAGAAGTGTACGTGCTGCTCACGGATACGGGAACGCGATTCACAAGGGTGATCAAGACGTTCACCAAAGCCCCGTACAATCATGCCTCTATCGCGCTGGACCCCGAGCTGACGGAGCTGTACAGCTTCGGGCGCAAGCATCCGACGAATCCATGGCGCGCCGGCTTCATCCGCGAGGACGTGCGCGAGGGCACGTTCCGCTACTTTCCGAACACGCGCTGCGCCCTTCTCCGGCTGCGCGTCTCGAAGCGGCAGCGGTCCGCGATTCTCTCGTCGATCGACGCGTTCGGGAGCCGGAGCGATCGGCTTCGGTACAACCTGATCGGCCTCATCGGCGTGCCGCTGCGGATCGGGATCGCGCCGAAGGACGCTTACTTCTGCTCCCAATTCGTAGCGGAGCTGCTCCGCGGCGCGGGCCGCCCGCTGTGGTCGCGCCCATCCGCCCTCGTGACGCCGAACGATTTCCTGCGGCACCCCGCCTTCGAGCTCGTATACGAGGGCTATCTGTCCGAATACCCGCTGATCGCCGGGGCCGCGGCCGAAGCGTCGGCGGATGCGCTCACCTTGCGGTTGTCTTAGGCGCCGCGCAAGGAAGCCCCGATGGCGGCATCGGGGCTTGCGTCATTTTCGATATTTCACGATGTTGCGGTACGCTTTCTTGTTCAGCTTCTTAAACAGGGATAACGAGGGCTTGAAGTTGGGCTCGATCATCCACACCTTCCCGTCGCGGTCGACCCCGATATCCATGCCCACCGTATGGATGTAACGGTAGTGCCGGCGGAGCGTCTTGGCGCCGACGCGCGATACGCGGTCGACCTCCTTCAAGATGCGCCTCCGTCGCGACGCGGAATTGCGTCTCAAATCGGAAGCGCGCAGGGCGGATTTGACCCCCATGACCTTGCCCTGGCTTCTCTGGACGTTCGTGATAATATATCCCTTGCCGGCGACCTTCGCCAGCTTCCCCGTCACCTTCCACTTCGACGAGTTCTTCCTCCGCTGTACCATGACCCGCAGGTCGAAGGGCCGCCCTCCGATCCGCGCCAGGCGAATATACCGCTGCACGAGCAGTTCCTTCCCCTTCGACTTCCTCCGGATGTATCGATTCGCCTCCGATCGGCTAGAATACGTCTTCCTGTTCCGCTTATATCGGATCTCGATGCCGCCGGACGACGAGCGCACGCGCATCACGCCCTTGCCGCCGGAGCCGTGAGCCGGCTTCACGATCACCTTGCCGTACCTCGCCAGCATGCTCTTCAGATTTGATTTGGAATACGGCTTCGACTTCGGCACATGCGATCGCAACGATCGCACGCCTCGCACGATGCGATATTTACTCCACTTGCTCCTGCTTCTCCCGCGCTTCGCCATGGGCAGCCTCCTTCTTCCCGCCTCGATGGAGGGGGCACTCCATGGCAGTATATGGACCGGAGAGGAGGGGGGTTGGACCGGCGCCTTCTCGCCGCGAAATAGGCGTTCCGGCTCGCGCCGGATTCGCAAAATTGATATCCGGCTCCAAATGGCGTACGATGGTGAGAGCTATGTAATCCCGAGAAACCCATTTACACGAGAGGACGTGGATCGACTGAGAAGAAACAAACCGTTGTCGATGGAAGACCTGCTGAAGGAATTGAAGGGGGAAAACGCGCCGCAGGAGGATCCGAACTTCGTCTCGCTGGAGCAATTGTTCAACAGTTCGTTCATGCGCAAGCATACGAACGGGAACTATGAAGGCTTCGACGCGTTCCTGGAGGGCGGCAAGTTCCAAGCGAGAACGCATGAGGAAATCAAGAATATCGAAGGCGAGCTGCTCGATCGCTACGTCGCCCGGCAGACGAAGTTCCGCGACTGGAACGACATGCTGGCGGCGGCGAAGAAGGAGCACGAGGCCGGAAAGAAATAAATCCGGTCCCCGCGCGCTGGTTGGGGGCGTCGCTTCGATCACGAACATCGAGTACCCTTTTCGCTTCGCTTGGCCCGAATGGGCTCGGGCCATGAGGGTGGATTCGCAACATCGGGAACAGGAACGTTCCCGATGTCGACGCACGCTGCGTCCGAAAAGCTTCCCGCGTTCTCTTGAACGAGTGGGAGGCTTTTTTTATTTTCTTATGTCATGGACAGAAATCGATACATATTATTTCAGCAACGTTGTTTATGGCAACGGCATTTACGCGTCTGTGGAATTTTTGGGTACGGCAACGTCTCTAGACGGAATCGATTGGTTGATCCCCTCCACGAATCTTATAAGTCCGAACGCCATTGCATACGGCAACGAAGCAGCTATTGGGTAGATTCCCTATGGAACATGGAGATGCAGAGACCTATGATAATCGATCAGCCGGCAGCAACCTGAAGTATGACGATAACGGGGCCACGGGCGGCAGCGCGCCGGTGGACAGCGGCTCGTAAGAGGATGGAACGGCAGTCGAGGTATCGGGCAACGCCGGACATTCGGTCAGAACGGGCCATACGTTCGCGGGGTGGAACACGGCGGCGGACGGCAGCGGAATGCACTACGACGAGGGGGACATTCCCGCCTGGGCCAAGGGAGCGGTATCCGCTGTCCGACAACTGGGCATCGTCCAGGGAAGAAGCGGCGGACGGTTTGAGCCGGAGTCGACGGCCACAAGAGCCGAAGCGGTTGCCATGATCATGAACTTGCTCGGCATGAGGAATGGACGATGAGGGCACCTCGCGCGAGCGCGGCGTGACCGCATTCCCAGAGAATGGCTTGCATACGGGGCTTTATGTCCTGATGAGGCCATTCTTTTTTTACGGCCTACCTAAGAATCCAAGTCAAACAATCAAACATGGGTTTGACTGAATGCTTCGCGTGACGTAACATAAATATATAATCAAATGAAAGTTTGAGCGAGGCGGGATGAGGCATGACCGAAAAGGATACCTGCGAGCTGTATTGTTACGACGAGGCGAAGGTGCGCCGGCTGCAGCAGGCGTTGAATGAACAAGATATCGCCGGCATGGCGAGCCTATTCAAGGCGATCGCCGACGAGACGCGGCTGAAGGTCGCGTACGCGCTGAGCCGGGAAGACGAGCTGTGCGTCTGCGACGTGGCGAATGCGACCGGCTCCTCGTTGGCGACGGCGTCGCATCACTTGCGTGCGCTGAAGAAGCTGGGGCTAGCCGCGTATCGCAAGGAAGGAAAGCTGGCATTCTATTCCTTGCAGGATATACGGGTGCGCCGACTGCTGGCGACGGCGACGGCGCACACGCGGGAGGGGATGACCGTTGGACGCTGAGAAGCAAGTGTATCGCGTGCAAGGGTTCACGTGCGCGAATTGCGCGGGCCGGTTCGAGAGGAACGTGAAAGATCTGCCGGGCGTGGCGGACGCGAAAGTGAACTTCGGCGCGGCGAAGCTAACCGTATACGGCAGCGCGACGGTGGAGGAGCTGGAGCAGGCGGGCGCCTTCGAGCGTCTGAAGGTGTCGCCCGAACGGCAGCGCGTCGAACCGCGCAAGGACCCGTTCTGGAGAAGGCACGGGAACGTCGTCGTCTCCGCGGCGCTCCTCGCCGCCGGTTACGCGCTTGGCGAACGATTCGGCGAGAGCGGGTCGCTGCCCGCGCTCGCTTACGGAGCCTCCATTCTCATAGGCGGCTACGGTCTGTTCCGCAAGGGGCTCCAGAGCCTCCTGCGGCTGCGATTCGACATGAACGTCTTGATGACGATCGCGATTCTCGGCGCGGCGGCGATCGGGGAATGGGGCGAAGGAGCGACGGTCGTCATCCTGTTCGCGATCAGCGAGACGCTCGAGCGATACTCGATGGACAATGCGCGCCGGTCTATCCGATCCTTGATGGAGCTCGCGCCGAGGGAGGCGCTGATTCGCCGCGGCGGCGCGGAGCGAGTCGTTCCGATCGAGGACGTTCGGGTCGGGGATACGATGATCGTGAAGCCCGGCGGCAAGCTGGCGATGGACGGCGTCGTGACGGGCGGCGCGTCATCGGTGAACCAAGCGGCGATTACCGGCGAATCGATGCCCGTCCCGAAGGCGGCGGGGGACGAAGTGTTCGCCGGTACGCTGAACGAGGAAGGGCTGCTCGAAGTGCGGGTGACGAAGGCGGCCGAGGATACGACGATCGCGAAGATGATTCACCTGGTGGAAGAGGCGCAAGCGGAGCGGGCGCCTTCGCAGGCGTTCGTCGACCGGTTCGCGACCTATTACACCCCGCTCATCCTGATCGCGGCGCTGCTCGTCGTCGTCGTTCCTCCCTTATTCGTCGGCGGCGCTTGGGACGAATGGATCTACCGCGGACTGGCGCTGCTCGTCGTCGGCTGTCCGTGCGCGCTCGTCGTCTCCACGCCGATCTCGATCGTCACCGCGATCGGCAACGCGGCGCGGCGCGGCGTGCTCATTAAGGGAGGCATCCACCTAGAGGAGGCGGGGCGGATCGCTGCGGTCGCCTTCGACAAGACCGGCACGCTGACCGAAGGCAAGCCGCGCGTAACGGAGCTGCTCGCCGTCGGCGGCATGTCCGAGCGGGAGGCGCTCGCGGTCGCGGCCAGATTGGAGAAGGGGTCGGCACACCCGCTCGCGTCGGCGATTCTCCGTAGGGCGCAAGCCGAGGGCGTCGACTTCGCGTCCGGGGCGGAAGCGTTCCGCTCGGTCACCGGCAAGGGCGTAAGAGGAGAGATCGACGGGAAGCTCTATGAACTCGGCAGTCCGGGGTGGTTCTCGGAGCGGCAAGCCGCGCCGGAAGCGGGCGCAGCCGAGCGTATCGCCGAGCTGCAGCGCCAAGGTAAGACGGTACTCGTTCTCGGCACGCCCCATCGGATAGAGGCGCTGATCGCGGTCGCCGACGAGCCGCGCGCTTCGAGCGCCGATGCCGTCCGGAGGCTGCATGCCCTCGGGATTCGCCGGACGACGATGCTGACCGGAGACCATCGGACGGTCGCCGCGGCGATCGGCAGCCAGCTGGGTCTCGCGGACGTGCAGGCGGAGCTGTTGCCGCAGCAGAAGCTTGAGGCGGTCAAGGCGCTCCGGGCGCAATACGGCCGCGTCGCCATGGTGGGCGACGGGGTCAACGACGCGCCGGCGCTCGCCGCTTCGACGGTCGGCGTCGCCATGGGCGGAGCCGGCTCGGATACGGCGCTGGAGACGGCCGATATCGTGCTGATGGGCGACGATCCGAGCAAGCTGCCGTACACGATAGAACTTGGTCGCAAGACCGTCGCCGTCATCAAGCAAAACATCGCCTTCTCGCTGGGGATCAAGCTCGTCGCGCTGCTGCTCATCGCGCCCGGTTGGTTGACCCTCTGGATGGCGATCTTCGCGGACATGGGGGCAACGCTGCTGGTCACGCTCAACAGTCTGCGGTTGCTGCGTACGAAGGACGCGAAGGGTTGAAAGCAATCCATAAGAACCGTCGGTATAAGGAGCATTAGAGTTCCTTATACCGGCGGTTCTGTTCTTCATTCGGCGACGCTCCCAATCCGGATACGCTTAATGAAATGCCATGGATTAGAGGGGGGTTCGACAATGGCGAAGTGGAGTATGCGGCTTCTGAAGAGGAACTGGCTTGAGACCCAATCCATCGGGTGGAAAAAGCCGGCCATTTGAGCCGACCGGCTAAACTGTGATATAATTATAAGGTATTCTTATATGGAGAAATCATTGCGAATCGGAGGGATAGCATGGCGATTGCGATTTGGAACAACCCGTTGCTGCGTTCCCTGCCGATAATTTTGTTTATCGTCCTCTTCATATTCGCTCCGTTGACCCCGTCGTTCATTCCGGAGGCGCATCTACAGAAAACAGCGGAGCTCGGCCACGGACACCCCGCCGAAGCGCATGTCGTCGACAAGCATCTCCCGATGCGCGTGAAGATGCTGACGCCTCCGCCGCTTTCGATTCTGTATCTCGTCGTATCCCTCATCGCCGTCGCGGGTTTTCTCCGCATGGTCTTGTTCTTATACCCTTATATTTTCTTGCTTCGGAAGATGATCCTGCTGCGCCCAATGAAATTCACCTCGACGTACGTGGGCGCCTCCTTCCGAGTCGGTTGATCCGCCGCCTTCGTAATATAAAGGGAAGGAAATAACATTGTATGGATCATATGATCTTTGAGGTCGGTACGGCTTTGC
>JAPSKX010000295.1 GCA_031181325.1 Paenibacillus sp.
GCTTGCCCGCGTCGGCGTACGCCGCGCTGACGCCCATCGATACGCTGAAGCCCAGCATGCGGTGAACGACCTCGGCCGCATGCCGGCACGCCTCCCGGCACGCCTCCTCGCGGCGTTCCGAAGCGCGCTTGCGCTGCAGCAGCAGCGCAAGCTTGTCTTTGCCGAAATCCGCGCATACGGTGCGCCATTCCGGCGAGAACAGCTCCGCGGCGACGTTCGCGATCGCGAACTTGAGCAGCGAATGATCCGCGCTCGGGTAACGCCGAGCCCATGCCTCGTAGCGGTCGATCGAGACGACGACGAACGTAAACGGCTCGTCCGTCCAATCCTGGAAGTAACTGCGCCATTTCTCCCGCTTTTCCCGAATGCTGCTCACGTTGCCCATATAGATGTCGAACAGGTATTTCGAGGACGCCTCCGGCATCGTCTGCCTTATGAGCTGAGACAGCTGCGCGTGATCGCTGAGCAGCTCGGTCGTCAGACGCTCCAGATGGAGCAAGTCCGCGTTCGGGATGTCCCGATCGCTCTGCCGGAACAGCCGCTGGATGCGCCGAACCGGGCGGAAGGCCACGGATTGAATGTAGACGACCGTTAGCACGCCGAGCAGGAGCGCCGCGGCCGATACCGACATGACCACGTCGCGGACATGCTTCGACCGCGCGAGCAGACTGTCTTGAGAGACGAAAGACACGTACTGCCAGCCGGTCAGCGGCGACACGAGCCGATTCACCAAATACGACACGCCGTTATGCCGGGAATCCCGCAGCCCTTCTTCGCCGGGCTGCGATACGGCGTCTTGGACCAGCGCCGCATCGAAGCCGCCGCCCGAGACGGAATAGAGGATGTCGCCGTCGAGATCGACGATGAATCTCGCCCGCTCCAGCCCGGAGCGGTGCGGCGGATGGAGCTTGGCGAACAGCTCTTCCTCCTTCAGATTGATCGCTACGATGCCCTTAAATTCTCCTTGAATCAATATTTTGCGGAACAACGTAAGCTCCGAGCCGGCGTTGCGAACGCCCCCGCTCGCCCGCGGCGGGACGGAACGCTTCCGAACCAGCATCTTCTGGTCTCCGAACTCCTCGGCGATACCGACCCACTCGGAATCGGGGAAGGTCACCTTGCTGGAGCTGTAGCCCTGCGGCATCGATACGAAACTGCCTCGCTCCCTGTCGTAGACATAGATGCTGTCGATATACGAGGTGTTGCCGAGGAGCGTCGAGAAAAACTCGTATATTCCGGAAATATTGGAATAAGAGTTTTGATTGTCCGCCGTAAGGAACGTATAGACGTTGGAATGCAGCGCCACGGAAACCGCGATTTGATCGGCCTTCTCGATATAATCGTCGATGAAGTTCATGCTGATCTGAAGCATCTGGTGCTGCGGCTCGCTAAGCTCGCTCTGCAGCACGGATTTGGAAGTGTAGTAGGAGGTCGCGCTGACCCCCATAATGATGATGCAGACGGAGACGGTCAGAAACAGCACAAGCCGGGTTTGCGTATTCGTGAACGTGTAGGCGAGCCATTTTCTCAAAGACTGGACCATTCGGGTTCCACCTCTCGCAGTCTTTCGCAGGTTCCTTCCATTGTACTTCGAACCGCCTTCGGCTTTGCAAACGCTTCCGTCCTTCTGCTGGCATCCTCATCCTCGGTTTCCGCTTCGCTGCTCTATTATCCTATCGTTTGCTCCCTTTTCCATCGCTCCCCGATTGTTCCGATCGCTTCATCGTTGCGACGCCGGCTCCGCCGTCCGAAGGCCGCCGAGCACCTCTTCGATGGAGATGGGCCGACGCTCCTTCGCCGAACGCCAGACCGCTTCGCCGGTCGCGACCGAATACGCGCCGTCTACCGCCCCCGACAGCATCCGGAACAGTCTTCTCACGTCCTCGCCCATGAACAAATCCTCCAGCAGCAGCGGATCGCCGCCTCCGTGGCTGCCCTCCTTATGCACGACATGGATCGTCTCCTTCGAGCCGAAAAGCGGGAAGTAGTCGATCGTCTGCACCGGCGTCGGGAACGGCGTCCGAGCGGGCATATGATATTCCAGCGTCTCGAGGCGTCCCTTCGTGCCGTTGATCGCAAGCCGATACCCCTCGTAAGGAAGGGAGAAATTGACCGAATAGCTGAGCAGCGCGCCGCGGTCGTACCGAACGACCGCCGTATACGTGTCTTCGATGTCGATGCTGGAGTCGAAGATGCACTGATCCGCTCGGTATCCGGTATACGGGAACGCGGGAGACCGCTGTCCGCCCAGCGATTCCAGATGATCGTCCGGGACGGGAGCTCGCTTGCTTCTCGCATTCCATCGCGCGTAGTACGCGCAATCGTCCGCTGCGTCGCAGGTGGCGCAGTGGCGTCCGTCCTCGCGCCGCGGATTCAGCTCGCTGTCCGCCCCATAATAGTTCAGAGCTCCGTAGGCGAACGCTTCGACCGGCTTCTGGTCGATCCACCAGTTGACTAGATCGAAGTGATGGGTGCTCTTGTGAACGGACAAGCCGCCCGAATATTCCCGTACCCGATTCCACCGCTTAAAGTAGCTGGAACCGTGGTACGTATCCAAATACCAGTTCAGGTCGATGGACGTGATGCGGCCGAGCTTGCCCTCCGACACGATCTCCTTGATCTTCGTATGAATCGGCGCGTACCGGTAATTGAACGTTACCATGACCGAACCCTTGCTCCGCCGCTCCGCCTCGACGATGCGGCGGCTGTCCTCGCCCGTCGTCGCCATCGGCTTCTCGGTAATGGCGTCCAGCCCCCGGTTCAACGCCCGAATAATGTATTCGGCGTGCGTATGGTCGCGGCCCGCCACGATAATGCAATCCGGCTTCGTCTCGTCGACCATCCGGTCGAACTCCTCCGGCCCGTACGTTCGAATATCGGCATGCTCCGGGAACCGGCTGCGGAACAGGTCGAACCGGGCGGGATCGGGATCGAGCAAGCCGACCAGCTCGCAGCCGCCGGCGAACGTCGTCGCTATCGGCTTCGCGAACTGACCGAGCGCCCGGCCGCTTACGCCGCAAATCGCGAATCTTCTTCTGCTCACGGAAATTCCCCTCTCGCTGTCGATGATGCACCTCGTACATAAGACGTTGCCCGGAACCCCCGTTCCGGGCAACCTTCTCTTGCGCAACTCGGCGCGCGCGTTACTGCGCCGCCTGCGTCTTGGCGTACCATTGCTGCACGCGCTCCGTCACTTTGTCGCCGCCGGCTTGACGCCACCGCTCGACGAACTCGTCGAACTTCTCGATCGGCCATTCCCCGATGACGATCTTCGTCAAATATTCCTGGAACAGCTTGTGGGACTGAATGTCCGGGAAGCCTTCGTAGACGGTGCTCGGCAGGCCGTCGCCCGCGATTCTTCTCGCGTCCGCGGTGCTCACTTCGAAGATGTCCCGCACCATCTGCTGCATGTCCTCCGGAATCGTCTGATCGATCCGGACGTCCATGTCCTCCTTCGTCGTCAAATTCCGCATGCCGAGCGCGATCGGCTTGTCTTCCGACGGCGGCAGGAGCATCTTCTTCCCGTCGACGACCTCGTGCTGCACGCCCTCGATCCCGAAGCGCACGAAATCTTCGTATTCCGGATTATAGAAGAAATCCAACAGCTTGAGCGCGTCAGGCGCCTTCTCTTCGGACGCCTTCGGGATGATCCACTCCGGCTCGCCCATGCTCTTCTGCGTGACGAAGCCTTCGAAGCCTTCGACCTTCGGCAGCGGCATGCCGGATACATAAGCGTCCGGCGCGCCCGGCCGCGTCGCCGTGGGGC
>JAPSKX010000082.1 GCA_031181325.1 Paenibacillus sp.
GAAGCGGCGGCGGCCTCGGTATGGCGCGCTTGGCGATTTCCGCCGCCAATTCCACGGCGGCTTCGAATACCGGACGCTCCCCTCGTGGATCGTCTCGCCCGCCGTCGCGCTCGGGGTGATCTCGCTCGCGAAGGTCGTCTGCGAGCACGTCCGCGAGCTGCGGGGGCGTCCGCTCGCGCGGCCGGAGATGCAGGCCGCGTACTACGCCGGCGACAAGGAAGCGCTGCGCCCGACGGCGCTCGCCCTCTGGCGCGAGCTCGAGCGGACGAACGCGTACGCCAGGTATAAGAAGGCGCTGGACGGATTGAAGCGCCGCATCGAACGAGGCGAGCCCTGGAACGAACGGCAGGACGTCCGGCCCGCATGGAAAATTCCGCCGTACCGCGTTTAGCCTCTGCGCCCGGCGAGCGATCATGGTATAATGAACAGATACATTCCTAACGAAGGACGTTGACGTTCATGGCCAAGCTCACTCCCATGATGGAGCAATATTTGTCCGTTAAGGCGCAGGCGCAGGACGCCTTTTTGTTTTTCCGCCTCGGCGATTTCTATGAAATGTTTTTCGAAGACGCGGTGCTGGCGGCGCGGGAGCTGGAGATTACGCTGACGAGCCGCGGCGCGGGCGCGGACGAGGATCGCGTGCCGATGTGCGGCGTGCCGTATCATTCCGCGGAAAACTATATCGCTAGATTGATAGAGAAGGGGTACAAGGTCGCGATCTGCGAGCAGGTCGAGGATCCGTCGGAGGCGAAGGGCGTCGTGAGGCGGGAGATCGTCCGCGTCGTCACGCCCGGCACCGTCATGGACGGCAAGACGCTATCGGACCGCGCCAACAACTACTTGGCCGCCGTCGTCGAACGCGCCGGCCGCTGGGCGATCGCGGCTTGCGATCTGACGACGGGCGAGCTGTACGCGGTGGCGACGGAAGGCGCGGTCGATGCGGCGGACGAGCTTGCGGTGTACGCGGTCACGGAGGTCGTCTGCCCGCCGTACGTGTCCGACCGCTTGAAGGAAGCGCTCGAGGGACGTCTGAAGCACGTCGTCTATACGGAGCGGAACCCGTCTTCGGGAGACGACGCCGCTTGGCTGACGGAGCAGTTCCCCGCGCTGCGCGCGGACGGGCTGGACGGCGCCCATCGCTCGGCGGCGGCGCTGCTGCTCTCGTATTTGAAGGAGACGCAGAAGCGTTCGCTCGGGCATCTGCACGAGGTAAGAGTCTATGAACCTAGCATCTATATGACGTTAGATCCGTTCACGCGGAAAAATCTCGAGCTGACCGAGACGGTGCGGGACCGTTCGCGTAAAGGCTCGCTGCTCGAGATGCTGGACAAGACGGCGACGAGCATGGGCGCGAGACACTTGCGCCGGTGGTTGGACAAGCCGCTCATGAGCGCGGAAGCGATCCGCGCGCGGCTCGACGCGGTCGAAGCGCTGCAGCGGAACCTGCTTCTGCGCGAGGACGTACGGGAGCTGCTGAAGCGCGTCTACGACCTCGAGCGGCTCTCGGGCCGGATCGCGTACGGCTCGGCGAACGCGCGGGACCTGAACGCGCTCGCGGCGACGCTCGCCGTCGTGCCGGAGCTGATGGCGCTGAGCCGGGACGCGGGCGCGGAGCTGCTGAGCCGTCTCGCGGGCGATCCGGACGACGGCGCGGACATCCGCGAATGGATCGAGACGGCCGTCCATCCGGAGCCGCCGGTATCGACCCGCGAAGGGGGGCTTATCCGCGACGGCTACGACGCGCATCTGGACAAGCTGCGCGAGGCGAGCAAGAGCGGCAAGCGGTGGATCGCGGAGCTTGAGCAGGCGGAGCGCGAAGCGACCGGCATTCGTTCTTTGAAAATCGGATACAACAAGGTGTTCGGCTACTATATCGAAGTGACGCGCGCGAACTTGTCGCAGGTGCCGGAAGGCCGGTACGAGCGCAAGCAGACGCTCGCCGCCGCGGAGCGGTACGTCACGCCGGAGCTCAAAGAAAAGGAAGCGCTCATTCTAGAAGCCGAGGAGAAGATGGCGGACCTGGAGTATAGCATTTTCCAGGAGCTCCGAGAGAGGATCGCGGCGGAAATTCCGCGGCTGCAGCGTCTGGCCGAACGGATCGCGACGCTGGACGCGATTCAGTCGCTGGCGAGCGTCGCCGCGGCGAATCGGTACGTCCGTCCAGACGTGCACGAAGGGTTCGAACTGGACGTCGAAGGGGGCCGGCACCCGGTCGTCGAATCGGTGCTCGAGAGCGGCACGTTCATCGCGAACGACACGCGCCTCGCGTTGGACGAGACGCGGGCGCTGCTCATCACGGGGCCGAACATGGCGGGGAAGAGCACGTATATGCGCCAGGTGGCGCTGATCTCGATCATGGCGCAGATCGGTTCGTTCGTGCCGGCGAAGCGGGCGCGAATCGGCATCGTCGATCGCGTGTTCACCCGCATCGGCGCGGCGGACGATCTCGCCGGGGGGCAGAGCACGTTCATGGTCGAGATGCAGGACATCCAGACGATGATCGCGAAGGCGACGGAACGCAGCCTCGTCATTATCGACGAGCTCGGGCGCGGCACGTCGACGGGCGAAGGAATGGCGATCGCGCAGGCGGTCATCGAGCATCTGCACGAGAACGTCGGCTGCAAGACGCTCGTCTCGACCCACTATCACGAGTTGGCGCATCTGGAGGGTTCGCTGCGCTACTTGACCAACGCCTGCATGGCGGTGAAGGAGAGCGGCGGTCAGGTGACGTTCCTGCGCAAGCTCGTCGCGGGCGCGGCCGACACGTCGTACGGCATCTATTGCGCGCAACTCGCAGGCCTTCCGGACTCGGTCATCGACCGGGCTTATGCCTTGTTGCACGAGTTCGAAGCGACCGCCGAAGCGCGCGCGGCCGCGCCGGCGCCGGTCGGAGCGACGGCGCCGGGCAAGGGGCAGCGTCGAGGCGGCGCCCCCGCGCCGATTCAGCAGCTCGATATGTTCGCCGATTGGAACGCCGCGGCGGCCGCGCCGAAGCGCGATCCGCGCGCGGACGAGCTCGTCGAGCTCGTGCGGGGAGCCGACGTCCTGAATATGACGCCGATCGAGGCGATGAACTTTCTGTTCGAGCTGAAAAAGAAGACATTATCGTAATCTATTACCCTACGGGGAAAGCGGGAGAGAGAGAGAGATGAAGAAGCTTTACGTAACGGGTGCTTGGAGACGATGGTCGAGACTCGCCGCGCTGACGGCGGCGCTCGCGCTGCCGCTGCCGGCTTTCGCCGCGGCGGCGACGCCGGCGGAACAGCTGAACGAGGTGTTCGGGTATATCGAGGAGCTGCACGTCGGGGGAACGTCCGGGGAAGCGCTGCGGGACGCGGCCATTCAAGGCATGCTGGACGCGCTCGACGATCCGTACACGCAATATTACGACGAAGAGACCTGGCAGTCGCTGCATGACGCGTACGAACAGATGATGGTCGGCATCGGCATTCAATTCGCGAAGACGGACGAGGGTCTCCGCATTCTTCGCGTCTACGCGGATTCGGCGGCGGAGGACGCCGGTCTTCGCGCGGGCGATATCGTCGTGCGCGTCGGCGGCAAGGAGGTCAAGGCGCATCCGCTCGAAGACCTGACGAACGAGCTGCTCGGACCGGAAGGCTCCGAGGCGACGCTGGACGTCGTCGACGCCGCGAGCTCGAAGACGAAGACGGTCGTCGTGACGCGCCGCGCATTCCATATTCCCAGCGTGACCCATACGCTGATGGAAGGCGGAGCGGGCTACATCCGCATCGATTCGTTCTCGAGCGATACGGCGCCGCGCTTCGGCGAGGCGATCCGCGCGCTCGCGGAGGAGCCTTCCCTGCGGTCGCTGATCGTGGACGTGCGAGGCAATCCGGGCGGGTACTTGGACGCGGTCAAGGGCGTAGCTTCTTATTTTATCGAAGAGGGCCCGCTCCTCCACACGACCGATCGCAACGGCGTCGAGGTCGCCGTCGAGATCGAGGAAGGAAGCGAGGTCGGCGTGCCGGTCGCGGTGCTCGTCGACGGGAACAGCGCCAGCGCGTCCGAAGTGTTCGCCGGCGCGATGCAGGATTACGGCGCAGGCCTGATCGTCGGCTCGAAGACGTACGGCAAGGGAAGCGTGCAGCGGCTGCTCCCGCTGCAAGGCGGCGGCGGGCTGAAGATAACGGTCGAGCATTATTTGACGCCGAAGCTGCACAAGGTCAACGGCATCGGCATTACGCCGGACAAGCTCGCGTCGCATCCGCTCGACGCGACGATTACGGCGCTGCGCGAGGTCGGCGTCTCATCGGTTCGCGCGGAGCTGCGGACGTACGAGACGGCCGTGAACGGCGCGGCGTTCGACCATGTCGTGAACGTCATCCGCGAGGGCGGGCGCGTCTACGTGCCGTCGCAGGCGCTCGCGGCGTTGACCGGCGGCGAAGCGACGTGGGACGGCGCGGCGAACGCGGTGCGAATCGACGGCGGCGGCCGGAGCGCGGCGTTCAACGCGGGAACGGGGCTGCTGCTGAGGGACGGCACCGGCTACGTGGACATCGGCGCGTTCGCGCGCGCGTTCCCGCAAGCGAAGGCGTCGTCGTCGCAAGACAGCGTCGCATTGGAGTGGAGCGACCATGGGTAACATTCGCATATTAGACGATCATCTTGCGAACCAGATCGCCGCGGGCGAGGTCGTCGAGCGGCCGTCTTCCGTCGTGAAGGAGCTCGTGGAAAATGCGATCGACGCCGGCAGCCGCACGATCGACGTAACGGTCGAGGAAGGCGGCGTGAAGAGCATCCGTGTCGTGGACGACGGGTCCGGCATCGAGCCGGACGATCTCGAGCTCGCCTTCGAACGGCATGCCACGAGCAAGATTCGCACCGGCAAGGATCTGTTCGCGATCCGAAGCCTCGGCTTCCGCGGCGAAGCGCTGCCCAGCATCGCGGCCGTCTCGCGCGTCGAGGTGCTCTCCGGCGCGGGCGACGACGGGGTCGCCCGGCGCATCGTTATCGAGGGCGGCGCGAAGCTCGCCTTCGAGGAGGCGGCGGCGCCGCGGGGCACGGATTTCCGCGTGAGGGATTTATTTTATAACACGCCGGCGCGCCTGAAATATATGAAGACGGTGCAAACCGAGCTCGGCCATATTACGGATTATATGTATCGGCTCGCGTTATCCCGTCCGGACATCGCGTTCCGCCTCGAGCATAACGGAACGCAGCTGCTGGACACGGCCGGGAACGGCGACCTGCAGCAGGCGGCTGCCGCCGTGTACGGCACGGCGACGGCGAAGCGGATGATCCGAATCGAGTCGGAGACGCCGGACTATAAGATTTCCGGCTGGATCGCGCGCCCCGACGTGACGAGGTCGAACCGGAACGGCATAACGACCGTCGTGAACGGTCGGTACGTGCGCAGCTTTCAGGTCGCGCAGGCGATCATCGCCGGCTTCCACACGTTGCTGCCGATCAATCGGTACCCGCTCGCGATCGTACATCTCGAGATGGAGCCGTCGCTCGTCGACGTGAACGTCCATCCGGCGAAGCTGGAGGTGCGCTTCAGCAAGGACGCGGAGCTGGCGGAGGCGGTGCAGGCGGCGGTGCGCGCCGCGCTGCGCAAGGAGACGCTCATCCCGAGCGGCATGCAGGGCCGGGAACGTCGCGTGCTGACGCCCGGTTCGCAGCCGCAGGCGGTGCAGGAGACGCTGCGCCTGTACGAGACGCGGTCGGCGCCGCAGTCCTTCGCACCGCCGGCGTCGGCCGCGCCGAAATCGCCGAAGTCGCCGATGCCGCAAGCGTCCCTGACGGCGCCGCCGGCGGGGACAGGCGCTCCGGCGCCTTATAAGTCATCCGAATCGTCCGCGTCGTACGCGTTCCCGTCGCGACAGAGCGCCGCGGCCGCGTCGACGCCGATGCCTGCGGCCGCGCCGCGCCCGTGGGAGCCGCGCGACGCGGAGCGGCTGCTGCGGGCGATGGCGCCGTCTCCGGCGCCGTCGGCCCTGCCGGCCGCGGCGGAGCGCGAGCCGGACGCGGGCGACGATGCGTCGCTCGATCGCACCGCCCCGCCGTCGGCGCCGGAGGACGAGGGCCCGCGGTTCCCGCATCTGTACCCGATCGGGCAGCTCCACGGTACATATATCGTCGCGCAGAACGAGGACGGCTTATTCCTCGTCGATCAGCACGCGGCGCACGAACGGATCAATTACGAGAAGTTCTATCAGAAGTTCGGGAGCGTGGAAGCGGTCAGCCAGTTGACGCTGTTCTCGCATACGATCGAGTTCACGTCCGCAGAAGCGCAGACGCTGCGCGGCCGGCTGCCGCTGCTCGAGAGCGTCGGGGTTTATCTGGAGCCGTTCGGTGGGAATACCTTTAAAGTGCGATCTCACCCGAGCTGGTTCCCGCCGGGCGAAGAAGCGTCGCTCATCGAGGAGATGACGCAGTGGGTGCTCGCCGAGCGCAGTCCGGACGTCGCGAAAATCCGCGAGGCGTCGGCGATCATGTGCTCTTGCAAGGCATCGATCAAGGCGAATCAGCCGCAGTCGATCCCCGCGCTCGAGGCGCTGCTCGCGCGTCTCGCCGCCTGCAAGAATCCTTTCACCTGCCCGCACGGCCGGCCGATCGTAGTCAGCTTTACGAAGCGGGATCTCGAGAAATTATTTAAACGGGTGATGTAATGGAGTCCGTCATCGTGACGACGACGTACAAGCCCTCCGCCGAAGTGGAAGCCGAGGCGTACGCGGTCGCGGAGCGGCTTGGCGGCCGCTATGCGCGAAGAGGCGGGGCGTCGATCCGGAAGTTGAACGATAAATACCCCGGCGCGTCGGTCGTCGTGATCGGGTCGAATACGTTGGAGTGGCATCCGGAGCAGGGCGGGAAGCCGTTCTTCTTCCACCCCGGGATGAGTCTCGTCCGGGCGAAGCGGCACGCTAGAGGGGAACGCGACGCGATGCTCGAGGCTTGCGGCTTCGCGCCCGGCGATACCGTCGTCGATTGCACGGCCGGTCTCGGCTCGGACGCGATATTGTTCAGCTTCGCGGGCGGCCCGAGCAGTCGGGTCGTCGCGGTGGAGAGCGAGCTGCCGCTGCACTATATCGTGTTCCGGGGGCTTCGCGAACACGAGACCGGTTGGCCGGCGTTCGACGAGGCGATGCGCCGCGTCGAGCCGGTGCGCGCGGACCATGCCGATTACTTGCGCTCGCTGCCGGACCGCAGCGTCGACGTCGTCTACTTCGACCCGATGTTCGGCGATCCGGTTCGCACATCCTCCGGCATTGCGCCGCTGCGCGCGTTCGCGAACGACGCGCCGGTATCCGGCGAAGCGATCGAGGAGGCGCGGCGGGCGGCGCGGAGATGCGTAATCATGAAGGAGAGAGGCGACGCGGAGGCGTGGCGGCGATTCGGCTTCACGGTCGAAGCGAGGCCGAACGCGCCGGTCGCGTATGGAGTGATACGAATTTGAAGAAGACACCATTGCTCGTGCTCGTCGGACCGACGGCGGTCGGCAAGACGGCGTTCAGCCTGCATATCGCCGGCCGATTCCCCGTCGAGATTATTTCAGGCGATTCCGTTCAAGTGTATCAAGGAATGGATATCGGCTCCGCGAAGGCGACCCGGGAGGAGCGGCAAGCGGTGCCGCATCATATGATCGATATCTTGCGTCCGGACGAGCCGTTCACCGTCGCGGATTTTCAATCCCGCGGCGCCGCCCTGATCGAGGACATCGCCGCGCGCGGCCGTCTTCCGTTCATCGTCGGCGGCACGGGACTCTATATCGAGAGCATCGTATACGGCTATCGGTTCTCCGAAGCGATCGCCGACGAACAGGCGAGAGCGAAGTGGAATCTCGTCGCGGACGCGCAAGGCACCGAGGCGCTGCACGCGCTGCTGCAGACGCGCGACCCGGCGTCGGCGGCGCGCATTCACCCGAACGATCGGAAGCGCCTCGTCCGCGCGCTCGAAGTGTTCGACGCGACCGGGCGGCCGATGTCGGAGCAGGCGCAGAAGCGGGAGAAGACGTCGCCGTACGAGCTGTGCATGATCGGACTCGCGATGGACCGGGAGCGCTTGTATCATCGGATCGAGGAGCGCGTGGACGCGATGCTCGCGAACGGCCTCGAGGAGGAAGTACGCGCGTTGTTGAGGTCGGGCTGCGACCGGTCTCTCCCGTCGATGCAAGCGATCGGCTATAAGGAGATGGCCTCGTACCTCGCGGGCGAAATCTCGTACGACCGCGCGGTATACCTGCTCAAGCGCAATACGAGGCACTTCGCGAAGCGGCAGCTGAGCTGGTTCCGCATGATGCCCCAAATTCATTGGATCGATGTGACGGAACCGTCAAATTTCATTACCCAAAGCGCCGCTATTAATGATATAATAGCCACAACGTTTCCGACTTCGGACTATCCATTTCATTCGCCAGAGGCATAGGGGGCTTCATGATGAACAAGTCGATCAACATTCAAGATACGTTCCTGAACACGCTTCGCAAAGAAAATATCCCGGTCACGGTGTACTTGACGAACGGGTTCCAAATCCGGGGCGTGATCCGTGCATTCGATAACTTCACGATCGTGATCGACAGCGACGGGCGTCAACAGATGGTGTACAAGCATGCGATCTCGACGTTCACGCCGCAGCGGAGCGTGTCGCTCGCATACGAGACGAATTCGGACGCATAACGTTTTTTGAAACTTTTTCACGCCTGCATCGTCTATAAGGATACGCCGGAGCAACCCTTTCGGGGTTGTTCTTTTTGCGTATGGAGACAAGTAGAGAGAAGCAATCGGATGGAAGAGGTGACGACAGATGAATTTTCGGAGATGGATCATCGGCATTTTCAGCGTATTGACATTAGGGTTATTGATTTTCATCGCTGGGTATTTCGTCATTTATATGAACGGTCACACGCTGCTGCAGAAAAATATCGAGAAGCTCGATATGGCCGAAGCGACGGTCGTGTACGACCGGAACGGCGAAGAGTTCGCTCGCATCATGATTCAAAACCGCGAGCTCGTTACGCTGGACGAAGTGCCCGACAAGCTCGAGCAAGCCGTCATCGCGACGGAAGACCAGCGCTTCCAGTCGCATGCCGGCGTCGACTTCTGGTCGATCGGACGCGCGATCGTGAAAGATATCGTCGCGCGCGACCTCGTGGAGGGCGGCAGCACGATTACGCAGCAGGTCGCGAAAAATATGTTCCTGACCGCGGACAAGACGTTCTTCCGCAAGGCGACCGAGGTGTCGATCGCGCTGGCGCTCGAGAACAACTTCGAGAAAGATCAAATTCTCGAGATGTATTTGAACCGGATCTACTTCGGGAATGGGGCGTACGGCGTGAAGGCGGCGGCGGAGCGCCATTTCGGCAAGAGCGACTTGAAAGAGCTCAGCTTGCTGGAGATGGCGGTGCTCGCCGGCATGCCGAAGGCGCCGAATACGTATTCGCCGACGAACAATCCCGATAAGGCGGTCGAACGGGCGGCCGTCGTATTGTCGCTGATGAAGGATCAGGGCTATATTACGGAAGAGGAGCGCCGGGAGGCGCTGAACGATACGTTGAGCAAGCCGGGCGCGGCGCAAGCGGATAAGACGGCGTCGGCGATCAAGGATTACATCCTCGAACAGGCGGCGACGCTGACGGGGAAGTCCGAGGAGGAGCTCCGCATCGGCGGGTATCAAATTCATACGACCGTGGACGCGGCCGCGCAGCGGGCGATGGACGCGGCGTTCGCGAATCCGGAGCTGTTCCCGGAGGATGGACCGAAGCAAGTCGCGCAGGGCGCGATGGTCATCGTCGAACCGAAGACGGGCGGCATCGTGGCGATGAACGGCGGGAGGAACTATGTGGAGAAGGGGTTCAACCGCGCCCTTGCGGATCGTCAGCCGGGCTCGTCCTTCAAGCCGATCGCGGTTTACGGCCCGGCGCTCGAGACGGGCGACTGGGAGCCGTACTCCATGCTGAAGGACGAGAAGATGTCGTTCGGCAAATACAGCCCGAGCAATCTCAGCGGAAAATACGCGGGCGAGATGACGATGCTGGAGGCGGTACAGCGGTCGATCAACCTGCCGGCGGTGTGGCTGCTGAACGAAATCGGCATCGACCGGGGACTCCGGTTCGCGCGCGACCTCGGCATCGAGATGGACGCGCAGGACCGCAACCTCGCGATCGCCCTGGGCGGCTTGACGCACGGCGCGTCGCCGCTCGAGATGGCGCGCGCGTTCGGCGCATTCGCGAATCACGGGGTCCTGGCGGAGACGCATGTCATCACGGAAGTGCTCGATACGGACGGACATAAGGTCTACTCGCATCAGGCCTCGGAGAAAAAAGCGATGAGCGAACGGACGGCCTACCATATGACGGTCATGCTCGAAGCCGTCACGAAGAAGGGCGGCACGGGCACGAAGGCGAACTTCGGTCGTCCGGTCGCGGGCAAGACGGGTACGACGCAGCTCGGGCTGAAGGGCGTGAAGGATTCCGCCGGCAATCGGGACATCTGGTTCGTCGGCTACACGCCGGAGTATGCGGCTGCCGTATGGATGGGCTTCGACGATACGAACAAGGAGCACTACGTCAAGTCCGGCAGCGGCACGGCGGCGGCGATGTTCGCGCACGTGATGGAGAAGGCGCTCGCGGGCAAGGACGTGCAAGACTTCAAGCGTCCGTCCGGCGTCGAAGAGCCGCAGAAGGCGAAGGCGCCGGCGGCGATCTCCGACTTGGCGGCGATATACGATACGGAGAAGCGCGAGACGGTGCTGTCGTGGTCGGCCGCGGCGGATGCCGAAGGCGTCTCGTATCGGCTGTACCGGAAGGTCGCGCCGTTCGACCAGCCGGCGGAGCTGCTGATCGAGACGGATACGACGACGGTCATCGACTTTACGGGCGAAGCGGGACAGACGTATATGTATTACGTGACCGTGTATGCGGCGGATGACAAGCTCGAGAGCGCGCCTTCGAATATCGTTGAGATCGCCGTGCCGCTCGAAGGCGAAGGGGCCGGGAACGGCGACGATCTGGAGGTGCTGCCCGACGTCTTGCCGGGTCCGGGCGACGGAGAAGGCGACGAAGGCTATGAAGGCGGCACGGACGGTGTCGGACAAGAGGACGGGCAAAGCGACGGCGGTAATGGCGATGGCACTGGCACTGGCACTGGTAATGGCAACGGCGCAGGCAATGGTCAGGGCAACGGTTTCGGCAACGGCGGGAATGACGGTTCTACCGACGATCCCGGCGCCGACGCGGAAGACCCGGCACCGCCGACGGACGGAGAGCCTGACGGTGCAGGCGAGGAGGAACAACCGGAAGAGCCGGAAGGCTTGTAAAAGGCAAAGAGCTGCCGCTGCGTCCGAATGGACGGTGGCAGCTCTCCCTTTTTCCAGCGATTGGAAGGCTGTTCCTTACTCGACGGGGCCGTTCACCATTTGTCGGGTAGCGACGTTCAGCCGATTCCAGAGGTTGGCCGCGGCGATCCCGGCGATCAGCGTGGCTAACGCTTGTTCTTCGTAATGCCGGGCGGCTTCGTCGTAGATTTCGTCCGGCAGCGGATCGGTCCGATCGCTCAGCCGCGTCATCCCCTCGCAGAGGGCTAACGCGGCGCGTTCGGCATCGGTGAAACGCGTGGTGTCTCTCCAGGCCGCAACGGCCGGCAATCGATCCGCCGTGACGCCTGCGGCCAACGCATTGCGCGAATGGAGCTCGACGCAGACGCTGTCTCCGTTGATCTGGCTCGCTCGAAGATAGGCAAGGAAGAGCGTGCTCTTCGGTACGCCGGCGGCTTCCGCCGAAGCGAACAGCGCTTTGCCCAACGCTTGCAGGGCTTCCATCGCTTCGGGTACGATCGTTGCAGGGTTTTTCATTCTCGATTCCATCGGAACCTCTCCTCTTCGGTTAAGATCGGCGCCGTCTTCGCGGGCCTTCCCAACGATGACGGAACGAATGCAGGAAGTGTGACATGAAATCGATATTTTTGCAGAAAACGATAATCGCACCCCGATTTGTCACATCGGCGCGCTTTCATTCGTCAATCCTTTCGAGGGAAATCCAACGGACTGAAGAAGGAATCGAAATGAACAACGAACATGATAGGTTGGCGGATCGCTTCGAATCGTACCGAACGCATTTGCAGGCGGCGGCATATCGGATGCTAGGGTCCTTGAGCGAGGCGGAGGATGCGGTGCAGGAAGCTTGGTTCCGCCTCAGCCGCTCGGATTCGAGCGGAATCGAAAACCTAGGCGGTTGGTTGACCGCGGTCGTGTCCCGGGTGTGTCTCGACATGCTTCGGTCGCGGAGATCGAGACGGGAGGATTCGATCGAGTCGAGACTGACGGAGACGATCGCCAGTCGCGAATCGACCTGCGACCCGGAACGGGAAGCTTTACTCTCGGAGGAAGTCGGCGTCGCCTTGATGGTCGTCCTCGACAGGTTAAGCCCCGCGGAGCGCGTCGCCTACGTGCTCCACGACATCTTCGCCATGTCATTCGCCGAGATCGCCGCCGTCCTCGGGAAATCCGAGGCTGCGACCCGGCAGCTGGCAAGCCGTTCGCGACGACGGATCCGCGGAGCGGAGATGTCGCGCGGAGCCGAACTTTCGGGACATCGAGAGCTCGTCTCGGCGTTCCTTGCGGCTGCTCGCGCCGGCGACTTCGAATCGCTCTTGACGATGCTCGATCCGGACGTCGCGCTGCGCGACGATCGAGGAACCGGCGTTCCGCGCGTGACTCGAGGCGCAGAGGCTTTGGCGCGTCAAGTTTCGGGCAAAGCGCAATCGGCGCAAGCCGCCCTCGTCGACGGCGAGCCCGGCGCCATCGCGGCGCCGCGCGGAAGATTGCTTTATGTCCTCCGTTTTACGATCGTGAGCGGAAAGATCGCGGAGGTTGACTTGATCTCGGACGTCGATCGGATCCGAGGCCTTGAGCTTGCAATATGTTGACGGAAGCTCCGCCGAACGCCGAAAATTGCGGGCCATTTGATTGTCGAACCGCGGTCAAGCTACAATGTCAATGAAAACACCTGAGGAGGCGATCGCATATGAAAACATGGGTACGAGCCGCTCTCGTATTGACGACGGCCGTAGGGGTGCTTGCGGGCTGCGGCGGCGCGCAAACGAACGGGGAGCAGGGGGCCGGCGGCGAAAGACAGACGACCTTCAGCGAAGCGCCGGACATGCAGATCGACGCGGCGAAATCGTATGAAGCCGTCGTAAAGACGTCCAAGGGCGAGTTTACGATCGAGCTGTTCGCGAAGGATGCGCCGATCGCGGTAAACAGCTTCGTATTCTTGTCGAAGCAGCGATATTTCGAAGGTATCGTCTTCCACCGGATCGTGCCGGATTTCGTCATTCAGGCGGGCGATCCGACGGGTACGGGGCGCGGCGGTCCGGGGTACACGTTCGAAGACGAGCTGAACAGCCCATACGAGTACGGTCCCGGCATTGTCGCGATGGCGAATGCGGGGCCGAATACGAACGGAAGCCAGTTTTTCGTCTGTACCGGAGAGCGGAGCAAGGATTTGAACCAGATTCCGAACTATACGATCTTCGGTCGGATTAAGGACGGGATGGATACGGTGCTGGCGATCGGCGCGACGCCGGTCGGCGGCATGAACGGGGATACGCCGCAAGAGACCGTCACGATCGAGTCGGTTACGATTCATGAATCTTGATCCCCGGGCGATCCGGGTATACGGCGTCGACTTCAGCGGCGCTCGCGATCCGTCGGACAAGCTGTGCGTCGCGTCCGGCACGCTGTACGACGACGGCTTCGCGCTCGAGCGGGTCGTCGCTTGCGACGATCGCCTGGACGCGTTCGCGATGCTGCTTCGCGCGCCGTCGGATTCGATCTGGGGCTGGGACGTGCCGTTCGCTCCGGCGGGTCCGGCGTACGACGCTATCGGCTTTACCGACTGGGAGGAGTGGCTCGCGCTGGCGGCCGACTCCTCCCGTTCTTCGTTCATGGCGCGCCTCGACGCGGAATTCCCGTCGTTCGAGACGCCTTGCTCGGCGCACGGCTGGGCTTGCCGGCTGACGGATGTCGCTTGTCGCGCCGCCAGTGTGTTCAAGCGCGTGCAGCCGAACCTGCGCGCCATGATTTATGCAGGCTGGAAGCTGCTCGCTTACGCGCGGGAAGCCGGCTGCGCCGTCTATCCGTTCGACGGCGTCGGCGAAGGGAGAAGCGGCCCGTCTCTCTTCGAGGTGTACCCGTCGCACACGGCCCGCCTCGCCGGCGGCGCGCGCCGGCTCGAACTGGAGGCGGCTGCGGAGGCCGCCCGCCGTAACGCCGGCTGGCGAGCCGCTCCGTCGATCGAGCTTTCGACGCCTGCGAGCCAGGACGCGGCCGACGCCTGCATCGCGTGCCTGACGGTCGCATCCGCCTATGCGCGGGATCGCGAGGCGTTCGCGGCGGGGCGGAAGCCGGCCTTCGCGAGCGACGCGGAGTGGTCCGTCCGCGGCCGCGAAGGGCTGATCGTACGGCTCGTCGAACCGGAGCGGCTGCCCTAGCCGGGGTCTGCTCCGAGGCCGAAGCCGCCGAAGTTCCGCAGCTTCTTGGAGCGTCGGTGCGCTCGACCTCCCGTTCCGCAAGGTTTCGGCGCCGGAGCGCCGCAAGCCGAAAGGGCGCGTCCCGCCCGTGAAGGCTCATGCATCGGCGCGCTCCCGCATAAGATGTACCATCGACCGTCTTCCCGCCGTTTCTCCGCATTCCGCTCGCCGACACGACTCCTTTCGAACTCTTCTCCGCGACAATATTTTTATCGGTTCTCTAGACGGGTGCCCACACGTGTCACGCATTTCTGGGCACTTGCGTATACTGCTAGCACCTTCCACGAACGAGGTGAGCCCATGAACAACCGCAGCACGCTGAGAGACGCGAATGCCGCCGTTCCCGTTCCGCCCGCAGCCGCCGATAAACCGTCGCGAAAGATCCAGGTCGTTCTGCGCAACGGGGACGGCTATCCGAATCAGGCCCCTCAACCGGCGCCGGCGGTCCATCCGAAGACGCTCTTGCTGCAAAGTTCGTTCGGCGACATCTTCAAGGAACTCGACCAGATGGTCGGCTTGGAGCACGTCAAAGAACTCGTGTACGAGATTTACGCGATGCTGCAAATTTCGCAATATCGCGCCGACGCCGGATTGCAGAGCAAGTCGCACGTATATCATATGATTTTCAAGGGAAATCCAGGGACCGGCAAGACGACCGTCGCCCGGCTCGTCGCCAAGCTGTTCCACCGGATGGGCGTCCTCAGCAAAGGGCACTTCATCGAAGTGGAACGCGCGGATTTGGTCGGCGAATACATCGGCCATACGGCCATTAAGACGAGAGAATTGGTTAAGAAGGCTTTGGGGGGCATCTTGTTCATCGACGAGGCGTACAGCTTAGCCAGAGGCGGAGAGAAGGATTTCGGCAAAGAAGCGATCGACGCGCTCGTGAAGGCGATGGAGGACCATCGGGAGGACTTCATCCTGATCCTTGCGGGGTATTCGGAGGAGATGGAGCAGTTCTTGACGCTCAATCCGGGATTGCCTTCGCGGTTTCCGATCCAGATCGACTTCGGGGATTACTCCGTCGACGAGCTGCTCCTGATCGCGGAGTCGATGGCGAAGGAACGGGAATACGTACTGCTCCCCGGCGCGACGCATCGGCTGAAGCAGATGTTGACCGAAGAGAAGCATGTGTTCTGGCGCTCGTTCGCCAACGCCAGATACGTCCGCAATATTTTGGATAAAGCGGTGCGGAACCAGGCGGTTCGGCTGTTGCACCAGCATCCGAACGTACCTTCGAAGCAGGAATTGATGACGCTCCGTCCCGAAGACTTGATCAGCAAGCGGTAGCGAAGACGGCGACGACTCCGGCCCCGCGACGGGACCGGAGTTTTCCTTTTCCAATGGAAGATTAGGCGTCGTCCGAAGCGATCTCTCCATCGTTCGTCGTCCCGCTCCCGTGAAGGCTGCGGTACCGGCGCGGCGACATGCCGGTATGCTTGCGGAAGATGCGATTAAAGAAGCTGACGTCTTGGAAGCCGGCGCTGTAGGCGACGTATACGATCTTGACGTCCGTCGTCCGCAGCATGTCGCAGGCATGGCGGATTTGCAAGGACTGCTTGTAGTCCATCAAGCTCATGCCCGTCGCTCTCTTGAACTTCGCGGTGAACGAAGAGACGCTCATCCCGCAGGTAGCGCTAAGCTGCGAGAGCGTCAGCGGCTGCCGATAGTGCTCTTCGACGAAGTGGACGATCGAACGAATCCACTCGTCCTTGTCGGCCGACGGCCGGTAACGGTCCTCGTTTTCCTCGTAGTACCGGTTCAGGAGGACGAGGCATTCGACCCACCTCGACTTGATAATGAGCCGATAGCCGGTAGGCCGGTTCTCGAATTCCTCGCACGTCTTCGCGAGATGCGTCTCGATGGCGGCGCGCTGCGCGGGAAGCAAGGAGACGTGCGGAACGAAAGAGGCGTTCCTCCGGAGGAACGGGGCGAGATAGAAGGAGGTGACGATCGCCGGCATGCGCAGCAGGTCGTCGAATTCCCGCTGAAGGAACTCTTTCTTGAACAACACGTTGTACACGACCGTATCCGCGGTATCCGAACCGATATAACTATGGTACGTTTCCGGCTCGAGCGCGAACACGTCGCCCGTGGACAACGCATACCGTCGGTTGGCGATGTCGTGCGTCGCGCCGCCTTGCGCGACATAGACGAATTCCAGAAAATCGTGCGTATGCGTCGGGACGACTTCGCCCCGGCGTATCGTATATTTTTGAATAAAAAACGGGAACGAAGCTTCGGCGAAGAAAGCCTCGCTTCTCAATACGTTCACGCCGGTCCCCCCTCGTTCTTCACTCCCATGCGGGAAGGTTCTTCCCTTAAGTATAATTCGGTCTGCTATATTGTAAATATTCTGTTAAAGAACAGTCGAAGGGGATGAGGGTCACGAAGCCGTTCGGTCTTTCGCCGCAACATTCCATCTTTTACAAAATCGTCTTGACGTTCTTAAGTCTACTAATCCCGTTGTGCGGACTGAATTTCTTGATGAACGATTCCGGCTCGGGGATCGTCCGTTCCGAAATCGTGCATTCGATGGACGGCAAGGTCGCGCTGTACGTCGACTTGATCGAGTCCGACTTCGATCGCGTCATCCAACTGATCCAGACCTACGTCAACGACGAGGATCTGCTCATGCTCAGCTCCGCGGCGACCGTCATGTCCGACGTCGAACGGACGGAGGCGATCCTGTCGCTGAAGCACAAGATCGATCTCGTCAAGACGTCCAGCCGTTTCGTAGAAAATGTGAGCGCCTTCATCCCGATGCTGGATCGCACGGTAACCTCGAACGACAACTATATCACGTCCTTCGACGCAGCGCAGTTCGAAGCGCTGTCCGCGACGACGAATCGGTACGACGCCCCGTTCCTGCAATACGGGAGGAGCTTGTTCATCAGCGTGCCGTACCCGGATCCCGCCTTGTCCGGCGGCCGGGCGCCTCAATTTCTGCTGACGGTGGAAGTGTCCGGCCGGGCGCTCGGGGAGGCGCTCAAGCAGTTCGCGAACAACGGGGAGAAGGCGGTGCTCGCCGCGAACCGGTTCCCTTGGGCCGTAAGCAGCGACGACGCGTTCCGGACGAGCGTCGCGCCTTCGACGGGGGCGGCCTCCGGTTCCGTCTCGGTGAAGGGCGAACGATATCTCGTCGTCTCGAAGTCGTCCGACCGGCTCGATACGACGCTGACCATATTCGCCCCGGAGCATCACATTTTCGGGCCGTTGGCGAAGTACCGAAACTGGCTGCTGCTCATGTCGATTTTCTCCGGCGTCGTCATCGTGTTCTTCGCGTTCAGCTTGCATCGCATTATCGAACGGCCGCTGCGGACGCTGGTTCGCTCTTTGAGCCAGGTGGAGAAGGGGAACTTACAGGTAACCGTAGCCTACGCGCGCAAAGACGAGTTCGGCTTCCTGTTCACTCGCTTCAACGCGATGGTACGGCAGCTGAACGTGCTCGTCCATGAAGTGTACGAGCAGAAGTATCTCGTCCGCCTCGCGGAGCTGCGCCAGCTGCAATCCCAGATCAATCCGCACTTTTTGTATAACAGCTTCTTTCTGCTCCACCGCATGGCGACGCTGCGCGACAACGACAACATCGCGCGGTTCACGAAATACCTAGGCGACTATTTCCGCTACATTACGAGGGACGGCGCAATGAACGTTCCGCTCGCCGAAGAGGTGAACAACGCGCGCACGTACACCGATATTCAGGCGTTCCGATTCGGCCGACGCATCCGGGCGACGTTCGTCGATCCGCCGAAGCCGCTGGAGGAGCTTCGCGTGCCGCGGTTGATCTTGCAGCCGATCATCGAGAACGCGTATGCGTACGGGTTGGAAAACAAGACGAAGGACGGGCGGCTCCTCGTCGATTTCATAGCCGCGGAAGAGGCGTTGATCGTCGTCGTGGAGGACAACGGCGAGGAGTTGTCCGAGGAGACGCTGCAGCTGCTCCGCGGGCGGCTGGCGGCGCCGGAAGCGGCGGCCGAAAGCACAGGACTCATTAACGTGCATCGCCGCTTGCGGATCATGTTCGGGACGGAGGGCGGCGTATCGCTGACGCGAGGCGCCGAAGGGGGCTTACGCGTAGAGCTTCGCATTCCGTTCGGAGGAGAGGGGGAGGGTTCGATTGCATCGTTTGCTGATCGTTGACGACGAACCGTACACGGTCGACGGCTTGTTCGAGTTTTTGCAGGACGCGGACCTGCCGGAGATGGAGATCTATAAGGCCTACACGGCGGAAGAGGCGCTGCAGCGGCTGGATCGGGTCAAGATCGATCTCGTGCTCAGCGACATTCGCATGCCGGGCATGAACGGGCTGCAGCTGCAGAAGCGGATCAAGGCACGTTGGCCGAGATGCAAGATAATCTTCCTTACGGGCGTCAACGACGCCGACTACGTCCGCGAAGCGCTTCGCGAAGGCGGGGCCGATTATTTGCTGAAGACGGAAGGGGACGAGCCGATCGTCGCCGCGATTCGCAAGGCGGCCGAAGCGGTGGAGCGGGAGCTGGTGAACGAACGGGTATGGACTACGGCGAAAGCCCGACTGCGCGAGGCGCTCCCGGCGCTCCGGAACGAATGGTTCCGTCGGCTGCTGCGGTACGGCATCGAGGAGAGCGGTCCGGCGCCGGGACGGCTGTGCGAGCTGGAAAGCCCGCTGTCGGCGGCGCTTCCCGCGATACCCGCCGTCGTCCGCGTCGACCGGTGGCCCGAGTCCATGACGGCGGCGGACCGTTCGCGGCTGTCCTACGCCATGGAGA
>JAPSKX010000296.1 GCA_031181325.1 Paenibacillus sp.
CGACGATGATGCAGGTGTACGAAATCGGCAGCCGCTTCATGATCGATACGGGCGCGATCCAGCCGATCCAGAAGTTCGTGGACGCGGAAGGGTACGATTTGTCGCAGCTTGAGGAGAACATTCTCGGCTATTACACGTTCGACGGCGCGCTGCACTCGATGCCGTTCAATACGTCGAATCCGATTCTCTACTATAACAAGGATATGTTCGCCGCGGCGGGCCTCGATCCGGAGCAGCCGCCGAAGACGTACGAGGAAGTGGCGGAGTACGCGAAGAAGCTGACGAAGGACGGCCAATACGGTGCGTCGTTCGCGCTGTACGGCTGGTTCATGGAGCAGTTCCACGCGAACGCGGGCGTCGACTACGTCGACAACGGCAATGGACGGGAAGCGATGGCGACGGCGTCGCTCGTGAACGGCGAGCTCGCCGTGAAGACGATGGATTGGTGGACCGGCATGGTGAAAGACGGCACGGCGCTCAACCTCGGCCGCAAGACGTCCGACACGAAGGCGGCGTTCGCGGCGGGTCAAGTCGCGATGACGCTCGACTCCACGGCGGGGCTGCGCGGGTACGTCGACGCGGTCGGCGGCAAGTTCGAGGTAGGCACGGGCTTCCTGCCGAAGCCGGCGGATGCGAAGGACGGCGGGGTCATCGTCGGCGGCGCGAGCCTGTGGATGCTGAACAACCGCCCGGAGGCGGAGCAGCAAGCGGCATGGGAGTTCATGAAGTTCCTCGTCTCCCCGGAGCAGCAAGCATGGTGGCACGTCAACACGGGCTACTTCCCGATCACGAAGGCGGCGTACGATCAGGCGCTCGTGAAGGAAAACTTCGTCCAGTTCCCGCAATTCCAGACGGCCGTCGATCAGCTGCATAACACGAAGCTGAGCACGGCGACGCAAGGCGCGGTCATGGGCGTGTTCCCGGAAGCGCGCCAACTCGTCGAGACGGCGATGGAGGAAGCGGTCAACGGCGCGAAGCCGGCGAAGGAAGCGCTGGACGCGGCCGCTGCGGAAATTACGAAGAAGATCGGGGAGTACAACGCGACGGTGAAAAAGTAAGACGGAACAGCCGGCGCCCTCGGGGCGCCGGCTTCTTCTGACTTTATATGTTCTTATAAGTTAAGTCATACAGGTAAGTCTTACAGGCTTTCGCTATATTTCTTGAAGTTATCCATGAACGCTTGCCAACCCGCTTGTTGCATCTCTACGGAGTTCGTCGCTTCCGCGTCGAACGTCTCGACGATCTTCGTCGCGTCGCCTTGGGGAATGAACGAAATCTCGACCTTGCGTCCGTCTCCGAGGGTGTAGGCAAGGAATTCGTTCGTCCGCACTTCATCGTACACCCCGGTGAAGTCGAAGCCGAAGCTGCCGTCCTTCGCTTCCATTCTCGTCGTGAACTTCCCGCCGACCCGAACGTCGTTCTCGGCGCTAGGCGCATGCCAGTCGTCCGAAGCGAAAGACCATTTCGTAATATGCTGCGGCTCCGTCCAAAGCGTCCATACCTTCGCTGCCGGCGCTTGAACGGTCGTCTGCACCGTGATTTTTACATTGTTCCCTGTTTCCATTATCGATCATTCTCCTCGCAAGAAAGTTTTTTTCTGACGGGCTTTTGATGTCTATAATATACCTAAACAGGAATATTCCTGTCAAGGAATAAATAAACGAAATATGAAACTACGCTGCGCTTTGGCGCCGCCTGTCCATCGTGCTATGATGGGGGCGATAGAAAAGAATCCGCGGAGGAGCTGCATGGCAATGAAGGCGGTATTGTTGGATCGTCCGGGAGCGCCGGATACGCTGCGCATCGGGGACATCGAGCTTCCGGCGCCGGGTCCCGGCGAAATCCGGGTGCGGGTGCACGCGGCATCGCTGAACCCGGCGGATTATAAAATTATGGCGAGCGGCTTGCCGGCATGGACGTACCCGCATATCCCGGGACTCGACGGGGCGGGCGTCGTCGACGCGGTCGGTCCGGGCGCGACGCGTTGGGCCGTCGGGGACCGCGTCTACTATCACGGCGACATGACGAAGCGCGGGGCGCTCGCCGAGTACGCCCTGGCGTCCGCCGGGGCGTCGGCGCGCATTCCCGACGGGGTATCGTTCGAGGACGCGGCGTCGATCCCGACCGCGGGTCTGACCGCCTACCAAGCGCTGCACCGGAAGATGCGTCTGCGCGAGGGGCAGACGCTGCTCGTGCATGCCGGCGCCGGCGGCGTCGGCGGATTCGCGGTGCAATACGCCGCCTCGATCGGAGCGAGGGTGATCGCGACGGCGTCGGCGGCGAATCACGAGTACGTGCGGAGCCTCGGCGCGGAAGCCGTCGTCGATTACAACGTCGACTCGCTGCGCGATTCGCTGATGGAGTGGACGAACGGGGAGGGCGTCGACGCGGCGCTTAATACGGTCAACCGGGCGACGGCGCAGGCCGATCTCGAGCTGCTCGCGTTCGGCGGACAGCTGGCGTGCATCGCCGGCGCGCCGGAGAACGTCGCGGACTTCAAGCCGTCGTCGAAGACGTTCACGGTGCATAAGCTGATGCTGGGCGGCGCGTTCGGACATCCGAAGGCGGAGGCGGAGCTGGGGGAGATGGCGGAAGAATTCATAACGATGTACGTCGACCGCGGCTTCCGTTCGCTCGTGGCCGAGACGATCCCGCTCGAGGACGCGCCGGCCGCGTTGATGCGACTCGCGGGACGCCGCGTGCGAGGCAAAATCGTGGCGCGGCTCGTCTGAGCGTAAGGGAGGGAATCGCATTGATTCGGGTGGATCCGAAACATACGAGAATCGGTCGCGGTCCCGGCGAGGATGACGCCCGATTCGGACCGATGCGCGTATGCAGCGACGACGTCATCGCGCCGCGGGGCGGGTCCGGCTCCCGAGCGTATGCGGAATTGGAGATTGTGACCGTCGCGTTCGGCGGCAAGCTGCGTTACGAGGACGACTTGGGCAACGTCGCCGTCGCGGGCTACGGCGACGTGCAGCGCTTGTCGGCCGGAACCGGCGTCGCGTTCGCGGAAGCGAATCCGTCCGACGTCGAGCCGGCGGAAAGGCTGCGGCTTGGTTTCGAACCGGCGGAGAAGGGGCTGACGCCGTCGTTCGAGACGGCGTCTTACGACCCCGCATCGCTCGTCGGCGATCTGGTGCCGATCGTCACGCCGGACGGCGGGCCGAACGAGGCGAGCATTCGTCAGCACCTCGCGATCTTCCTCTCCCGCCTGCCGGCGGGGGAGACGGTCGAATTTATGCAAGGCATGGATCGGCGCGTCTTCCTGTTCGTCGTCGAGGGCTCGATATACGTTACTAATGTCGGGGATCCGACAGAGACGGCGACGCTGCGCGCGAGGGATACGGCTCGCATCACGGAGACGCCGGATTTGAAGTTTACGGCGGCGGGCGAGGAAGAGGCGTTCTTCCTGCTGGTCGACTTGCCGTAAGCTCGGAAGGCTGTCGCGCTGGCGGTCGCGGACGGGAAAACCTCCGTCTCATTCGCCTGCGACGCTCCGAAATCGAGACTTGAACGGGAAAACCTCCGTCTAATCAAGCGAGAAATCGCCGAAATCGGCGAATCTTGCGCAATTAGAGGGAGGTTTTCCCTTTGAAGTGTCGGAATCGGTGGTGTGTCCGTGAATGAGAGGGAGGATTTCCGTTTCGCGGCGCTTGGCGTTGCCCCGGGCCTCTGCCTGGGCCGCCTCGAGCCGCGAACGAAGGCTGCGTCAGTCGAGCGC
>JAPSKX010000083.1 GCA_031181325.1 Paenibacillus sp.
CCAGAAGCGCTCGGTCGGTTCGCCTCATCTGAAGCTGCTGCTGTCGGCCTCGATCGCGCGTCGGCCGCTGCGCGTCTTATACGATTCGAAAGAGGGACCGGAGCGTCGGACGATCCATCCGGTCGGAATCTTCGCGGAGAACGGCTTCTGGTATTGTCCGGCGTATTGTACCCTCCGGAACGGCTATCGGCTGTTCCGCGCGGACCGTGTGCTCGAGGCGGAGCCGGCGGACGCCGCGCCGGACGAGGTACCGGCATCGGACGTTCATCTGGGCAATTGGCGCAGAAGAGCGGCGGAAGATTTCGAATGGACGTTCCTCGAAGTGAACCTGACGAGGGAAGGCGTGCGGAGGCTGATGGCGGAGGAATGTATGGCGGACGGCGTTCGGGTGCGCGAGGACGGCGGCGGCCGCTTCGCGGGCCGCGTCCCGAAGTCCGACCTCCCTTACTTCGCCGCCCTCTTCGTCGGCATGGGCCCGTACGCCGATGTCGTCGGACCGGCCGAGCTGCTGGACGAAATTCGCGCGTTGCTCCGGAAGCTGCAGCTGCAGTACTTTCCATAGCCGCTCGTCGACCGGCCGTACGTCAATCGATCGTCGCGATCTTCCAATCGCCGTTCGCGTCGGGGCGCAGCGTGAACGTGAAGACCCCTTGATCCGAACGGGATTCTTCCATACGTTCGTAACCGATGCCTACGTTCATGCGATTCGGATCTCCTCCGAGCGCAGCGATGCCGTCGATCTCGTAGAAGCGATATTGCGCTTCCGGGCGAAGCAGGACCTCGTAAGCGTCGAGCAGCCCGTCGCTTTCCAGCGTCGCGGCGAAGGCTTGCCTGTCTTTCGCGACGACGGCGCGCAAGCTTCGCAGAACGACTTCGAGGAGCGCTTCCGTCTTCGCATCGGCTTCTCCGCCCGCCTTCGATTCGATCGCGACGCCGGGGACGAATGGGTCGCTCCGCCCGGACGCCGCTCGTTCGACCGAAACTTGCGTCACCATGCGCTCGGCTTCCGCTCCAACCTCGTATCCGATAAACCAAAGCCGAACAACGTCTCCGTTCCGAATATCGGCAACGTCCGCGCGTTGGCCCCCGATCCATACCCGCGTGATCGGGAGCAGCCGATATCGCGTACCGTCCACCTCAAGATACCGCTCCCGGTTCACGCTCTCGCCGGCGTTTTCCACCCCGGTGACGCGTCCTTGCAGTTCGCCTTCCCCGTCGTCGACGGCCGTCACCTCGAGGCGCAGGCCTTCCGTTTGCCCCGGGTAACTCGTCAGCATCAAGCCGCCGCCCCACACATTCACTTCCGAGCCGATCTTCACGTCCGCCGGCAGCAACGGCGCGCCGCCCGATTCGAGGACGGCATCCTCCGCCATGTCGTACCAAGCCGCGTCCGGCTGCTTCCCGTTCTCTGCCGGTCCGACGATCAGGAAGCGGCCCGATTCGTCGATGGCGGTCACCTTCCCGACGGCGGACGGCTTCTCGCCAAGCTCGAAGGTTTCCCCTCTCCCGCATCCGAGCAGAAGCGACAGCAGGAGCAGGATAGCTCCTGTGGACCGATACCCTTTTCGAAAATGCATACGCAACCCCTCATCTTCCGATCTTGACCTTCCGACGCGAAATCGCATGCAAAGGTTGCGGGATGTATCTATTGACGCTTTCTCCGAGGGTTTGATATATTGGCGTAATACCCATTTATTGGGTCATATTCAATGGAGTGATGGAGATGAATCGGGAAAGTTATACCGATTGGATCGCGACCCTGACACGAAAGCTGGAAGAAGACGACCGATATCTTGCGCTGCTGGCCGGCGGTTCCATGATCGATGGCACGACGGACGCTTACAGCGACTTGGACCTCGTCCTCGTATATAACGAAAGGCATCGCGCGGACATCCTGACCGAGCGAATGACGTTCGCCGGCGGCATCGGCCCGTTGCTGTCCGGGTTCACGGGAGAGCATGTCGGAGAACCGCGACTCGTCGTCTGCTTATACGGTCCGCCGCCGATGCACGTCGATCTGAAATTCGTCACCCCGCGGGAGCTGGAGAGCCGGATCGAAGATCCGCTGATCTTATGGCAGCGCGGGACAGCGGCGTCCGAGGCGTTAGCTCGTACGTCGCCTGTGCCGTTGACGATGAACCCGCAGTGGATCGAAGATCGCTTCTGGGTGTGGATCCATTACGGAGCTGCGAAACTGGGTCGAGGCGAGCTGTTCGAATGCATCGACTTCCTCGCCTTCCTCCGAAACTCCGTTTTCGGTCCGATGCTCGCCGCCCGCCGAGGTCGAGAGCCTCGTGGCGTGCGCAAACTGGAGACGTTCCTTTCGGAAGACGAGCTCCAAGCGCTGCGCGGCACGGTCGCCGAATATAGCGTTGAAAGCTGTTACCAAGCCTTTCAAGTTTGCATTGGGCTGTATCGGGAACTGCGACGCGAGGCGAGCGGGGGCGTTTCGCTTCGAGAGGAAGCGGAGCGCGTCGCGGTCGCGTACTTGCACAAGATCTATATCGAAAAGTAAATCCTATCTCCTGCTCTCCCGCTCGTCGCAGCGCTTCAACGTCCAAAGCCGAACGTCGAGCTTCCGCGCGTAATGCAGCAACGGGGGCGAATCGGGAAGCTTGATCCCGGATGCCGCGGCCAATCGAGTTCGCGGCGAACTCGGCTTCCGCGCGCTGCAACGGCCACGGGGCATGATGAATGTCGCCTCGGTACACGCGGCCGCGATGAACGGTATACAGCGCGTACCGCTCCGTCAGCCACGCCTCCAAGCTCCCGTGCGCCGCTAGGAACGGATCGGAGGTCGGCGCGTATTCGCAGGCGAACTCGGCGGAATGCGCCCCGGGGTGCTTCCGTCGGTTTCGGTACGAGACGGCCCCCCCGCCTTTCGATTGGCGCCGCATGGCAGCGCGGTAATACGGAAGATGGAAGAACGCGCGCGCCGCCGCGACGGCCAGCGCGTTCGAAGCGTCGAGGCTGAAGAAGTACACGCCGGGCTTCCCTTGATAAGTAACATACGTGCGTACGTTTATTTCGGGGAACGCCGCCGTCCCGGGAATGGGAGGCAAGCCGCGCAGTCGAATGCCGCTCATCCCGAACGGGACGACCGCGACCCACGCCTTGCCGTCGAACGTATCCAGCGTCAGCTCCGACGGGACGAGGGCGCGAAGCTCGGAAGCCGGCGCTTCCCAATGCGCGAACAACAGCTCGTTCCACGTCTGCTTCATGACCCAAGGGCGATCCGGCATCGGCCATGGCCGATGCCCCGCGTCAAGACGACCCATCGTCCGGCCCCGCTTCCTGCGAACGATAGTACGGATAATGCAGCTTCTCCTGCGCCTGCTTCGCGATGTCGGGACCTGCCAGCGACTCGACGAAATACAGACCAAGATCGATCGAGGCCGATACGCCGCCCCCCGTAAAGACGTTGCCGTCCCGTACGACCCGTTCCTTCGCGACTTCGGCGCAGTACGGCTCGAGCAGCTCGTAGGCGGACGCGTTCGTCGTCGCCCGCTTTCCTTGTAAGAAGCCTGCGGCGCCTAGGATGAGCGCTCCCGTGCAAACCGACGCCTTATACGGGACGGGATTCGCCGTTCGAATCCAGTCGATGAACTCCGGATCATGCCGGAGCTGACGCGTCGATAATCCTCCCGGGACGAAGAGGAGGTCGTACGCGGATAAATCCGGGAGCACCCGACGAACTTGCATCGTCAAGCCCCGATCGTCCGTCACGAACTCCCGGTTCGCGACGAACTCCCAGCTTACGTCGTCGATCGCGTTCAACATGCGAAGCCATGTCACCGCTTCGCAGAACCCCGAGAGATCCAGCAAGGTCATCTTGTCGAAAAGCACGAAGGCCATCTTCATCCCGATTCACCTTCCAAAATTTTACGACTATCGTACCCGCCCGCGCCAACGGCGTCAAGCGAATTACGCTTCGCGGCGACGGATCCTTCCGGCCGCCGCCGCGATGAAGTCCGACACGCCTAACGCCGATTGTCGTTCCTGCCCGCGTTCCCGGACCTGCAGGAGACCCGCCTCCATCTCCCGGTCGCCGACGACCGCGACGTACGGAATTTTTCGAAGCTGCGCGTCTCTTACCTTCAGGCCCAGCTTCTCGTTCCGCGCATCCGCCTCCGCTCGGATGCCGGCGTCGACCAGCCGCTCCCGAACCTCCTCCGCATAGGCCGCATGCCGGTCCGCGACCGGGATGACGATCGCTTGAACCGGAGCGAGCCAGAGCGGGAACGCGCCGGCGTAATGCTCGATCAAGATGCCGAGGAACCGGTCGATGGAGCCGTAGACGGCCCGGTGAATGACGATCGGCGTCCGCCGCTCGTTCCGTTCGTCGACATACGTCAGCCCGAACTTCTCCGGCATCTGGAAGTCCAGCTGAATCGTCGCGCACTGATGGCTCCGCCGAAGCGCATCCTTGATATGGAAGTCGATCTTCGGTCCATAGAACGCGCCGTCTCCCGGATTAACGCGGTAAGGCAATCCCGCCGCCTTCAGCACCCGTTCGAGCGCCGCCTCCGCCTCCGCCCATTGCTCGTCGCTCCCCATCGAATCGGCCGGACGGGTCGAAAGCTCAAGGCTGTATTCGAATCCGAACACCGCATACACCTCCTTCACCAGCTCGATCGCACGCAATGCCTCCGACGCGATCTGGTCCGGGGCGACGAACACATGCGCATCGTCTTGACAGAACGTCCGCACCCGCAGCAGCCCGTTCAACGCGCCGCTGAATTCATGCCGATGCACCTGCCCGAATTCGGCATACCGAATCGGAAGCTCCTTGTACGACCGCAGCTTGTGCTTGAACATCAGCATGTGGCCGGGGCAGTTCATCGGCTTGACGGCCAAGGAACGGCGTTCCATCTCGGAGAAGTACATATTGTCCCGATAATGCTCCCAATGTCCGGACTGCTCCCACAGGCCGCGCTCCATCATCATCGGCGTGCGCACTTCCTCGTACCCGTATTTCCGGAGATACGCCCGGGACAACGTCTCCAGCTCGTTCCGGACGATCGCGCCGTTCGGCAAATAGAACGGCATCCCCGGCGCCTCCTCCGCGAATAGGAACAGCTCCAGCTGCTTGCCGAGCTTCCGATGATCCCGCTGCCGCGCTTCCTCCTGCCAAGCGAGATAATCGTTCAGCTCCGCCCGCTCCGCGAAGGCGACGCCGGCGATGCGCTGCAGCACGGGATTCGCGCTGTCCCCGCGCCAATACGCTCCCGCCGCGTGCAGCAGCTTGAACGCCGGCACGCCCGGCGCAACTCGGGGCGGCTCCCCCGCGTACACGTCGACGCTGCCACCGAGCTCGATGCAAGTCAGCGCGCCTTCCGGCGCCAGCTCGCGCGCCCATTCCGCCCGCCAAGGTTCGTTCCGACGTTCGAACAGCCGCAAGGCGTCCGCCCGATCGATCTGTCGGTAATCCGGCTCCGCACCGTCGCGTTCGAGCAAACGCCGCGCTTCCGCCTCGATCGCGGCGACGTCGACCTCCGTCAGAGGGCGCGAGACGTCGACATCGCAATAGAAGCCTTGCTCGGTCGCTTCGACACCTCCCAGCTTCGCGTCCGGGAAGCGGCCGCGGACGGCCGCGACCGTCCACATCGCGGCTACCCTGTTCAATTGAATCGATTCGTCCTTGCGCATGTGCATCTCTCTCCTTCTTCGTAAAGTCGTATTGAACGCAAAGAACGCGCCGTCCGTAAGGGACGAGCGCGCTCGTGGTTCCACCCAAATTCGATTGCCCGCGCAGCGCGAACAATCCTTCCGGCATTCTGTAACGGGAATTCCCGGCGGCCCATTGCCTGACCGCATCTCCCCAGGCGGTAAACGTTCGCGGCGAAACCGAAGGGAGTTGCAGCCAAGCTCCCTCTCTCTGGGCGGTGCCGCGGACGTTCATGTCCTCGATCGACGATGTTTCGAAAAATAGAAAACGCGCTCCGTCCGTAAGGGACGAGAGCGCGCTCGTGGTTCCACCCAAATTCGACCCTCCGCGCATCGCGCCGGAGAATCCTTCCGGTATTCTATAACGGGAATTCCCGGCGGTCCATTGCCTGACCGCGGCTGACAAGGCGGTAACGGCTTCCGAAGCTCCGAAGGGGGTTGCAGCCAGGCCCCCTCTCTCTGGGCGGAATCGAAAGCGGTCATGTCCTTGGTCGTTGCCATTGATTGTTGAGTATTATATGCGAGGGGAATTGTCGCTGTCAATACTTCACATCGAGTCCTTCCCACGCAAGCCGAGCGGCGTCGGCAAGCCGTCGATGCTCTTCTCGTTCTTGTTCCGGCGATATTCTTCGAGCCCTGCCTCGCCCTTCTGCGCGGCCCACCGCTGCAGCGTGTCTCGCTCGCCTTCGTAGCTCATGAACGGAACCGCGTAGCCGCAGGACGTCTGCACGAGGTGTACGTCGACGACGATGATTTGTCTGGCGCCCGGCAGCGACGGGAAGAGCGGCAGCAACGACGTCCACTCCTCCGTTCCGGGCAGCGCGACGGAGCCGGTTCCGAACAGCCGCAAGATGTTCGGCGGTCCTTCGAAGGCGCAAAACATGACGGTGATGCGGCCGTTGTCCAAGAGGTGCGCGCTCGTCTCGTTCCCGCTTCCCGTCAAATCGAGGTAAGCGACCCGGTTGTCGGATAAAATCCGTAAGACGTCGTACCCCTTCGGCGACACGTTCACATGCCCTTCCGAGGCCGACGGCGCCGAGCCGACGAAGAAGACCTTCTGCTTCTCGATGAACTGCCGATGCTCCGGAAGCATGGCCGCGAACTGTTTCCCCATGTCCATTCCCCCGCTCCAATGAATACCTCCATCATAGGCCACGAATTCGGGAAGGCGCAACGGGGAGTTCGGCGCCGCCGTCGCGTCGAGCCCGCGCATCGTCGTCGCATGCCGCGCGCCACAGCTCCAGCGAAGACCGGGGATCGAGCCGAGCCTGCTCCTTCGTTCGCTTGTTGTTTTCGCACCAATGGACGAAGCGTCGGAACTCCTTCGTGCCGAGGCCGTGAGCGGCGGCGAGCCGCCGGATCAGTTCGTCCCACCCTCGAAGGAGGCCCGGCTCGCGAAGCCTCGCATGATGAATCCAATGGAACGGATTCTTGTTCGACTTCGACGCGTTCAATCGGCCGACCAGGAAATAGACGTTGCCGGCGTACTGACCGCCGTGTCCCCACTCCAGCGGAATGAAGTGGTCCAGCGTGACATGGCGGGACGCCCCCGTCAAGGCGCATACGGCGTTCCGCTTCATCTCGGACAGCTCCTCGATCGTCAGCTCGTTCGGCAGGATTCGCAGCCATTCGCTGCGCGTTCCGGGCGTCATGCCAGCTGCACGTCCAGCCCCGCCTCGCGGCAGCCGGCGAGGAGCTCGCCCTCCGGCGGACGGTCCGTCACGATGCGATGCACGTCGCGAAGCCCGGCGAAGGAAACCAACGCCTGCTCCCCGAACTTCGTACGGTCCAGCACGACGATCGCCTCCTTCGACTTCTGGATCGCCATTCGCTTGACGTCCGACTCGAGCAGATTGGAATTGCTGAAGCCGTGCTGCGCATCGAGCCCTGTCGCTCCGAGGAACGCCTTATCGAACGCCATGCGCGAGATCGATTCGACCGCCGTCGGCCCGACCATCGAGATCGTCGCCTCCAGCAGCATTCCCCCGATCACGATCGTCTGAATTTTCTTCGAAGCCAGCTCCGACGCGATATTCAGCGCGTTCGTCACGACGGTGACGCCGAAGCGTTCGGGGAGATGTCGAGCGATCTGGAACGTGGTCGAGCCGCCGTCGAGAAAGACGGAATCTCCCTCCCGGACGCTTCCCGCCGCGAACCGGCCGATGCGCTCCTTCTCTTCGGCTTGAACGGTCGTGCGCTGCGCCAGCTCGACGTCGCGCGAATCCAAGATGGCGCCGCCGAACGTCCGCACCGCGATGCCCAGCTGCTCCAGCTTCTCCAAGTCTCGCCGCACCGTCATCTCGGTCACGTCGAACAGCTGCTTCAACTCGGATAGTTTCACTTCGCCCTGTCTGCGCAGCCGCTCCACGATCGTGGATTGTCTAGCGTTCAAGCGCTGCTCCATTGTCGTCCGCCCCCAACCAAACCATAAGTATCCTTATTATCTCAGGACGTCCGCATAGATTCAACGCGCGACGACGAACGAAGGAGTAAGGCGCCCGCATGGCGAAGTAAGTGGAGAACCTATTCGCTGGAATGGAAACGGAGAGGTCCGATGAGTCAGATCCGACTTACCCCCTACATTCGAATCGCTTGGGACAATACCTTGCCGGCGAACGCCAAGATCCAGCGCCGCGCGCTCTTCGATTACGAGCTGATCTTCGTCAAGTCCGGCGAGCTGCGGGTCGTTATCGAAGGTACGGAGTATCACGGCGTTCCGGGCGACATGTTCCTGATGAAACCGAAACAGCACCACTCGATCGAAGTGCTGAACGGACAACCCGTCCGTCAGCCGCATCTACACTTCGATCTGGTGTACCAGCCGGACAGTCCGACGCTGCAAACCTCGTTCCTGCCGATGGAGGCGATGTCGGAGCAGGAGCTGAAGCTGTTCCGCGAAGACGTCACGCAGCAGATGGGCGATCCGATGCCGAATCATTACCGCCTGCGGCACCCGATCCTGTTCGAGAAGCTGTTCTTCGACATCATCCGCGAGTTCGATAATAAGCATCCGTACTATGAGACGACGGCGACGGGATTGTTTCTGCAGCTGTGGGCGCTGCTGGCGAGAGAGCATCTGTGGTCCGCCGATGCGGCGATCGCGACGAACTGGGTCCAGCTGGAAAACGTGAAATCTTATCTGAACCGACATCTGGATAAGGAAGTGACGCTCGACGAGTTGTCGTCCGTCGCGAACCTGAGCAGCTCTTACCTGTCCCGGCTGTTCAAGAAGACGTTCGGGGTCGGTCCGATTCGATACCACTTGATCAGCCGGATCGATTACGCGAAGAAGCTGATCCAGTTCACGGATTTGCCGATTACGCAAATATCGGAGCAGTCCGGCTTCCAGAGCATCCACTCGTTCAGCCGCGCGTTCCGCAACGCCGAAGGGGTCCCTCCGACGTACTATCGAAATTTTAAGAGCAGGCAGGGCAATAAAGGGTAACAAAATTTACATTCCTGCTAAATCAATTGCCCAATGGCCTATTTTATAATGGTCTTTGGAACATTGAATCCGGGAGGATGAGCGACGTATGACATCTTTCAATGGTTTAGGCATGGGACTAGGAAATTTATCGCTGCTTTCGAACGCGGAGACCCGGTCGATCAGCGCGGAGAACTTCAACGGGGCCAAGGGGAAAGGCGGGATGGCGACGGAAGGCACCGGCGCGAACGCCGCCCGCGATCTGGGCCTCGGATGGAAGGTGTCGCCTTCCATCCGGCTGCAAGGCGGGACGACCGCGACGTTAGCCGACATCGCCGGCCCCGGCGTCATCCAACATATATGGCTCACCGCCCACCCGAAGCAGTGGCGAAATCTCATTCTTCGTTTCTATTGGGATGGCGAGGACAACCCTTCGGTCGAGGTGCCGGCAGGCGACTTCTTCTGCAACGGCTGGTGCGAACGCGTCAACGTCAATTCGATGCCGATCGCCGTTAACCCCGCCGGAGGGTTTAACAGCTACTGGGAAATGCCGTTCCGCCGTTCCGCCAGGGTGACGATGCAAAATCGCGCCGAAGAAGATGTGTATCTCTACTATCAGATCGACTACGCCTTAACGGAAGTGCCCGATCATTGCGCCTACTTCCACGCGCAGTGGCGGCGCAGCAACCCGCTCGGGTATAAGGAAGTCCATACGATTCTAGACGGAGTGCGCGGTCAAGGGCATTACGTAGGCACTTATCTCGCGTGGCAGGTGAACAGCAACGGATGGTTCGGCGAAGGCGAGATCAAGTTTTATATGGACGGCGACAAGGAATTCCCGACGATCTGCGGCACCGGCACGGAGGATTATTTCGGAGGCGCGTGGAACTGGGAGCAGCCGAACGGCGAATATTGTACGTATTCTACGCCGTTCCTCGGCATGCATCAGGTCATTAAGCCCGACGGGTTATACCGGGCGAATCAACGCTTCGGGATGTACCGGTGGCACGTCATGGATCCGATCCGCTTCAAGCGCGATCTTCGCGTTACGATTCAGGCGCTCGGTTGGCGTTCGGGCGGCCGATATTTGCCGCTGCAGGACGATATCGCGTCGGTCGCGTATTGGTATCAGAGCGAGCCGCACGCCGCGCTGCCGCCGCTCCCTTCCGTCGATGCGCTGGAAGTGATATAACGTTGTAGAGGCTCCCGCGCGCTTGCCGGCGAGCCTCTTCTTTCATCCTGTGGTATGCTATAAAGCAAACGGACTAAAGGATGACCTTTCATGAATTTGCTTACGGCCGAACGATTGACGAAAAGCTACGGCGTGAAGACGCTGCTCGACCATATCGACGTTACGATTGAAGACCGCGACCGGATCGGTCTGATCGGGGTGAACGGCACGGGGAAGTCGACCCTGCTTCGCATCCTCGCCGGAGCGGAGACGCCGGACGGCGGAACGATTGCGGTTCGGAACGGGATCCGCATTGAATACTTGGCGCAGCAGCCGCCGTTCGACGACGACTCCACGGTCATCGAGCACATCTTCCGCGGCTCGTCCCCCGAATTCGCGCTGCTCCGGGAGTACGAGACCGCATTGCAGCGAATCGAACGAGGCGGTCCGGACGCCGCCGCCGCGGAGCGGACATTTTCCGAACTGACGGCTCGGATGGATGCCTTGAACGCATGGCAGCTGGAGAGCGAAGCGAGGAAGGTGCTGACACGTCTCGGGATCGACGACGCGCTGCAGCGAATGGGAACGCTGTCGGGCGGGCAGCGCAAGCGCGTCGCCCTCGCGGCCGCTCTCCTGCACCCCGCCGACCTGCTGATTCTCGACGAGCCGACGAACCATCTCGACACGGAGACGGTGTATTGGCTGGAGCGTTATCTGCAGAAGACGAAGTCGGCGCTGCTGATGGTGACGCATGACCGGTATTTCTTGGACCGCGTCGCGAACCGGATCGTCGAGCTCGACCGCGGCGCGATCTATCGGTACGTCGGCAACTACAGCACGTTCCTGGAGCAGAAGGCGGAACGCATGGAGCGGGAAGCGTCCGAAGAGCGGAAGCGGGAACGACTATACCGGCAGGAGCTCGCCTGGATGCGGAAGGGCGCCAAGGCGCGCACGACGAAGCAGAAGGCTAGGATCGATCGCTTCGAGGCGCTCGAGAGCGAGGTCGGCAAGGACCGCGGCGGAGAGACGCTCGACATGTCGCTCGGAGGCGCTCGCCTCGGGAAGAAGGTGCTCGAGATTCGGGGCGTCGACTGCGGGTACGAGGATCGCGCGCTCGTCCGCGACTTCGACGCGATCGTGCAGCGCGACGACCGGATCGGCATCGTCGGCCCCAACGGCAGCGGGAAGTCGACCCTGCTGAACGTGCTGGCCGGGCGGCTGGCGCCGAGACGCGGCGAGATCGAAGCCGGTCCGACGGTTAGAATCGGATTTTTCACGCAGGAGCATGTCGAGATGGACGGATCGCAGCGCGTGATCGAGTACATTCAGGACGCTGCGGAGCGGATCGACACCGCGGACGGCAAGTCGATCAGCGCGTCTCAACTGCTGGAGCGGTTCTTGTTCCCGCCCGCCGTGCAATGGACGCCGATCTCCGGCTTGTCCGGCGGCGAGAAGCGACGCCTCTATCTGCTTCGCGTCTTGATCGGCGGACCGAACGTGCTGTTCCTCGACGAGCCGACGAACGACCTCGACATCCAGACGCTGACCGTGCTGGAGGACTATCTCGACGAATTCGGCGGCGCGGTCATCGTCGTCTCTCACGACCGCTTCTTCTTGGACCGTACGGTCGATCGGCTCTGGGTCGTCGAGAGCGACGGATCGATCGGGAGATACGAGGGCAATTATTCGGATTATGTCGAGAAGCTGGCGCTTGCCGGGGAAGACGAGCCGCCGAGCGCGCGCGCGGCGAGACCGAACGGGACGGCCGCGGCAGCCGTTCCCGTCGAGGGAGAGCGTCAAGCGAAGCTGAAGTTCACGTTCAAGGAGCAGAAGGAATACGAAGAGATCGACGACCGGATCGCCGCGCTGGAGCGACGCATTTCGGAGACGGCCGATGCCGTCGCCGCCGCCGGTTCCGATTATCTGTCGCTGCAGCGGCTGACGGACGAGCAGAACGCGCTCGAGCGCGAGCTCGCCGAGCAGCTGGAGCGGTGGACGTACTTGAACGAGCTTGCGGAGAAGATCGAAGCGCAGAAGAAATCGTGATGAAGCAATAGGCTGTCCCCGGATCGGTTCGAATCGGGGACAGCCTTTCTTCGTCATCGTTCACCTCAGGTACTGCTCCAACGCCGCCGCATACACCCCATGTCCGTAGTCGTTCGGATGGTTCAGGTTGTTGAACAGCAGCGACTCGTGGGACTTCCCGGCGGCGAGCTCCGCCAGCCAGAGGCGCTGCGCGTCGGCGACCGGGACGCCCATCGACGAACCGACCTGCCGAATCGCTTCGGCGAACGCCGGCGCGTTCTCGCTGGCATACGTCCACCGCGGATTGGGCAGGCACGGCGTGACGAGCATGACGTCCGCCCCCGTCTTCTCCCGAATCCCCCTCGTCATCGCGGCGATATTGCGCTCGAACGCGTCGAGCGCCGTCGCGTTGCCGCCGTCGGGATTCCGGTTCTGGTCGTTCATGCCGTATGCGATCGTTACGAGATCGGGAGCGAGCGCGATCACCTCATCGATGCGCTTGACGCCGCCGTAGGAGCCTTCGCCCGGAAGCGCCTTGTTATGCAAGACGACGGCGGCGCCGGGGAATCGGTCGCGAAGGCTCGCGGCGAAACGTTCGGCGTACGACAGCGCAGGAACGCTGGCCTCGTATCCGGCGCTAATGCTGTCGCCGTAGACGACATACGTGACCGCCTCGCCGTCGGCGAGCTTGCGATAGACGGACGGCAGCGACTCCTGCATCGGCGGAACGCTCGGTCCCGGCGCGGCGTCGTCGACCCATGCGTCGTATCGGATCGTGCAGGCGAAGTCCCCGTTCGGCCGGTACGGCACCTGCGCGTGATCGAAGCGGTCGAGGCCGTAGTGGGGGTGCTCGCGCCAGTCGGGGATCGCGCTGTCTTCCGTTCGGCGGACCGTGCCCGCCGCCGCGTCGACGACGAAGTCGATCCCCGGCCGGTACACGGCCGCTATCCCCTCCGGCGTCTTCGGCCCCGTCAAGACGATGCCTTCCGCGGAAGACGGTCGATGCCGGAGCCGCTGCGGCTCCGTTCCGACGAACACCACCGGTTCGCTATAAGCAAGATGTGGTTGTAACATGATCGCGTTAACCTCCCTAGAACAAGTATACTTCCTCCGGTTGTCATTCGGAAGCGTTGGGCCTATCCTTATCCCTGTACCGCCGCATTCGTTCATTCGATCCGTATTCCCCTGTAAGGAGTGAATTTCATGGAACTGAGCCGCCGACAGAAGAAACAGCTGTATGAACAGGGCTACGTGCAAATCCCGGACGGCGTTGCGCCGGAGCTTGTCCGCGCCGCGCTGAAGGCCGTCAACCATTCGCTCGGCCAAGGCGTCCCGGCGGAGCGCATCGCCCAGTACCGAGCGCAGTCGTTCGCGCCCGAGCTGCAGACCGACGCCGCCATTACGGACTTGTTCCGCCGTTCTTCGGCCTTGGACGTCCTGCGGTCCGTCATCGACGTCGAACGGATTCATCCGGTACGCAGCGGTCAGATCGCCCTGCGGTTCCCGATGGCCGACTCAGCGCCGCGCCCCGCGCATCCCCATATCGACGGGATGTACTCGCCGTCGAACGGCGTGCGCGAAGGAACGATCGACAACTTCACGGCGCTCGTCGGCGTCCTGCTAAGCGACTTGCCCGGTCCGAATGCCGGCAACTTCACCGTCTGGCCCGGCACCCATCGCGCGTACGGCGAATACTTCCGCAAGCATGGCGCGGAGGCGCTGCTGGACGGACTGCCGCCGATCGATTTGCCGGAGCCGGTTCAGATCACGGGCAAGGCCGGAGATCTCATCCTCGCCCACTACACATTGGCGCACGGCATTACGGCGAACGTCTCGCCGCATATCCGATACGCAGTGTTCTTCCGCGTCAAGCACACAGACATTACCCCGGCGACTTGGCAGGCGCCGATGCAGGACATCTGGCTGCATTGGCCGGGCATGCGGGAGTTCGAGTAAAAAACTTCTGTCGAACTACATTCAAGGAAGCGAGTACGTCGAATAACGGAAGTTTTTCGTGGTATTAAATTTCCTCGTAACGTTAAGAAAGGTGGGGCTGCCTCCTGCGGGCAGCCCCTTGCTTTGCGCCGTATGTTCGGCCGGTTACCCCACGATGCCCGTACGCTCGATGCTCTCCACGAAGAACCGCTGCACGAACAAGTACATCACGATCAGCGGCAGGATCGCAAGAAGTAATCCTGTATCCACGAGCATCGACGCATAGAACGGGTCGATGTTCGCGCTGTTCGACAGGCTCGCCCCCGGCGCTTCGAACAATAAGTAGTTGCCTACGTTCGAAGGCAGCGCCAGCAGCTCCTTCGACAGCACCTGCGACTCCGTCAGGAAGTTGCCCGTGAAGAACGTGTCGTTCCACTGCCACACGAAGGAGAACAACGCCACGGTCACGATCGCCGGCACGGACGTCGGCAGCACGATGCGCGAGAAGCTCCCGAACACACCCGCGCCGTCTACGAACGCCGCCTCCTCCAGCTCCTTCGACAGACCGAGGAAAAACTGGCGGAAGATATAGATGTACAACCCCGACTTCAGCGCGTTGCCGGTCGCCGCCGTCAGCAGGAACGGCCAATACGTGTTGATCAGATTGACGCCCCTCTCCCCGCTTACCAAGGAAACCAAGCCGAGGAAGTCGAAGTAGCGGAAATGCAAGTACAGCGGCACGATGAACGTCTGCGGCGGAATCAGAATCGTTAGGACGACGCCCGCGAACAACAGATGCCCCCACTTCGTCTTCAGCTTCGCGAAGCCGTACCCCGCCAAGGCGCAAGACGCGAGCTGCAGCAGCATCGTGACGGCGGACAGCCCGAACGTATTGAACAACGTCGGCCAATAGTCCATGATCTCGTACGCGATTCGGAGATTGTCCAGCGTGAAGCGCTCCGGGATCCAGACGACCGTCGGGTTATAAATATCCGCCTTATCTTTGAATACGGTCGAAATCTTGACCAGGATCGGGTACAAGACGATGAAGATCAATCCGACCAACAGGATCGTACGCGTAACGACCCAAGTCCCCGACTTAAACCGTTCGACATACATTGGACCAAGCCTCCCTCTTACCCGTTGTAGAACACCCTGCGCGAAATGAAAAACGAGCTGACGGCTAGAATGGCCGCCACGATCGTAAAGTAGATCCATGCCATGGCGGAGCTCGCGCCGAAGTTCAACTGCTTGAACGCCACGTCGTTGATCAGCGTCGTCACTTCGTTATTCACGAAGGAGTCGATGATCGAGTAGATGACGTTCGTCAGGATGAGCGGGCTCACCATCGGGAACGTAATTTTCCAGAACGCCTCGTATGCCGTCGCCCCTTCGATCTTAGACGCTTCATATAACGAGGAAGAGATCGACTGCAGACCGGCAAGGAAGATCAGAACCTGGACGCCCGAACGGCTGATGATCGAGTAGATCCGATCGACCGCGCCGGTCAAATAGTCGACGAACGTCGGCGGGAAGCCGCTCTCCAGCATCATGCGCTGTAGGTCGAAGCTTTGCAGGAATTGCGCGGCGCCGCCCGTTAAACCCGATTCGGCGTTGGCCGCCATAATGTCCGCCATGAAGCTGGAATTCTCGATCGACGTCATGACGCCGGACGCGAGAATGACCGGCAGGAAGAAGACGGCGCGCGCGACCGCCCGGCCTCGAAATTTCTGATTCAAGAGCGTGGCGAGGAACAAGCTGAAGATCACGATCAAGGGCACGTTGACGACCATGTCCAACGCCGCCTCCGACAGCAGCCGGTTGAACGATTCGTGAACGCCGACGGCATACCCGTAGTTCGCGAAGCCTTGCGGCAGGAGTTCGTACCCGGCATCGGTCATCTGCAGCTTATGGAAGCTGTAATTCAAGGAAGTGACTAAGGGGGCGGCGAAAAACAACAGGAACCCGACGAACCACGGCGCGATGAACAATAAGGCCATCAGCTTCTTCTGCTTCTCGAAGCCGGCCCGCCGAATATTCAGGATGCCCTTCATGTCCCTTCACCTCCCGTCGCATAGCTCTTCGCATCGACCGCTACGCCGTCGACGCGCACCGGCACGGGCGAATAATTCACATAGATTCGCTTCCCGCTCTCGTATTCCGTCACGTAGACGTCCGGCCGGACCCTTCGGTGATCGACGATGCGTTCGTCCGCCACGTCGCCGAGCGCATCGCTCAGTTCGTTATACGTCTCGACCGCCCGATCCAGCCATGTGCGATAGTGCACGGAATACAAGTCGTTGTACGCCGTGTCCTTCACGACGTCGTTCCCCTCGTATATCCACTTGAAGTATGCGTTGGCTCCATACTCCAAGCTGCGCAGCTTCGCCTCCGTCACATCCGCTCCGTCCGTCAAATTCATCGGCGCGCCCGCATAATCGACGAAGCCGTGCAGCACGATGTGATAAAACGGAACGCTCTCGTCGGCGATGTTGAACCCGCTGCCGGACATCGGCGCCTCCACGACATGCGAGGCGGACGACAACGCATACGCATTGCCGCCGGCGACCATAAGGCCCCCGTCCGCCGGCAAGGCGTCCGCAAGCTTCCCGAGCTGCGCCGCCGCGATGCGCTCCGACTGCGCGCGGTCCACATGGCGGTCGTCCCGGAAGTCCGAATGCAGGCGCTCCCCGAGATCCCGCACGGACAGCCCGTACGCCTCGTACCCCTCGTACTGCTCTAGGAACCGATCGACCACCCCCGGCACCGCAAGCGGGCTCAGCATGTACGTCGGCGACGCTTCCGGACTGCTTCGGCCTGTCGCCGGGTCGGCCGGGTACAGGTCGGCGACGCGGCGATTCAAGTGCCGCACCGCCGCCTTCGTCGGGTTGTACGCCGCGTCCCGCTGCGGGTATAGCAGCCCGAACGCCGCGTCGGGGTACAGCTCGACGCCGTTCTCCCGCCCGAACGCGATGAGCGCCTCCAGCCCCTCGCGGCCGCCGAGCGCGCGGTCCGGCGCGATGCGGGTCGGCACCTCATGCGCCACGCCGCCGTTGAACCAGCCCGTCAGCTTCAGCTTCACGTTCGCGACGGAGCGGTCGAGCAGCTCGGTCGCGATCTCCCGCGCTTCGTCGAACGTGGTGAGCGGCTCCATTGCCGTGTACGGCACGCCGAGGATCGACTTGCGCTTCGGGATATTCCCTACGACCTCGAGGTAAAACGGAAGATCTTCGCTCGATGCGGCCGTCTTCCGTCGCAACAGCCCCCGTTCCAGCATGTACGTCTGATACGCGTGCGCCATGCCGACGTAGTCCGCCTCTTCGCCTTCCAGGAACACGTACCGCACGACGAAGTCCGTCGCCGGCGGCCGCGGCTGGAACTGCGGGATCGACCGCTCCGACGTACCGGACTGCAGACGGACGGATTCCATCGCGAGCACTTCGAAGCTGGCGTAGACGTTGTTGTATGAGTTTCGGATGCCGCCGCTCACGGCGTTGACGCTCGCGAGCGGCGCGCCCGCCTCGACGATGCCGAGCCAGCCTGCGCCGCTGCGGGCGAGGCCGAATACCGGCATTCGCGCCGTCTCCGTCACCGCGCCGTCCATCCGTCGATTCAGCGCCAGATCGTCGCCGTAGATGCGCTGCGCGTACGGTTGACTCAGCCCCTTGGGCCGGTTCATATGAATCAAGGCGCCCGAGCCGTCGGGAACGAGCAGATAGCCTCCGTCGGCCGCGCCTCCCGCGCCGAAATATTCGAGCACCGACAGCTCCGTCAGCGGCGTCGCTTCGGCGTATTCGATCTCGTCCACCGGAATCGTCGCCGTCAGTTGATCGCCGTCCAGCGCATACTCGATGGCGACCTTGAAGATTTCGCTGTCTTTCGGGGCGGCGGCGATCCCGTTCTCCTCGTTGTCCCGAAGCAAATCCGCCTCGGTATACCCGGCCGCCGCGAACGCCTCCTTCGTCTTTAGCAGCACCGAGCCTTGCAGCTGACTGTCCAGCCGCTCGTAGATGCCCTGCTCTTCCCGCAGCGCGTAGCTGAGGCGGAAATAGCGATTGAACGATGAGCCCGCTTTCTCCTTGATCGCCTCGAACCGTTCGACGCTGAGTTTCTGCGGCAGCGTATCGAGTCCGCCGGTCGCCTCGCCGATCGTGTAGACGACCTTCAGTCCGTCCTCGAGCGGCTCGACCTCGACTTGGCCGTGTTCTACGCTGTCGGCGAACGAATTCATCTTGAACGACTGTCCGAGCTCGTTCGCGTACGTCAGCGTCAGCTGAGACGAGAGCTCCGCCTTGACGCTCCCCTGGGCGAGCGGGTCCTCCTCCCGGTCCGGCGGGTTCGAATACCATATCCGGCCCGTCGCCTCGTGGCGCACGGCGATGCCGGCCGTCGTCTCGTCGTAATAGAGGGACAACCTCCCGTTCGATACGACGCCTTCCATGCCCGCAAGCGCCGTCGCAGGCTTCGCGAACGCTTCGCCCGCAGCCGCGCGCGCCGCCGGCGGAGCCGAAGGCGCCGTCGCCGCCAGGTCGGGCGATAAGCTCCAATAATAGCCCGCCCCGACCGCGAGAAGGAGCGCGGCGGCACCGACGGCGGTCCATGCTTTATTCATGCGTCCTCCCCCTTACAACCGGAATGTAATCTCTCTATAGATCGTGAACGCGAACGAATACATCTGTTGAATCAGGCTGAAAAAGAGCAGCCCGAGAAACAAGATGAATCCCATGCAAACGAGCGTCAACGCGATCGTGACAATCGTCTTCGCAACGGTATATTGGTGAATCGTCTTCGTGGGCACGATGACGAT
>JAPSKX010000297.1 GCA_031181325.1 Paenibacillus sp.
GAGAGGCTTACGTGCGAGCCCGCGGAGACGCTGCCGATGGCGCAGCGGTACTTCTTGTTTTGAGCCGCTGGGCGTACGCGCAGCTGCTCGACTCGGCGCTCCCGATCGGCGCCTTCTCCCATTCGTTCGGCCTCGAGACGGCCGTGCAGGAAGGCGTCGTCGCGAAGCGCGACGACATCGGCGAGTACATCGCCGCCATGCTGCGGCAATCGTGGGCGCCGGCGGATCTCGCCGCCGTCAAGGCGGTGTACCGCTGGGGCGCCGCGGCCGGCGAATGGGATCGCGTCTGGGCATTAGACGACCGGCTGCACGCGTCGCGCCTCGCCTTCGAGACGCGCGACGGCGTGCTCAAGATGGGGCGGAGGCTGCTGCGGCTCGCCGCCGCCATGCACCCGGCGCTGGATTGGGCGCCGCTCGAGCGGGCCGTCCGCGAAGAGGCGTGCCCCGGCGCGCATCCGACGGTGCACGGCTACGTCGCGTACCGGTTGGGCGTTCCCGAGGACGAGGCGGCCGAGGGGTATCTCTATACATGCGCGACGCTCGCGACGAATACGGCGCTGCGGCTCATGTCGATCGGGCAGACCGAGGCGCAATCGCTCCTCGCGTCGCTGCTGCCGGTCATCGGCGAAGCGTGGGCGGCGGTGCGGGACGACGACCCGGATCGGTATTGCTCCGCCATGCCCGCGATGGACGGCTATATGATGCGTCATGAGGGGTTGTATAGCCGGTTATTTATGTCGTAAAAAGCTCCCGTTTTCTAATTCAACCTTAGGAGGAATCCGCTATGTGCCAAGGACAAGATCATCACCATCACCCCGAATGGGCGCCGACGACCGTTGCCGACGCCAGGCCGCTTCGCATCGGCATCGGCGGCCCGGTCGGCTCGGGCAAGACGGCGCTCGTCGAGCGGCTCGCCCGGAAGCTGAACGGCAAATACAGCATCGCCGTCATTACGAACGACATCTATACGAAGGAAGACGCTCGCATCTTGGCGAACACCGAATGCCTGCCGGAGGAGCGCATCATCGGCGTCGAGACGGGAGGCTGCCCGCACACGGCGATCCGGGAAGACGCGTCGATGAACTTCGAAGCGATACACGAGCTCGAAGAGCGGTTTCCGAAGCTCGACATGATCTTTATCGAGAGCGGCGGAGATAACTTGGCGGCGGCCTTTTCCCCGGAGTTGGTGGATCGGTTCATCTATATCATCGACGTGGCGCAAGGCGAGAAGATCCCGCGCAAAGGCGGCCCCGGCATCATCCGCTCGGACTACCTCGTCATTAACAAAATCGATCTCGCTCCGCATGTAAGGGCCTCGCTCCAAGTGATGGAAGACGATACGAAAAGGATGCGCGGCGAACGTCCTTACGCGTTCACGAATTTGTTCAGCGGCGAAGGGCTCGATCGGCTCGTCCATTGGGTGGAGCGCCAGTACGAGGATGCTCTGCACGCCTAAGACGGCCGCCCCCGTCGTCGTCGGCCCCGCGGACGGCGGCGCCGGCGCATCGTCGGAGCTTCGGGCGGAATTCCGACGCCGCGGATTACGTACGGCGCTCGTCGACGCCTACTTCACCTCGCCGCTGAAAATCGCGAAGACGTTTCCGGTACCGTCGGAGGCGGGCGTTCTCGTCGGCGCGTCGGCGACCGTAATGGATGTGTCGCCGGGGCTGATGGACGGCGACGATTACGCGCTGACCTGGTCGATCGGCGACGGCTGCAGCGTCGGCGTCACGACGCAATCGTTCGCGAAGGCGCATCCGGCGCCGCGCCTCGGCGCGAGGCAGACGACGACGATCCGCGTCGGCTCAGGCGCTTCGCTGGTCTATGCGCCGCAGCCGACGATGCTGTACGCGGACGCTTCGTTCGTCTCGCGGACGCGCGTCGAGCTCGCGGACGACGCGACGCTGCTGCTGTTCGACACGCTGTGCGCGGGTCGCGTGAACTACAGGGCCGGCGAGGCGTTCCGATTTCGCTCTTACGAGGGCGACCTGCTCGTGTCGGCCTCGGGGCGCGTCGCGGCGGCTTCGCGCGTACGATACGCCCCGGCCGAGCAGAGGCTCGACGCGATCGGCGCCTTCGAACGCGATACCCATATCGGCGCGCTGTACGCCTTCGGGCCGTTCGCGGTCCGCGCGGCCGCGGAGGCGATGAGCGCCGAAGCGTCGGCGATTGCGCGTAACGGCACCGGCGTCCGATGCGGCGTCAGCTTGCTGGCGCGTTACGGCGTCGCGGCGACGGCGTCGGGCGGCACCGCCTGGGAGGTGCACGGCGCGCTGGAGCGGATCGGACGCGCGTTCGCGCGTTATGCCGCGGCGCATGCGCCGTCGTCTTGCGCTCCGCTCGCGTGGCCGTTACAATAGGGGCACTAATTTCTGTAATGACGCGCGCGCGAAGAGAGGTCTCGAAGGCTGTGCTAGTATCGCATCCCCATCTCCCGAAAACCGAAGACATCTATTATCCGTTCGCCTGCGAAGAGTGGCTGTGCCGCCATGCGGGCGAGGATCGTCTGCCCGTTCCGATCGTCCACCTGTGGCGGCATGAACGGGCGTTCGTGTTGGGGCTGCGCGACAGCCGACTGCCGAACGCCGCCGCTGCGATGGATTGGCTCGAGCGGGAGGAAGGCTATCGCGTCATGGTGCGCAATTCCGGCGGCGCGGCCGTACCGCTCGACCTCGGCGTCGTCAATGTGACGCTCATTCGCCGCAGCGTGCCGGGGCGCCTTGACATGAACGCCGATTTTCGGCTGATGGCGGGGCTGCTTGCGGACTCGTTGGAGTCGTTCGGCGTCGCGTTCGATACCGGGGAAGTCTCCGGGTCCTACTGCCCTGGTGAGTATGATTTGAGCGTCGGCGGGCGCAAGTTTTGCGGGCTCGCGCAGCGCCGTCAGCTTCGCGCTTACGCGGTGCAGGCGTTCGTCAACGCCGAGGGCGACTCCGCGTCGCGGGCGGCGGTCGTGCGCGAGTTTTATCGCCGCGCGGGCGGCGCAGGCCTCGACGTGCGCGCCGACGTCATGGGCAGCTTGACCGAGCTGCACCCCGGATTTCCCGGCGCGGAGCCGTGGCTGGATGCGCTGCAGGCATCGTTCGGCGAACCGGAGCCGCTGCTTTCCGCAGGAGCATCCGCCGCGCGCGACATTGCCGCCGCCCTCCGCTCCCGCTACGACCTCCGCCCGATCGGTCGCTGATCATGGGGGGCGAGGTATGTCGTTGCGTTCTTTATTCTATGGCGATCTCCTCTGCTCAGATCAAAGCGGTCCCGTTTCCGCAAGTAGGGTACGCCTCTGCGCCGGTTGGGACCACCTCCGTTCGTTCCTTATCTTAGGTGATTACTTCTGCTCAGGAAAATGCATCCGGCCGAGAAATAGTACGGTTCAATGCGCCGCTGGGAAACAGTCTCCGCTGGTTTCTTTCCGAGGTGATTACTTCTGCTCAGAAAAATGCATCCGCCCGAGAAATAGTACGGTTCTATGTGCCGGTGGGAAACAGTCACCGCTGGTTTCTTTCCGAGGTGATTTCTTCTGCTCAGGAATACCTTCGGACTAGAAGGGATGTATTCGAGTGTGGGAACTTATGACTCATCATCCATAGGGTACTGAGGTAAGGGAATCAGGTCGGAAAGGACCGCGGCCCCCCTGACAGCCATCGACGATGGAAGACCAAGGGAAGCGCCGACCTGCATACTGAGGTAAGGGAATCAGGTCGGAAA
>JAPSKX010000298.1 GCA_031181325.1 Paenibacillus sp.
ATACGAGAAGACATCGAAAGAAACGGCTCTCGACGATTCCAAACAACAACCCTAGCGGTTGTTATTTTTTTCTCCGGGGAGGGGAACGGCATGCTACAAGGGAGAACGGTGCTTCTCGGCGTCACGGGCGGCATCGCGGCATATAAAGCGGCGGCGGTCGCCAGCAAGCTGACGCAGGCCGGCGCGAAGGTGCACGTCGTGCTGACCGCCTCCGCCGCGAAATTCATCGCGCCGCTGACGTTCCAAGCGATTACGCGACATCGCGTCGTCGTCGACACGTTCGACGAGGACGACGCTTCGGTCATCTCGCATATCGATCTTGCGGACCGCGCCGATGCGGTCGTCGTCGCGCCCGCGACGGCGAACAGCCTCGCGAAGCTCGCGCTGGGACTCGGCGACGACATGCTGTCGACGACGATGCTGGCGCTCGGGACGCGGGTGCCGGTGCTCGTCGCGCCGGCGATGAACGTGCATATGTATGCGAATCCGGTGGTGCAGGCGCATATGGAGACGCTGCGCGCGCGAGGCTTTACGTTCGTCGAGCCCGGCGAAGGGTTTCTCGCCTGCGGGTATACGGGCAAGGGGCGGATGGCGGAGCCGGAGGAGATCGCGGATCGGTTGGGATCGATGCTGGCCGGCCGTCCCCGCGAGTTGGACGGCGTCCGCGTGCTCGTGACCGCCGGCGCGACGGTGGAGCGGATCGATCCGGTCCGGTTCCTGACGAACGATTCGTCCGGCAAGATGGGCTTCGCGGTCGCCGAGGCGGCCCGGGACCGCGGCGCGCGCGTGACGGTCGTCGCGGGGCGGACCGAGGTTTCGCCGCCGCAGGGCGTCGAGGTCGTGCGCGTCGAGTCGGCGCAGGACATGTATGACGCCGTGCTGGGACGGTTCGGCGAAGCGGACATCGTCGTGAAGGCCGCGGCGGTGGCGGACTATCGGCCGAAGCAAGCCGCCGTTCGGAAGGTGAAGAAGACGGAAGCCTCGCTTTCGCTCGAACTCGAACGAACGCCGGATATATTGAAAGCGCTCGGCGAGCGGAAGGCGCCGGAGCAGGTGCTCGTCGGCTTCGCGGCGGAGACGAACGACCTCGCGGCGAACGCGATGGGGAAGGCGGCTTCGAAGCGCGCCGACTTCATCGTCGCGAACGACGTGTCGCAGGCGGGCGTCGGCTTCGGCCACGACACGAACGCGGTGTCGGTCTATTCGGCGGACGGACTCGTCGAAGACGTGCCGCTGCAGTCGAAGCGGGCGGTGGCCGAGCGGCTGCTCGCGATCGCTTACGACGCGTACCGGTCCCGCGCGGAAACGCGTCGAGGGACGGGGCGGCTATGATTGCTAAAGTGATCGTCGATGCGCCGGCCCGGGATACGGACCGGCCTTTCGATTATTCGGTGCCGGCGGGGCTCGCTTCGCTGGTGCGGCCCGGCGTGCGCGTCGGCGTGCCGTTCGGTCCTCGGACGCTCCAGGGCTTCGTGCTGGCCGTCGCGGAGACGTCCGAGATGGACCCGTCGAAGCTGAAGCCGCTGAAATCCGTGCTCGACGCGGCGCCGGTCGTGACGGAAGAGCTGCTGGATTTAGCCGGCTGGCTTAGCCGGAAGTACTTATGTCCGCAATATACGGCGCTGACGGCTTTGCTCCCCAGCGCGCTCAAGACGAAGACGGAGACGGTATTCGAAGCGGCGGTATCGCCGTCGGCGCCCGACGTGCCGGACGAGCTGCGCGAGCTGCTCGCGTATGTCGATCGGCGCGGGAAGGTGCCGGAGAAGGCGCTGCTGCAGACGTTCGCCGATCGGGCGGAGCTGTTGACATCGGCGATTCTCCTTGGGCTGCTGACGGAATCGAAGGAAGTGAAGGACCGATTAGGGATGAAGGTCCAGCTGTGCGTACGGCCGGCCGCGTCGGCGGAGGCGTTGACGGCGGCCGCCGACGCGGCGCGGCGCCGGGCGCCGAAGCAGGCGGAGCTGCTCGATCTGCTGGCGTCGCTCGCGGACGAAGGCGGGGACCCTCCGCTGCTCGCGGAGCTCTCTCGCGACAGCGGCATCGGTCCCGCCGCGGTGAAGGCGCTCGAGACGAAGGGGTTCTGCATCGTCGAAGCGAAGGAGCTGGCGCGGGATCCGTATGCGGATCGCCGGTTCGAGGCGTCCCGGCCGCTGCCGCTGACGGAGACGCAGGCGGCGGCGCTCGAGCCGATCCGGCGGGCGATCGAGGCGCGGTCGTTCGCGCCGTTCCTCCTGCACGGGGTAACGGGCAGCGGGAAGACGGAGGTGTATCTGCAGGCGATGCAGGCCTGTCTCGAAGCGGGGCGGGAAGCGATTCTGCTCGTGCCGGAAATCTCGCTGACGCCGCAGACGGTGAACGCGTTCAAGGGGCGGTTCGGCGACCGGGTCGCCGTCATGCACAGCCGGCTGTCGGCCGGAGAGCGCTACGACGAGTGGCGCAAGATCGCTCGCCGCCGCGTGAAGATCGCCATCGGCGCGCGGTCGGCGATCTTCGCCCCGTTCACGAACGTCGGCCTCATTATTATCGACGAAGAACATGAATCTTCCTATAAACAAGAGGAATCGCCGAAATACCATGCCCGCGACGTCGCGCTCGAGCGGGGAGAGCGGCACGGCGCGGCCGTCGTGCTCGGCTCGGCGACGCCGGCGCTCGAGACGTATCTCGCCGCGCACCGCGGCGTCTATACGCTGCTCGAGATGCCTGACCGCGCGTTCGGGCAGGCGATGCCGCGCGTCGACATCGTCGATATGCGGCAGGAGCTGCGGGACGGCAATCGCTCGATGTTCAGCGCCAAGCTGCGCGAGGGAATCGAGGCGCGGCTCGAGCGCGGCGAGCAATCGGTGCTGCTGCTCAACCGCCGCGGCTACTCGACGTTCGTCATGTGCCGCTCCTGCGGCTTCACGGCGCAATGCCCGCACTGCGACATCACGCTGACGTACCATCGGTCCGGGCGGCATTCCCGCTGCCACTACTGCGGGTATACCGAGCGGGAGGCGACGAAGTGTCCGAGCTGCGAGAGCGAGCATATCCGCCACTTCGGGGCGGGGACGCAGCGGGTCGAGGAGGAGCTGGCGAAGCTGTTCCCGGGCATTCGCACGATCCGGATGGACGTCGACACGACCTCGACCAAGGGCGCGCACGAGAAGCTGCTCGCGGACTTCCGCGAACGGAAGGCGGACGTGCTGCTCGGCACGCAGATGGTCGCGAAGGGGCTCGACTTCCCGTTCGTGACGCTCGTCGGCGTCATCAGCGCGGACACGGTGCTTCGGCTTCCGGACTTCCGCGCGGCGGAGCGGACGTTCCAGCTGCTGACGCAGGTGGCGGGTCGCGCCGGACGGCATCAGCTGCCGGGCGAAGTCGTCGTTCAGACGTACACGCCGGAGCATTACAGCATTCAGTTCGCCCAGCACCACGACTTCCGGGGCTTCGCTCGGCGGGAGCTGATTTCGCGGCGGGAGCTCGGCTACCCGCCGTATTGCCGGCTCGCGCTCGCGACGCTCGCGCACGAGGACATCTCGCGGCTCGTGACCGCAAGCGAGCGGTTCGCGGGCGAGCTGAAGAAGCGCTTCGCGGCGCTTCGGGGCGCCGGCGAAGAGCCGGAGCTGCTCGGGCCCGTGCCGTCGCCGATCCCGAAACTGAAAGATAGATATCGGTTTCAA
>JAPSKX010000299.1 GCA_031181325.1 Paenibacillus sp.
ATCGACGGCGTAGACGACGCGACGTCCGCCGCTACGTCCCGCGCCGCGTCGATGGCGATGCCGCCTTCGCTGCGCTCGGCGCGGATGACGCCGTCGAGGCCGCGGACGGCGTCGAGCATCGCGTCGTCTACGCCGTCGATCGACGATTCGATGCGGATCGACTCCTCGCCGAACAGCGTCCGCGACAGCTCGTCAATGCCGCCGAGGCCGACGAGCTTGCCTTGGACGAACAGTCCGACGCGGTCGCAGATCGACTGCACTTGATGCAGGTGGTGCGAGGAGAGCAGCACCGTCATGTTGCGCTCCCGGGACAGCGTCCGGATCAAGTCGAGCAGCTGCCGCATGCCTTCCGGGTCGAGGCCGAGCGTCGGCTCGTCGAGAATCATGACGTCCGGTTCCTTCATCAGCACGTCGGCGAGGCCGAGGCGCTGCCGCATCCCGCGCGAATAAGCGCCGACGGGCTTATCGCGCGCCTCCGACAGCCCGACGCGCGTCAGCCACTTCTCGGCGCGTTCGCGCGCCTCGAATTCCGACAGCCGGTTCAGACGGGCGGTGTACAGTAAATTTTCGAAGCCGGTCCGGTCCTCGTAAAACCCGACGTCGTCGGGCAAATATCCGACCTTGCGCTTCACCTCGATCGATTGGCGCACCGAATCGAGGCCGCACACGCTGACCTTGCCCGACGTCGGCTCCGACAACCCGAGCAGCATGAGGATCGTCGTCGACTTGCCGGCGCCGTTCGGGCCGAGCAAGCCGAAGATTTCGCCGGGGTAGATCGACAAATTCAAGTCGTCGACGGCTTTCTGCTCGCCGTATTGCTTCGTGACATGGTTCAGGCGGATGATCGGTTCGCTGGGCGCCATCGCTTATCGCCTCCCGTACGTACGGAACAGGTACCCGAGTCCTCCCAGCACGCCGACGATGATCAAGATGCTGAGCCAGCCCCAGACGACCGACGTCTTCACGCTGACGCGGAACTGCGCTTCGGAAGACGCTTCCGGCGCGGACGCCTTCATGCCGAGCGCATAGTCGCCCGCCAGCGCGGCGTCGGACGCGTTCATCGTCGCGACGACCGTGCGGGATTCGCCCGGCGGAATCGCGTCGATCGTCGCCGGCTCGAACTCGACCGTCCAATCGATCGGCGTCGTGGAGGACAGGTTGACGTTCGTCAGTTCTACGGAGCCGGTGTTCTTGACGAGCAGCTCAAACTTCTTATCGCCGCCCGCCGTGACGTCCGTGCTGAGCAAGCCCGAAGACGTCGTGAGCTCGATGTCGTAGCGTCCGATAATCGCCGCCTGCAGCTCGAGCGTGGCGGACGTCGAACTCGTCTCGGCGACGATCGGAATCGTGTACGTGCCCGCCTCGACTTCCTGCGGCGGCGTCACTTTCACGGACACCGTCTCGGTCGCGCCCGCATCGACGTCGACGGAGGAGACGCGTTCCCCGGAGACGGTGAACGACACTTCCCAGCCGGCGCCCGGGGCTTCGGCGCGAAGCGCATACATTTGATTTTCCGCGGTACGGTTGCGCAGCGAAGTGCTATAGGTGAAGGACGCGTCCGCATGGCCTTCGATGTTCGGCTGCTCCGTCGTCAGCTCCGTTTCGTAGATGCCTTGTTCGGTCACTTCGATGGCGAGCGGGAGCGTATTGCCGTTACCGGCCGACAGCGTAAAGCGGTAGACGCCGCGTTCCACCTGAAGCGGGACGTCGATATCGAGCGTCGCGGTCGCGGAGCCGTCCGGCTTCACCGCGATCTCTCTAGCGTTCTTGCCGCCGCTCGTCAGCTCGTACGTCCATCCGTTCGGGAGACCCGATACGGACAAGGCGGCCCGCTGAACGACGTCGGTCTCGTTAATGAGCTCGACGCTGTGCGTGACCGACTCGCCCGGCGTCACGGCGATGAACGGCTGGGCGGCGTAGACGGTCAACTCTCCCGCGGCTCCGGCGGTTCCGGCCGGCAGCAGCGAGGCGGCGAGCAGGAGGCCCGCCAACATCCATGTTTTCTTTTTGGTCTTTTTCATCTTTTCGAAAACCCTCCTTGGCGCGTTGTGGAAAATTTCCGATTTCGATAGTAGGGCAGAAAGCTGAAACGAAGCTGAAAGAAAACTTAAAAAAAAGTAAAATGTGACCATATTGTGACTCGGAGAGTTATGCTATGGTGGTAAGGGATGGCTGCAAGACCGGGAAACTCGAATTTTGGACGAGAAAAGGACTGGCGCATCCATGGAAACGCTTATATAATGCTTATAAAACGCTTACTTTACCATGGCCGTTTTTCGAGAGGAGCGGAACACAATGCAAGAGATGCATACGCATGAAATTATTCCGAGCGAGGGCAAACCTTCGAACTTATCTTCCTATGAACAAACGTACGCTACTTTCCGGTGGGAGGACATTCATGCCGAGTTCAGCTGGCACGCCACGGGGAAGGTGAATATGGGGTACGAGGCGATCGACAAGCACCTCGCGACGCCTCGCAAGGACAAGGCCGCGCTCATCTATGTCGAGGACGGCGGAGCGCAGACGTTCACGTTCGAACAGATGAGCAAGTTTTCCAATCGCTTCGGCAACCTCTTCCGGTCGCTCGGCGTGCAGAAGGGCGACCGCGTCTTCTTCTTCATGCCGCGGACGCCGGAAATATACGCGGGCATTCTCGGCGCGCTGAAGATCGGCGCGATCGTCGGCCCGCTGTTCGAAGCGTTCATGGAAGGCGCGGTCGAAGACCGGCTGTCCGACTCGGAAGCTTCGGTCATCGTAACGACGACGGCGCTGAAGGGACGCATTCCGAAGGAACGTCTGCCGCATCTGAAGCATATCGTCCTGATCGACGCGGCGGGGGACCTGGAAGAACGGGAAGTCGCGTATAAGCCGCTCATCGACGCCGCATCCGAACAACTCGAGATCGAGTGGGTCGACCTCGAGCATCCGATGATCTTGCACTACACGTCCGGTTCCACGGGAAAGCCGAAGGGCGTGCTGCATGTGCACGGCGCGATGCTGCAGCAATACATTACGGGCCACTGGGTGCTGGATCTTCGCGAAGACGACGTCTATTGGTGTACGGCGGATCCGGGCTGGGTGACGGGCACGTCGTACGGCATCTTCGCGCCGTGGCTGAACGGAGCGACGAACCTCATTCGCGGCGGCCGGTATTCCGCGGATCGGTGGTACTCGACCATACAGGACTACAAGGTTACGGTATGGTACAGCGCGCCGACGGCCTTCCGGATGCTGATGTCGGCCGGCGACGACGACGCGGAGCGGTACGACCTTACCAGCCTGCGCCATGTGCTGTCCGTCGGCGAACCGCTCAACCCCGAAGTCATTCGTTGGGGGATGAAGGTTTACAAGCAGCGCATTCACGACACGTGGTGGATGACGGAAACGGGCGCGCATATGATCGTGAACGTGCCGAGCATGGACATTCGGCCGGGCTCGATGGGGAAGCCCATTCCCGGCACGAAGGCGGCGATCATCGACGACGAAGGCAACGAAGTGCCGCCGTATACGCTCGGCAACCTGGCGCTGCAAGCCGGCTGGCCGTCCATGATGCGCCGCATCTGGAACAACCCGGCGAAGTACGAGGAGTACTTCAAGCTGAAGGGCTGGTACGTCTCCGGCGATTCGGCCTATATGGACGAGGACGGGTACTTCTGG
>JAPSKX010000300.1 GCA_031181325.1 Paenibacillus sp.
AGCCTGTACATCCGGGAAGGAAACGAGCGGATCCGGATTCAAGCGGTGCAGAGCCATCAGGCGATCCGCCGGGTCGCGCCGATCGGCGCGCGGCTGCCGCTGTACGTCGGCGCTTCGAGCAAGGTGCTGCTGGCCTTCGCCGAGGCGGGCGTGAGGGAGAGCATCGTGAACGGCGCGGATTGGCCGGCATCGGTGGATCGCGAGACGTTCCTTCGCGGCCTCGATACGATCCGTACGGTCGGCTTCGCGACGAGCGTCGAAGAGCGAGAGCCGGGCGCGGCGGCCGTGGCGGCCCCGATCTTCGCCGGCTCCGGGCGGCTGGCCGCGGCGCTCGCCGTCTCCGGCCCGTCGAATCGGCTGGATCTCGCGAAGATGCGCGAGATCGCGCCGCAGGTCATCGAGGCCGCGCGGCGCATGGGCAAGATGATGAAGTGACGTGCGGATCGGAGTGGACGCCCGAGTCGTTGAAGGACATCGACATCTCGGTGAAGCTCGACGGAACGGGCATATGAAACACCGTACGGGGGCGGACTGATGCGCCGCGCGCCCGCCTCGGGAATCGAACCTAAGCGGACGCGGGCGGCGCCGTCAGCCCCTCGATAAGTACCCTCCCTCTTCCAATGCCTGTCGATACGCTTCGTATCTCGGCTCCCATGCTTTCTTGCGATCGCCGGGGTCGCGGCCGTCGAGGAGCGCTTCGATGACGTCGAGGCATACGTCCCAGCCGGCGAGGTCTCTCGGCGTGTGCGGGTTTACCTCGTGGATGAACTCCTTCAATACGAGCAGGCACCCGTCTTCCGGAAGCGGGGAGAGCTCGAATCGTACGAGATCGTCCCCCCACGTGTACTCGAAAACGGCGTTCGGCTTGACTTCGGTAATGCGCATCTCCTCGAACGTTCCGTCGCCCATGTCGAACGTCAGCGTTCCGCCTTCGCGAAGCTCTTGCACGCGCAGCTCGGCGAACCAGCCGGCGAGCTTGTCGTTCACGGTCAGCATCGCCCACACCTTCTCCGGCGGGTGCTTCAGCCTTCGTTCGAAGCGGGCGACATAACCGGTTTCGGTTCTCGTTACGACGGCTAACATATCGTTATTCCTCCTTCAATAGGGTCGAAGACGAGGCTTCCTCGTCCAACCGACGTTCCAAGGCGTCCAGCTTCGACGACCAGAACCGCCGATAGGGCTGAAGCCAATCGTCGATCTCCCGGAGCGCTTCGGGGCGAAGCCGGTACAGCTGCGTCCGGCCCGCCCTGCGGACCCCGACGAGTCCCGCCTCCCGGAGAAGGCGAAGATGCTTAGAGACGCCGGGCTGACTGAGCGACGTCAGCTCCACCAGCTCCCCGACCGTATGCTCTTTCCGCCGCAGCCCGTCGAGCATCGCGCGGCGATGGGGCTCGGCCAACATTTCGAATAAGAGGTTCGTGTCCATATCGAAAATATTATCTAATGGTTATATAACTGTCAAGTTATGTGAAGGCGAAGAAAAACCCGACGTCCAGCGTGTCGCGCTGAGCGTCGGGTTTTCGTTTTCCGAAAAAGATTAAGCCATCAGCTGGCGGAGCACCGTCTGCAGGATGCCGCCGTTGCGGTAGTAGTCCACGTCGACCATGGAGTCGAGGCGTACGATCGCGTCGAAGGAGAACGTCGTGCCGTCCGTGCGCTTCGCGTTCACCTTCACCGTCTGGCCCGGCTGCACATCGTTGCTGAGACCTTCGATGTCGAACGTCTCCGTGCCGTCGAGACCGAGCGTCTTCCAGCTCTGACCTTCGACGAATTGCAACGGAAGAACGCCCATGCCGACGAGGTTGGAGCGGTGAATCCGCTCGAAGCTCTCCGCGATGACCGCCTTCGCGCCGAGCAGGAACGTGCCCTTCGCCGCCCAGTCGCGCGAGGAGCCTGTGCCGTACTCTTTGCCGGCGATGACGACGGTCGGCGTGCCGTCCGCTTGGTACTTCATCGCCGCGTCGTAGATCGGCATGACCTCGCCCGTCGGCAAGTACTTCGTTACGCCGCCTTCCGTGCCCGGCGCCACTTGGTTGCGGATGCGAATGTTGGCGAACGTGCCGCGCATCATGACTTCGTGGTTGCCGCGGCGCGAGCCGTACGAGTTGAAGTCTTCCTTCTTCACGCCGTGCTCGATGAGATATTTGCCCGCCGGCGAATCGACCTTGATGCTTCCCGCAGGGGAGATGTGGTCGGTCGTGACGGAGTCGCCCATGAGCGCCAGCGTCTTCGCGCCGGAGATGCCTTGGATGTCGTCCAGCTGCTCGCTGAGGTTCGCGAAGAACGGCGGGTTCTGGATGTACGTCGAGTTGTCGTCCCACTCGTACAATTCGCCTTCGGCGACCGGAATTTCGTTCCAACGCGGGTTCGCGCGGAAGACGTCGCTGTATTTCGCGGCGTAGATGCCCGGGTTCATCGCGCTGTTGATCGTGTCCATGATTTCCTTCGAGGACGGCCAGATGTCCTTCAGGTATACCGGCTGGCCGTTCTTGTCGGTGCCGATCGGCTCGGAGGACAGATCGATGTCGACCGTGCCCGCGATCGCGTACGCGACGACGAGCGGCGGCGACGCCAGGTAGTTCGCCTTGACCGCCGGATGCACGCGGCCTTCGAAGTTCCGGTTGCCGGAGAGGACCGATGCGACCGTCAGGTCGTTATCCGTGATCGCGGCTTGGACTTCGTCCGGCAGCGGGCCGGAGTTGCCGATGCACGTCGCGCAGCCGTAGCCCGCTACGTGGAAGCCGAGCGCCTCGAGCGGCTCGACGAGACCGGCGTTGTTCAAGTATTCCGTAACGACGAGCGAGCCCGGCGTGAGGGAGGTCTTCACGTAGCCCGGCTTCGTGAGGCCGCGCTCGACCGCTTTCTTCGCGAGGAGGCCCGCGCCGATCATGACGCTCGGGTTGGACGTATTCGTACAGGACGTGATCGCCGCGATGACGACCGCGCCGTTCTTCATCTTGGAGACGGAGCCGTCTTCATGCTTGACGTCGACGACTTCCTGCAGCTTCTCTTCGCTGAGGCCGTAGCCGCCCTTGTCGACCGGCTGGCGGACGATCGCGTTGTACGTCTCCTTCATCGCCGTCAGCTCGATGCGGTCTTGCGGACGCTTCGGACCGGCGAGCGACGGAACGACCGTGCCGAGGTCGAGCTCGATCGTGTCGGTGAAGACCGGATCCGGCGTGCTGTCCGTACGGAACATGCCTTGCGCCTTATAGTACGCTTCGACGAGCGCGACTTGCTCTTCGCTGCGAGCCGTGCCGCGAAGGTAGTTCAGCGTCTCGGCGTCGACCGGGAAGAAGCCGATCGTCGCGCCGTATTCCGGCGCCATGTTCGCGACCGTCGCGCGGTCCGCGAGCGTGATGGAGCTGAGGCCGGAGCCGTAGAATTCAACGAACTTGCCGACGACGCCCTTCTTGCGGAGCATCTGCGTGACGGTGAGCGCGAGGTCGGTCGCCGTAGCGCCTTCCGCGAGCTTGCCCGTCAGCTTGAAGCCGATGACGTCCGGCGTGACGAAGTAGAGCGGTTGGCCGAGCATGCCGGCTTCCGCCTCGATGCCGCCGACGCCCCAGCCGACGACGCCGAGACCGTTGATCATCGTCGTATGGGAGTCCGTGCCGACGAGCGAATCCGGGAAGACGACCGTCTCGCCG
>JAPSKX010000084.1 GCA_031181325.1 Paenibacillus sp.
GGCGGTCGGGGGGCGGGGGGTGCGGCCGGGTGCCGCGCCACATCCGCGGGGCCGCCATCTTCTGCGCCCGGCGGGGGGTGCCCGGGCTGCCCGCCCCCCCGGCCTCCCCCGGGGCGCCCGCCGCGCACGACTCGATCCGCAAGCGCCTTGTGTCCACGGTGGAATGGCCGATTCCCGCCTTCTTCAAGCCGATCGCGGACCGATTCCGGGCAGGAGCGGCCGCCGCGATGCTGGAGACGGAGGCGGGGTCGCTGGAGACGATCGCCGCCTTGGCCGCGGCGCACGGCGGCGCGGTCGAGCATGTCGTTCCTCCGGAGCGGTACCGCCAAGGCATCGGGCTCTCCGACTTTACATGGAATCATACGACGCTATGGGCGCTCAAGACGGACCCGGCGATCACGTATTTGCAAGCGGACTTCTCGCTCGGGAGCGTCGCGGAGCAATCGCGGCGGCTGAAGGACGCGTTCGGAGACGAGGTGCTGCTTCATCTCGAGTGGATTCGCGTCGCCGGCGAGCTGGTGCCGACCTCGCTTCCGCTCGTGCGGTTCGCGAACGCGGAACGATTGTATGAAATCATCGCGTTCTGCGAATCGATCGGCGTGACGATCTACGATCCGCATACTTGGATCTTAGAGGACGGGGGCCGAGGCGAGGCGAACGTCATGCAACGGAAGAAGCGGGAGAACGACCCGCGGGGCTTATTAAATCCGGGGAAGCTCTGGACGGAAGGAGCGTAAGGCGATGGAGAAGAGAACGGCGCTCGTGACGGGCGGCAATCGGGGCATCGGCCTCGCGATGGCGAACAAATTCGCGAAGGAAGGCGACCGCGTCGTCATCCTCGACTTGGCGGCGGAGCCGAGCGAGGAAGCGAGCCGAACGGCGGCGGAGAGCGGCGGCGCTTATCTCGCTTGCGACGTCGCCGACCAGGCGGACGCGGAACGCGCCGTCCGCGAGGCGTTGGATCGGTTCGGGTTCGTCGACGTGCTTATGAACAACGCGGGCGTCTCCCGCTGGCGATCGTTCCTGGACACGACGGAAGAGGACTTCGACGCGATCTTCAACGTGAACGTCAAGGGGATTTACAACGTGACGCGACCGATCGCGAGGGCGATGATGGAGGCGAAGAAAGGGGTGATTCTCAACACGGCGTCCATGGGAGGCAAGTGGGGGCAGCCGCTCGAGTCCGCGTATTGCGCAAGCAAGGCGGCCGTCATCGAGCTGACGAAGATCATGGCGATGGAGTTCGGGCCGTACAACGTTCGGGCGAACAGCATCTGCCCGGGCATCATCAAGACGAACATGAGCCACGACGCGCCTCACGCCGACGACTTCTGGCTCGAGAAGACGCCGCTCGGCCGACTGGGCCGTCCGGACGACGTGGCCGACGTCGCGTATTTCTTGTCGACGAACGAAGCCCGGTATATGACGGGGCAAGCCGTGAACGTAACCGGCGGCATGATCATGCATTGACACAGAGAAAAAACAATTTCGGGAGGGAAAGAAACCATGAGAGGGAAACGTTACTTTGGATTCGCGATGATTACGGTTTTGGCGCTTGCGGTATCGGCATGCGGAGGCGCAGCGACGACCGAGCCGGAGGCGACGCAAGGCGCGGCGGAGGAGACGAACGGCGGGGCGGCCCCGGCGGAGACGCCGGCGGCGCCCGAACGCCCCTACGAGGGACAGAAGCTCGTCGTCGGCGTATGGGGCGGCCCGCACGAAGAAGTGATCAAGAAGCACATCGAAGGACCTCTGAAAGAAATGGGCGCCGAGATCGAATTGGTGCTGGGCGGAACCGGAGACCGCTTCGCCAGATTGTACGCGGAGAAGGGAAACCCGACCATGGATATCGCCTTCCTGAATTTATATGAAGCCAGGCAAGTCATCGAAGACGGCGTCGCGCAGGACGTGGATCCGTCGATCCCGAACTTCGCGAAGCTGTACCCGAAGGCGCAGGAATTCGGATACGGCTCCAGCTTCATGGCGCTCGGCATCGCGTACAACCCGGAGATGGTGTCGAAGCCGATTACGCAATGGAGCGATCTGTGGACCGAAGAATTGAAGGGCAAGACCGCCTTCCCGCAGTTCCCGGGCTTCGAGGCGGAAGCGTTCCTCTCGGTGGCGGGCCTCGCCTTCGGCAAGACGGAGAAGGACTACGAGGATAACTTCGCCAAGCTGGAAGAGCTGAAGCCGATCCCGATGTCGTACTTCAACGTCGACGAGCTGGCGCTCGAGATGACGAACGGCACGGTCGCGGCCGCGCCGACGTTCAACTACATCGCCAACCTGCTCATCCAACAGGGCGCTCCGATCGAGTTCGTATATCCGGAAAATCCGGGTCCGATCATGGCGAAAAATACGATGGTCATCGCGGAAGGCACGAAGCACGAAGCGCTCGCGAAGGAGTTCGTGAATCGCTTCCTCGACGAAGCCGTGCTCGCGGACCTCGCGGCGATCGGCTACTACGGCCCGACGAATAAAGAAGTCGTCTTGGACGACGAGCTGGCGTCGAAGGTCGTGTACGGAGAAGAAGCGGTCGACCAGCTGGTGAAGCTCGATTGGCTGTACATCATCGAGCAGCGCGCGCAGTGGACGCAGATGTGGAACGAACGCATCTTGACCGAATAATGCGGAGCGACGCGGCAACGACATTCCTTCGGGCCGCGTCGCCATTCCCCAGCGTAAAGCGCCTTGACTCGGAGGAGGGAGACACCGGTGGAAGTTCCTATCGCGCAACACGGCATGACGAAGCGGCTGGCGAGGCGACAATTCCGCTCCAACCTGCTGTTGCTTTCTCCCGCGCTCGTTCTGTTCGCAGCCATCTTCTTGATCCCGATCCTGATCTTGCTGACTACGAGCTTCCAGGTCAACGAGATCGAGAAGTCGATCTGGGAGAAGTCGTTCACGTTCGACAATTACGCGCGGTTTTTCGCGGAGCCGTATTTCGTGAAGTCGATTCTCCGGACGATATGGACGGGAATCGTCGTCGTCCCGATCACGATCGCGGCCGGCTATCTCGTCGCTTACATCATCTATCGCTCGAAGTCCGGCATGAAGACCGGATTGATCACCTTAGTGCTGACGCCGTCCTTCAGCGGCGTCCTTCTGCAATCGCTGGGTCTGTATATTATCTTCGCGAGGTACGGGCCGGTCAACGCGATGCTGCTCGATCTCGGATGGCTGGAGGCGCCGATCAACTTCCTCGGCACGTTCGGAGCGGTCGTCGTCTCCCTCGTGCACGGCTTCCTGCCGTTCATGGTGCTGGCCGTCTTGAATTCGCTTCGGTCGATTCCGGCGAACGTGCTGGAGGCGTCGAGAAGCCTCGGGGCCGACTCGTGGACGACGTTCCTGAAGGTCACGCTGCCGCTGACGCGCGGGGGCATCATGGCCGGCTCCGTGCTTGTGTTCGGCGGCGTCATCGGCTCCTTCTCCACCTTGGTCATCATCGGGCAATCGAAGGTGCAGCTCATCGGCCTCGTCATCTATCAACAAGCGCTGCGCATCTTCGATTGGTCGTTCGCGTCCGTCATCTCCGTCGCCTTGATCGCGATCCTTGCGTCGCTCGTCCTGTTTTTCGCGTTGTTCATGAAGGTGATGGGAGGGAAACAGCATGCTTAGCGCCACTACGGAGAAGGGGCTCGGCTGGGTGCTGAAGGCGATCTATATCGTCGCGGGCTTCTGCTGCTTCCTGTTTATCGTCGCGCCTTCGCTGCTGCTCGTGCTCGCCGCGTTCAGCGAGGCGAAGTATTTCTCTTTCCCGCCTAAGGGCTTCAGTCTCCATTGGTTCCAGGAGATGGCCGCGCATGCCGGCTACCGCCAATCCGTCCTGCGCAGCATCGAGATCGCGACGGTGTCGACGCTGCTCTCGATCGGCGTGGCGCTGCCGACGGCGCTCTCGCTGAAGAAGACGGGAAACAAGACGATCGAGGCGATCGTGCTCGCTCCGCTCTTCTTCCCCTTGGTCATCTGGGCGCTCGGCTTGATCCAGTTTTACGGCATGATCGGCTTCTCCCGTTCCTCGTTCTCCATCATTCTCGCGCATACGGTCATGATCATGCCGTTCGTGTTCCGCATCATTCTGCAGAGCATGAGGGAGATGAGCGGGTGGCTGGAAGAGGCGGCGTACAGCTTGGGCGCAGGGAAATGGCGGACGTTCGCCAGAGTGACGCTGCCGATCGTCGCGCCGGGCATTCTCGTCGGGGGCATCTTCGGCTTCCTGGTGTCGTTCACCGACGTGACGCTGACGATGTTCATCGCCGGCTCGGGGGAGGCGACGTTCCCGGTGCGGGTGTATTCCGAGCAAATCCAAGGTCTCAATCCGATCGTGCTGGCATGGTCGGTCGTATTTACGGTTCTCATTTTCGTCATGTCGTTCGTCGGCGAGAAGGTCGCGCGGTGGTCGCGGTTTTTCTAAAAAAGGTCAGGGAGAACAGGGAGGGATAAGCGATGAGCGAATTGACGTTGACCTCCGTTACGAAGCAGTTCCGCGGCGTCGAGGTGTTAAGCGACATCCATATGGACGTGAAGGACGGGGAGTTCATCTGCCTGCTCGGCCCGAGCGGCTCGGGAAAGAGCACGATTCTGCGGATCGTCGGCGGCTTCGAGCACGCGGATTCGGGCGCGGTGCGGCTGGACGGCAAGGACATTCAAGAGCTGCCGCCGAACAAGCGGAACTTCGGCTTCGTCTTCCAGGATTATGCGTTGTTCCCCCATATGACGGTGGAGAGCAACATCGCCTTCGGGTTGAAGACGCGGAAGCTGCCGTCCGACGTCGTCAGGGACCGCATCGGATCGGCGCTGAAGCTCGTCGGCTTGACGGGTCTCGAGAAGCGCTACCCGGCCCAGCTGTCCGGCGGGCAGCGGCAGCGGGTGGCGATCGCGCGAGTCGTGGCGCTGCAGCCGTCGCTGCTGCTGTTCGACGAGCCGCTGTCGAACCTCGACGCGAAGCTGCGCCGGCAAATCCGGATCGAGATGAAGACGCTGCAGCAAGAGCTCGGCATCACGACGATCATGGTGACGCACGACCAGGAAGAAGCGGTGACGCTCGGCGATCGGATCGCGGTGCTGCAGCACGGCGTCATCCAGCAGTACGGCGCGCCGATGGAGCTGTATAACGCGCCTGCGAACGCATTCGTCGCCGGCTTCCTGGGCGACCCGCCGATCAACTTCGTGAACGCGGCGGTCGAGGCGCGGGAGGGGACATACGGCGTGCGGCTTGGGGAAGAATTCCGGCCGCTGACCCGCCAAGGCGCGCCGGCGACGTCCTTGCCGAAAGAGGCGATCGTCGGCGTTCGTCCCGAAGACATCCGGTTGTCCGATACGGAAGGCGTGCCCGGCGTCGTGAAGCTCGTCGAACAGCTGGGCGCATACGTCCTGTCGTACGTCGCCGTCGATTTCATGGAGACGCCGCTGTGCTGTCTCGCGCAAAACCATATCGCCCCTCGGGTCGGGGAACGCGTTCGCCTGCGTTTCGACCCCGATAAGACGCTCGTCTTCGACGCGCGGACGACGAAGCTGCTGCCGGGCGCCCGATTGGAAGCCCCGACGCCGGTTCTCGGCTAACGTAATACACTTCTTGGAGAGGGGCATCCGCCTATGCATTTCGGTGGCGTTCAGCTGCAACGCAATGCGCTTTGCGTCTTGAGAGACGGTACGAAGCTTTATGCGGACGTATACTGTCCGGGCGGGACGGAGCCGCTGCCGGTGCTGCTTATGCGGCAGCCGTACGGCAAGTCGTTGGCCTCGACGGTCACGTACGCGCATCCGGTGTGGTATGCGAGCCAAGGGTATATGGTCGTCGTTCAGGACGTCCGGGGCAGGGGGGAGTCCGAGGGAGCGTTTTATCCGTATCTGCACGAAGCGGAGGACGGGTACGACGCGGTCGAGTGGGCGGCGAAGCTCCCGCGCTCGAACTGCAAGGTTGGCATGTACGGCTTCTCGTATCAAGGGGCGACCCAATGGGCGGCGGCTTCGCTGCAACCCCCGCATCTGGCGGCGATCGCGCCGGCGATGTGCGCGTCCGACATGTATCGCGGGGCGTTCTACCCGAGGGGAAGCTTCGCGGTCGGCGAACTGCGGACGTGGGCGTACCAGCTGGCGCGGGATACGGCGCGGCGCGCGGGCGACGCCGAAGCGGAATCGTACTGCACGCGCATGATGGCGAAGTGGGGCGATCCCGCGCAGCTGCCGGTCCGCGACGCGGACGACGCGCTGCAGCGCTATTTTCCGGCGTATTACGATTGGGTCGAGCATCCCGAATACGATGCGTATTGGGAGCAGTTCAATTGGTTGCAATCAGACGCGAACGCGACGGTCCCGGCGCTGCTCATCGGCGGTTGGTACGATTATATATTGGACGGAACGCTTCTGAGCTTCCGTACGCTGCAGAGGCTCCGGAAGGAGAAGGGCGAAGCCCCCTGCGACCGGCTGCTCATCGGACCGTGGGATCATATCCCGTGGGGACGGCGCACGGGCGGCGTCGATCATGGGGCGACGGCCGACGGCGACGTGCATCGCGAGCAGCTGCGATGGTTCGATTACTGGCTGAAGGGCAAGGAAGAAGCGTCGTTCGCACAGGTCCCCCCGGTGCGGTATTACGAGCTCGGCAGCGGAGAATGGCGCGGCGCGGACGCGCTGCCGGAGCCGAGATCGGCGAACGAAGGGAAACGCACGCTGTATTTGGGGAACGACGGCAGGCCGGCGAACGGGTCGCTCGGCGGCGGCAAGCTGTCCGCGGATCGGGGCGCGCCGTCCGTCGACATTCCCGACGTGTTCGTCTATGACGCCAGACTACCGATGGGGATGGATTCGTATCTTCCCGTCGACCGGAGCGCGGCGCAGGAACGATACGAAATTCTTGTATACACGGGAGAGCCGCTGACCGAGGCGCTCTCGCTGTACGGGGCGCCGACCGTCGCCGTGCGTTGCCAAGCGCTGGGCGGACCGACGGATCTCGTCGCCGTCTTGACGGCGGTCGATCCGGACGGCGCGGCGCGCCTCTTGTCCGTCGGCCGCGCGGAGATCGATTCGGGGGCGCGCCCGGCCGACGACGGGCCGTGCGAGGCGACGGTGCCGATGCGCATGACGGCGGCGCGCCTCCCCGCGGGGGCGAGGCTTCGGCTGGAGCTGACGGGCAGCGCCTTCCCCCTCTTCGCCAGACATATGAACGGCGTACGTCTCGCGGAGCAGTTCGGACTCGGTCCGGAGCATCTGCATATGGCGACGGTCGCCGTCCGCGCGAACGGAACGTCCTCCTTCTTGGAGCTTCCGCTCGCGCCCGATACCCATAACCATAACGAATAGAGGAGCGATGACGACGATGAAAGCGATGGTGGCAGGAACGTTCGATACATGCGCGGTGCATAAAATCGCGGCCTCGGACACGAACAAATTCGTTCTATTGTGCGACGGCGCGCAGGCCGGATTCGTCTCCGTGGTCGAAATATTCGAGCCGGGCGGACAGACGCCCCCCAATATTCATAAAGAGGCGCAAGAGTACTTCTACGTGTTATTCGGCGAAGGCGTGGCGATCGTCGACGAAGCGCGCGTTCCGCTGAAGCAGGGCTCCTTCATGGTCGTTCCCCCGGAATCCACGCACCAAGTCGTGAACACGGGCGCGACCCGGCTGTACACGCTGACGACGATGGTGCCGGACGAGGACTTCTCGGACTTGATCAAGGCGGGTCCGAAAGCCGCGTTGGACGAGGAAGACATCCGGGTGCTCTCCGGCGCGATCGCAGGCGCGTGAGGCGGCGGTCATGAGGGATGCGTGGAACGCTTTCTTCGACCGCGACATGACGCTGGCCCCGACCGCGGAAGGGCCGCTGTCGGGGCTGCGCTTCGCGGCGAAGGATATTTTCGAGCTGCGCGGGTACGTCGCCGGCGCGGGAAGCCCCGAGTGGAAAGACACGCACGAGCCGGCGGAACGGCATGCGGTAGCCGTCGAGCGGCTGTTGCGCGCAGGGGCGGAGCTGACCGGGACGACGCATACGGACGAGCTGATGTACAGCCTGAACGGCGAAAATTATCACTACGGGACGCCGCTGAACCCGAAGGCGCCGCGCCACATTCCGGGCGGCTCCTCCAGCGGGTCGGCGGTCGCCGTCGCCGCGGGCGAGGTCGACTTCGCGCTCGGGAGCGACACCGGGGGGTCGATCCGCATCCCCGCGAGCTATTGCGGGATCTACGGCTTTCGTCCGACGCACGGCGTCGTCCCCGCCGAAGGCATGGTGCCGCTCGCCCCTTCGTTCGACACGGTCGGATGGCTGGCGGGCGACGCCTCGACGCTGCGCCGCGTCGGCGAGGCGCTGCTGCCCGCGGCGGCGGCGGCGCCGGGTTTCCGTCGTCTGTTGGCGGCGGACGACGGGTTCGACGCCGCGGAGCCGGTCGTCGCGGGCGCGGCCAGAGCGGTCTTGGCGCAGGTCGAAGGAACGAGCGGTACGGCCGAGCCCGTCACGATGGCGGCGGAGGGGTTGGAGCGGTGGATGCGCTGCTTCCGTCTGCTGCAGGGCTCGGAAATTTGGCGGACGCACGGCGGCTGGATCGACCGCGTCGCGCCTCGTTTCGGTCCCGGCGTCGGCGAGCGGTTCGCTTGGACGCGCACGATTCGTCCCGAAGAGACGGCGCCCGAGCTCGAGCTTCGAGAGGGGATCCGGCGGCGCATGGCGGCGCTGCTCGGCGAGGACGGCATCCTCGTCCTGCCGACGGCCCCGGCCGGAGCGCCTCTGCGCAATACGGCCGGGCCCGAGATGGAGAAGCGGCGGTCCGCCGCGCTGCAGCTATGCTGCGTCGCGGGCCTCGCGGGCTTGCCGCAGCTGACGATGCCGCTCGTCGAATGGAACGGTCTGCCGGTCGGCGTCTCGTTCCTCGCGGGACCCGGGCAAGACGCGCGCCTTCTGGCGTGGGTCTCTTCGTTCGAGGATGAGCTTCTGCCGATTACGGTGTCGACTTGATTCGTCTCGGGCGAAGGCGTGCGACATTTCTATCGTACAACAGCCGATGCGATCGGCGGGAAGGAGAGCGCATGAACAGACTTGGAAATGCAGCGAACCATTGGACCGTGTCCAAGGAGTATGTCGATCTCCGAAGAACGGCGCGCGATCCGATACACGTCGAATTCGCGGCCGAGCCGCAGTGGCTCTTCTTGGACCTCGCGAGAAGCGCGCTCGTTATCGTGGATATGCAGAACGACTTCTGCAGCCCGTCGGGGTGGCTCGATTATATCGGGGCGGATTATACGCCGGCCCGCAGGCCCATCGAGCCGATCAACCGGCTCGCGAAGGCGCTGCGGGAGGACGGCGTGCCGATCGTATGGCTGAATTGGGGCAACCGGCCGGACCGTATGAATTTAAGTCCGTCCGTCCTTCACGTGTATGATGCCGCCGGCGACGACGTCGGGATCGGCGGTTCGCTGCCGGGCAACGGGTCGAAGGTGTTGGAGAAGGGGAGCTGGGGGGCCGCGATCGTCGACGAGCTCGAGGTCGCGCCGACCGATATTCACGTCGATAAATACCGAATGAGCGGCTTCTGGGATACGCCGCTGGACAGCATTCTGCGCAATCTGCGCGTCGACACGGTGATGTTCGCCGGCGTGAACGCGGACCAATGCGTCATGGCGACGCTTCAGGACGCGGTCTGCCTCGGCTACGACAGCATCCTGCTGCAGGATTGCAGCGCGACGACGTCGCCGTCTTACTGCATGGAGGCTACGATCTACAACGTCAAGCAATGCTACGGCTTCGTCGCCGATTCGGAAGCGCTGCTGTCCGCCCGTGACGCGAGGAAATCCATAAGGAGCGCCACATGAAATTAACCACTCTAAAGATCGACGGCGCGGAGACGGCCGCGATCGCCGCCCCCCATGGATTCGTCTTGGTCGACCGCGTCAATCGCGAGTCGGGCGCTCGATGGCGCACGGACGCGTTCGACCTGATCGAATCGGGCCAATTGAACGAGCTGGCCGCCTGGCACCGCGCGGGCGGCGCGGAGACGCTCGCGTCGATGGACGCCGTGCCGTTCGATCGAGCGGCGTACGCTCCCTTGTACCGCCGGCCTCGGAAAATATGGGGCATCGGCTTTAACTACGCGGCGAACGAAGAGGAGCTGCGGCAGTCGGATCCGACCGCGGAGCCGGTCGGCTTCCTGAAGCCGGACACGGCGCTCATCGGCCCCGGCGATCCGATCCGGCTCCCCGCGTCGTCCGAGCGAACGATCGCGGAGGCGGAGCTCGCGATCGTGATCGGACGGACGTGCAAGAACGTGTCGGAGGCGGAGGCGGAGGCGTGCGTCGCCGGCTTCGCCGCCGTGCTCGACATGTCCGCCGACGACATTCACCAACGAAACCCGAGATTTCTGACCCGGGCGAAGAGCTTCGACACGTTCTTCAGTTTCGGCGCGGAGCTGATCACGCCGGACGAATATCCGGACGTGCTCGATATCGAGGTGCAGGCGAGGCTGAACGGCGAGACGGTGCATCGGAACGTGCTGCGCAACATGCGGTTCCGGCCGTGGCAGACGGTGGCGTTCCACTCGCGCGTGATGACGCTGCTGCCCGGGGACGTCATTATGACCGGCACCCCCGGGGCGGTCGTCATCCGGGCCGGGGACGCCGTAGAATGCAGCATCGGCGGATTGACGCCGCACGCGAATCCGGTCGTACCGGAAGCCTGAAGGCGTTCGCATGATCCGAGCCAAGGCCGCGGCCTTGGCTCGACGTTTTCCGAGGGAGGGGAAGCCTGTATGCATCAATCGATGATCGGCGCCGAAGCCATGGTCGTCAGCCCGCATGCCTTGGCGTCCGCCGCGGGCGCGGCGACGCTGCAGCGGGGAGGCAACGCCTTCGACGCCGCCGTGGCGGTCAGCGCTTGCCTTGCCGTCGTGTATCCGCATATGACGGGACTCGGCGGCGATTCGTTCTGGCTCTCCTACGCGCCGGCGGAAGGCAGGGTGCGCGCGTACAACGGCAGCGGGAGGTCCGGCCGGCTGGCGACCCGGTCCGTCTTCGCGGGGGAGCGCGCGATACCGACGAGGGGACCGAGAAGCGTCGTGACGGTGCCGGGCATGGTCGACGCTTGGGCCGCGATGCTGGACCGGTACGGCCGCTTATCCTTCGGGGAGGTGCTGGAGCCCGCCATCCGCTACGCGACGCAGGGCTTCCCGTTATCCCGCGATCAATCCGCCAATACGGCCAAGCGGCTTGCGTTGCTGACGTCGACGCCCGCGACGCGGGACATCTACGCGCCTGGGGGGCGCGCGCCCGCGACGGGGAGCCGATTCGCGCAGCGCGCGCTCGGCGGCAGCCTGCGCGCAATCGCCCAAGGGGGGAGGGATGTCTTCTATGAGGGCGCGATCGCCCGGGAGATCGTCGCGGAGCTGCAGAGGGGCGGCGGATTGCTGACGCTGGAGGACTTCGCCGATCATCGCGGCGATTGGGTCGAGCCGCTGGTCGGCGCGTATCGGGGGTACGACGTATACCAGGTCCCGCCGAATTCGCAGGGCTTCACGGCCATTATGACGCTGAACATGCTGGAGCGGTTCGACCTCGCCGGCGCCGTCGACGAAGGCTCGTACGCGTATTACCATCTGTTGGTCGAGGCGCTGAAGCTGAGCTTCCGGGACCGGGACGCGTACTTGACCGACCCGGCGTTCGCCCGCATTCCGCTCGAACGCTTGCTCTCGAAGGCGTACGCCGCCGAGCTGGTCGGCGAGATCCGCATGGATCGCGCGAGGGAAGCGAGCGCCGAGCCGGTCGGCAACGATACGGCGTACGCGGCGGTCGTCGATGCCGAGGGGAACGCCGTCTCGTTCATTCAGAGCCTGTATTTCGAATTCGGCTCGGGCGTCGTCGCGGGGTCGACCGGCATCCTGCTGCAGAACCGGGGCTCTTACTTTTCGCTGGACGGGAACCGCGTCAACGCGCTCGAGCCGCGAAAGCGGACCTTCCACACGCTCATGCCTGCGATGGCGTGCCGAGACGGGAAGCCGCACGTGCTGTACGGCACGCAAGGCGGGGAGGGACAGCCGCAGACGCAGACGGCGCTGCTCACGCGCATGCTCGATTACGGCATGGACCCGCAGTCGGCGGTGTCCGCGCCGCGTTGGGTGTGGGGGCGCACGTGGGGCGAGGCGACGCAGGAGCTGAAGATCGAGGGGCGCGTGAGCGCGGACGTACGGGAGGCGCTCGCCCGCGCGGGGCACCGGGTCGCGACGCTGCCGGATGTCGACGGTCTGGTCGGCCACGCGCATGCGATCCTCATCGACGACGAAGGCTTTCGGCACGGCGGCACCGATCCGCGGGCCGACGGCGCGGCGATCGGGTGGTGAACATGGGGTGAACAGGGGGATGCTGTATCTCGTCGTCGCCGCGCTAAGCTGGAGTTTGGTCGGCGTGCTCGTCAAGACGGCGGCGTTCCAGTTCGATCCGTATACGATTACGTTCGCTCGTTTTTCCATCGGGGTGCTTGCGCTGGCGGCGTTCGCGCTCGCGACCCGACATTCGCTGCGGCCCGCGGCGCTGAACCGTTGGATTTGGGTCGGGGCGATCGGGAAGAGTCTGAATTATTTGTTCGAAAACGTCGGCGTCGCCCGCGGCTTCGCCTACGGGAACGTACTGGTGTTTCCGACGCAAACCGTCGTGCTGCTGCTGATCGGCGTCTTGCTGTTCAAGGAGCGGCTGTCCGCGAGAAGCTGGGCGGCATCCGCGATCGTCGTGCTGGGCGTGCTGCTCATCGCCTGGAACGGGCGGCCGCTGTCGGCGCCCTTCGGGGAGCAGGGCTGGCTGGCGCTCGTCTTCGTCGCCTCCGGCGTCGGCGCGGCGCTGCATCTATTCAGCCAGAAGATGCTGCTCGACGCGATGAAGGACGTATCGATGAACTACTCGATCTTCCTGTGGGCGTCGCTGCTGTGCGCCCTGCCGCTGCCCGTCGCCGCCGGGTGGGACCCGGCGTTCGTTCCGGGCGCGTGGGCGGCGGCCGCCGCGCTCGGCCTGATCACCGGACTGAGCTTCCTGCTGTCCTCGAAGGGGATGCGAACGGTGGCATTTTCCGTCGCGGCGATCGTCTTCAACCTGCCCGTCTTGTTCACCGTGCTGTGGGCCGTCGTCTTCTACCGCGAGCCGGTGACGGCGTACATCGCCGGAGGCGCGGCCGTCGTCGCGATCGGCATGACGATGCTGAACTGGCCGTCCCGCGGCCGGGACGCCGCGTCGGCGGCCGAAGCTCGAGGAACCGTCCAGAGGTAAATCGTCCGATGGTCGGCATGCCGGAAACGGAGGCCGCCGGGGAGAGGCTCCCTTGTCCGGTTCCTTCTCCTTGAATGACCTTCGCTCAGCTGCGGGGAGCAGGGGGGCGGGTGCGGGATGAAGCATGGCATTCGGCATGCACCCTATTGCTCGGGCAAGACCCCGCCCAAAGCAACGTATGCGTCCAATACATTTTGAAGAGCTGCCTTTTCGGCGGAGGTCATCGTTCGGTCGAAGACCCCGTTTTCGCCTTCGTGTCGGACGATCGCTTTCTCGGATGCGATCACCGCAGGAATCACGCCGAAGTAGTAATCGATCAAGTGCTCGTCGGAGTATTCCCAAATCTCCCCGTTGGATCGATTATTTTCCTGCAAGACCATTAAACGATAACGATTCGTCTCAAGAAATACAATTTCTGGATTCAGCCAAACTTTGCAGTAACACGGTCCTGTATCAACGGGAAGGAGGGCGGGAAGCATGCTCCCGCCCTCGCTGCATCGTATTCCGTCTTTCCGAGACCCCGACTCCTTATGCGCGCTTCAGCTCTTCCGTCAGCAGCGGCACGATTTCGAACAAGTCGCCGACGATGCCGTAGTCCGCCACCTTGAAGATCGGCGCTTCGGGGTCTTTGTTGATCGCGACGATGACGCGGGAGCCGTTCATGCCGGCGAGATGCTGAATCGCGCCGGAGATGCCGCAGGCGATGTACAGCTCGGGCGTGACGACCTTGCCCGTCTGGCCGATCTGCAGGGCGTAGTCGCAGTAGCCCGCGTCGCAGGCGCCGCGGGACGCGCCGACCGCGCCGCCGAGCGCGTCGGCGAGCGCCGCTAGCGGCGCGAACCCTTCGGCGCTCTTCACGCCGCGCCCGCCGGAGACGACGACCTTCGCCTCGCTCAGGTCGATCTTGCCGGACGTCTTCTTGACGACGTCCTTCAATATGGCCCGCAGCGACGCGCCTTCGGGCTCGATCGCGACGACGTCGGCCGGCGCCGCGCCGTCGATCGGGTCGGGCGCCCGCACGTTGTTCGGGCGCACCGTCACGACGAACGGCTCCGCCGCCGTTCGCCGCTCCACCGCTTTGCCCGCGTACAGCGGGCGCGCGAAGGTCGGCGGCGCGCCGCCGGCGCCGGGCTCCACCGCGGTCACGTCGGTGACCGCGCCGCATTGCATCGCCGCCGCGAGCAGCGGCGCGAGATCCCGGCCGGCCGCGGTGTGGCCGAGGAACACCCCCGCAGGCTGCACGGCCTGCACGAGCTTGCGGGCGGCGGCGAGATACGCCTCGGGTCGATAGACCGCCAGCTCCGGGCGGTCGACGACGTAGACGCGCGCCGCCCCGCGCGCGGCCAAGGCGTCGGCGTGCGCGGCCGCGCCGCTGCCGATCAAGGCGGCGACGACGACGTCGCCGTCCGCCGCCGCGGCGCGGGCCGCGCCCAGCGCCTCGAACGACACCTGGCGCAGCGCGCCGTCCCGCGCCTCTGCAATCGCAAGCCAGGTTTTCGGTGTGGTCATGGCGATTCCCCCTCGTTCGAAATCGTTGCGCCGGCGAATCCGCCGGCGTCTCCTCACGTGTCCCTCCGGAAAAAGCCGCAGATGTGCGCTTAAACCGCCGCCATGCCTACAGCGCCTTCGCTTCCTCGCGCAGCAGCCGCGCCAGCTCCGCCGCCTGCGACGCGGGGTCGCCGGCGAGCAGGCGCCCGGCCGCGCGGGCGGGCGGCAGCGCCAAGCCGACGCGAGCGGTCTTCGGCGCGACGTCGTCCGGCGCGAGCCCGAGGTCGTCGAGCGTCAGCGTGCGGAACGGCTTCTTCTTCGCCTTCAGAATGCCCGGCAGCGTCGGGTAGCGCGGCTCGTTGAGCCCTTGCTGCGCGGTGAACAGCGCCGGCAGCGGCACCTCGTACGTCTCCGCGTCGCCCTCGGCGTCTCGGACGGCGCGCGCGACGCCGCCGTCGACGCTCAGCGCCGTCACCGACGCGACGTGCGGCAGCCCGAGCAGCGCCGCGAGCCGCACGGCGACCTGTCCGGCGCCGTTGTCGACGCTGAAGTTGCCGCCGAGCACGACGTCGGGCGCCGCGCCGAGCGACGACAAGACGGCCGCCAGCACGCGCGACACCGCGTATTCGTCGGCGCCGGCCAAGCGCTCGTCGTCGACGAGCGCCGCCTCGTCGGCGCCCATCGCGAGCGCGGTCCGCAGCGCCTCGGCGGCGCGCGCCGGACCGACGGACACGACCGTCACCGTGCCGCCGCCCGCCGCTTCCCGCAGCAGCAGCCCTTGCTCGACCGCGTATTCGTCGTACGGATTGATCACGAACTTGGCGCCGTCCTCGACCGCCTCGTTCCCGGACAAGACGACGCGCTCCTCGGTATCGAACGTTTGCTTCACCAACACCACGATGTTCATCGGGAATCGCCTCCGTTGCTTCTAAGGTTTGCCCGCCGCCGACAGGCCGGACGGCTCTCCATACTCCATCTTATGCCGGGCGGAAGCCCGCTACGCCCCGAGCCCCCGCGCAAAAAAGGCCGCCGTCCCCTCCGCCATCGAGCTCAAGCGATACTTCCGCCCCGAGACGAGCCACGACGTGACCGTCTCGTCCATCGCGCCGAACACGAGCTGCCGCGCCAGCTTCAGATCCAGGTCCGCGCGGAACGCGCCTTGCGCCACGCCCCTCGCCAGCACCTCCTCGATCAGCGCGACGTATGGGCGCAGCGCCTCGCCGATCTCCCGCCGCAGCTCGAGGGAGCTCTGCCGCAGCTCGATCTGCGTGACGTACGCGAGATCGACGTCCTGCTCGAGCTCGGCGTAATGGAGCTCCACGAGACGCCGCAGCCCCGCCCGCGCGTCCTCCGCGCCGCTCAGCTCTTCCCGCAGCTTCGCGACGAGCGCCCCGAGCTTCTCCCGGAACAACGCGATCAAGATGTCCTCCTTGCGCCGGAAATACAAATAGATCGTCCCGTCCGCCACGCCCGCCGCCTTCGCGATCTTCGACACCTGCGACTTATGGAAGCCGTGCGCCGCGAACGTGCGCAGCGCGCCTTCCAAGATGGCGGCATATTTATCGACCCGAGCGGCCTTGCCCACCGCGCATCCCTCCCGACGACAAGACTGAATGAATTCTCATTCATATCGTATGGCGCGCCACATAAAGTTAGAATGAGCCGCGTAGCATGGAGTAAGCACTTCTTGAAAACGCTTCCCTTGGTTGTCCAACGTGTCTTGCCGACGAAAGGAGGACGTTCGACTTGATTTGGACGATGGTCAATAGCTTGGCCTTCCTTGGCGCGACGGGCGCGGCGCTGTATTGGTTCTACCGGGTCGTCGCCCATCGGTACGCCTACGTGCGACTCGGCAAGCCGATCGACGGGAAGGAGCTGGCGGCCGCGGCGAAGGAGGCGCTCGGCCGAGGCCTGAAGACGTTCGCCGCAGAGACGTTCGGGCAGCGCAAGCTGCTGCAGGATCGCAGGAGCGGGGCGATGCATGTCGTCATTTTCTATGGCTTCATCGTTCTGCAGTTCGGGGCGCTCGACCTTATTGTGCGGGGACTCTTCGGCGCGCCGCTGCCGCTGCCCGCGTACCCTGCGTTCGAGCTCCTGCAAGAGACGACCGTCGCGCTCGTGCTGCTGGCGATGGGATACGCGGCGTACCGCCGATACGGCGAAAAGCTGAAGCGGCTGAAGCGCGGCTGGAAGCCGAGTCTCGTCGTCTGGTTCATCGCGGCGCTCATGGCGTCCGTGCTGTTCACGCTCGCCTTCGACCGGCTCCGGCACGGCGAACCGGCCGCATGGACCGCTCCCGTTTCCTCGGCAATCGCATCGTCTATGGCCGGTCTCGGCGAGCTCGGGGCGACCGTAGGGTTCTATGTCTCTTGGTGGGCGCATCTGCTCATCCTGCTTGCGTTCCTCGTATATGTGCCGCAGTCGAAGCATTTCCACATCATCACGGCGCCGATCAACATCCTCCTGAAGAAGACCGCCCCGCCCGGCCGCCTGACGAAGCTCGATCTCGAAGACGAGACGGCCGAATCGTTCGGCGTCGGCAAGGTCGAGGACTTCGCGCAGAAGCAGCTGCTCGATCTGTTCGCCTGCGTCGAATGCGGCCGCTGTACGAACGTGTGCCCGGCGTCGAATACCGGCAAGCTGCTGTCGCCGATGCATATGATCGCGAAGCTGCGGGACCACCTCGTGGAAAAGGGCGCCGCCGTCACCTCTAAATCCCCTTGGGTGCCATGGACCGCGGCCGCCTCCGCGGGAGGGGCGCATATGACGGCCGCCGCCGCGCCCGGCCCGCTCGCCGAGGGGGTCGTCGCCGACATCGGACCGACGATGGCCGCGCAGCAGGCCGCTTGGACGAAGTCTCCGGAGGCGGATCCGCGCGAGGTGCCTCTCGTCGGCGGCGTCATGACGGAGGAGGAGATCTGGGCGTGCACGACGTGCCGCAACTGCGAGGACCAATGCCCCGTGGACAACGAGCATGTCGATAAGATCGTCGATCTTCGCCGCCATCTCGTGCTGATGGAGGGGCGCATGCCGCACGACGGGCAGCGCGCCATGACGAATATCGAGCGGCAGGGCAATCCGTGGGGGATTTCGCGGAACGACCGCGCGAAGTGGATCGCGGAGCTTGCCGCCCCGCCGGGGGAGCCGGAGGACCCGCTGCTGCGCGTGCCGACCGTCAAGGAGCGTCCAGACTTCGAGTGGTTGTTCTTCGTCGGCTCCATGGGCGCGTACGACAACCGCACGAAGAAGGTGTCCCGCGCCGTCGTCCGTCTGCTGAACGAGGCGGGCGTCTCCTTCGCGGTGCTCGGGGGCGAAGAGAAGGGCTCCGGCGACACGCCGCGCAGACTCGGCAACGAGATGTTGTTCCAGCAGCTTGCGACGGAGAACATCGCCCTCTTCGAAAAGTACAACGTCCGCCGCATCGTCACCGCCTGCCCGCACACCTATAACACGCTGAAGAACGAGTACCCGGAGTTCGGTCTCGGCGCGGACGTCGAGGTCGCGCACCATACGGAACTGCTCGATTCTCTCGTGGCGCAGGGGCGTCTCAAGCCGACGCATGCGGTCGAGGAGCGGGTGACGTACCACGATTCCTGTTACTTAGGCCGCTACAACGAGGTGTACGAACCGCCGCGTCGGCTGCCCCGGGGATCGCCCGGGGCGGAACTGGCGGAGATGGAGCGCAACCGCGCGAACGGCATGTGCTGCGGGGCGGGCGGCGGGCGGATGTGGATGGAGGAGACGCAGGGGAAGCGCGTGAACGTGGCGCGCGTCGAACAAGCGCTTATCCTAAGGCCGACGATCGTCGCCTCGGCTTGCCCGTACTGCCTCGCCATGATGGAGGACGGCGCCAAGCTGCTCGACGTCGACGAGTCGCTCCGGACGCGCGACGTCGCCGAGCTGCTCGAGGCGTCCGTGTTCGGCCCCGGTTCCGGCTCCGGCTCCGCCTCCGGCAAGTAACACCCATTTCATTAGGGAGGGTCATGCTCAATGCCATATTCGATTACGAAAGCGGCCGTCATCGGCTCGGGCGTCATGGGCTCCGGCATCGCGGCGCATCTG
>JAPSKX010000301.1 GCA_031181325.1 Paenibacillus sp.
CCCCACGGCCGATTTTTGTTAGGATGGAAGGAGACAAGACGGTACGGAGAACGGGGAAGGGGAGAATCGCGGCATGGCCGGTTCGCGCGGAAGAGGGCCGACGCTCTCGAAGGATATTCATCGCAAGCTCATTTACGAGGCGCTGAAGCGTCGCGGCGCGACGACGCGCACGGAGCTTGCGGCGGCGCTGGGTCTGACGAAGAACACGGTCAACGCGATCGTGGACGAGCTGTCGGCGGCCGGCTACGTCCGGATGACGGGGCTGCGGGAGAGCGGCGGCGCCGGCCGGAAGGCGCTCGGCGTCGAGTTCGTGTCCGGGAACCGGAAGGCGATCGGCTACCAGCTGTTGTCCCGCTCGCTCATCGCCGTCGTGACGGATCTGTGCGGCGAGCCGATCGAGCGCGCCGAATTGCCTCTATCGGCGACGACGCCGGAAGCGGTCGTCGCGGCGGTCGCGGCGCACGCCGCGGCGCGGCAGGCGGCGGAGCCGGACCGACCGCTCGTCGGCGTCGGGCTCGGCGTGCCTGCGCTCGTCGACCCGGCGGGCCGCGTCGTCCGCTCGACGCATCTCGGCTGGCGCGACGTGCCGCTCTCGGCGATGCTGTCGGCGGCGCTCCCGACGGGGCGCTTGCTCGTCGACAACGGCGTGAAGCTGGCGGCGCAGGGCGAGCTGTGGTTCGGGGCGGGGCGGGGGACGAGGCATTTCGCCTATTGCTCGTTCGGCGCGGGCGTCGGCTGCGGCATCGCGATCGGCGGCGACATCGTGCGCGGCGAATCGGGGCTCGCCGGGGAGCTCGGCCACACGGTCGTGGAGCCGGGCGGGCCGCGCTGCGCCTGCGGCAACGCGGGCTGCCTCGAGGCGGTGGCGGGCCTGCCGGCGCTGTTCGCGCGCGTGGCGGAGGCGACGGGCGAGCCGGCCGAGCGGATCGACGCGGCGGCGCTCGCGGAGCGGGCGCGGCAAGGCGACGAGGCGGTCGTACGCGAGCTGGAGCGGGTCGGCCGAGGCATCGGCGTCGCGTTCGCCGCCCTCGTGAATTTGTTCAATCCGCGGTATATCGTGTGCGACGGACCGCTGATGCTGGCCTCGGACACGCTGTTCCCGATCATCAAACAAGAGATGCGGGGAAGATCGCTCTTCCCCGCATCCGAACAAGCGGAGCTCGTTCGCTCCTCGCTGCATCCGATCGCGGCGGCGTTAGGCGCCGCCGCGGGCGTCGTGCGGGCCTGGGAGCAGCAGGCGGACCCGTTCGAGCCGATTCCGTTCTGAATTACCCGAATACGCGCGTGCCGCCCTTGCACACGGCTTGGATCGACAGCCGGGCGCCGTCCTCGCGGAGGAGGACGACGTCCGCGGGCGCGCCGACGTCGAGCGTGCCGACGCCGCCGGACAATCCGATCGCCGCGGCCGGCGCGGCGGACGACAGCGTCCACGCTTCGGACAGCGTGCACAACCCCCTCGACGCGACGCGGGCGATGCCCGCGATCAACATCTGCGCCGAGCCGGCGAGAATGTTCGGATTGGCCGCCGTGTGCAGCCGCCCCTCGGGCGTCAGCACGACGTCGCCGCCGATGTGCGTATGGTACGTGCCGGGCTCGAGTCCGCTCAAGTAGACGGCGTCGCTGACGAACGCGATGCGGCCGGCCTTGACGCGGAGGAACACCTTCAGCACCGAGTCGGGGAGATGGAAGCCGTCGGGGATGACGCAAGCGGTCAATTCGTCGGCGGCGAGCTGCTCCCAGAGGAAGTTCGGATGCCGGGGCAGCATGAGCTGCGCTCCGTTGCCGAGATGCGTGCTCATGCGGGCGCCGGCGGCGACCGCTTCGCGGATTTGCTCCGGCGTCGCCGCCGTATGGCCGATCGACACGACGACGCCCGTCTCGGCGACCTTCGCGATGAACGCCGCGGCGCCGTCCCACTCCGGCGACAGCGTCAAGATGCGGATGCGGCCCTCGGCCGTCTCCTGCCAGCGGCGGAACGCGTCCCAATCGGGCGCGCGGACGTACGCCGCGGCGTGCGCGCCACGCGCGCCGTCGAGCGCCGACAGGAACGGCCCCTCGAGATGAATGCCGGCGATGGACGAGCCGGCGAGCGCGTCCTTGCGGGTCGCCTCGACGATCGCCTTCAACGAGGCGGCGATGTTCTCGGCGCTGTTCGTGACGACCGTCGGGAGATACGTCGTTACGCCCTGCGCCCATAGGAGGCGCGTCGCTTCGACGACGGCGTCCGCGGTCAGCGGCGGCGTATTGAAGTCGATGCCGGCGTATCCGTTCAGCTGCAGATCGACGAGCCCCGGCGCGAGCAGCGGCAGGTCCGGGGCGTCGGCGTCCGCGAGCCGCTCGATCGCGGCGATGCGGCCGTTATCGACGACGAGGCGGACGGCGGCGCCGTCCAACAAGCGTCCGACGATAGCGCCGCTCATGCTTCCGCCCCCGCGTACGATTCGACGTCCACGAACAGCGTGCAATCCGGGTGACGGCGAAGTACGGTCGCCGGGCAAGCGGTCGAAATCGGGCCGTTCAGCGTCTCGGTCACGGCGTTCCGTTTCGTCGGGCCCGGCACCATGCAGAACAGATGCGCGCCGGACATCATGAGCGGAATCGTCAGCGTCAGCGCGTGCGTCGGCACCGCGTCGAACGACGGGAAGCAGCCGTCGTTCACCTGCTGCGTCCGGCATGCGTCGTCGAGCTCGACCGGCTTGATCGGAACGGGATCGTGGAAGTCGGCGACGGGCGGGTCGTTGAAGGCGATATGACCGTTCTCGCCGATGCCGAGGCAGACGATGTCGATCGGCGCCTCCTGCAGCAGGCGGCCGTACCGTTCGCATTCCGCTTCGATGCCGGCGGAGACGTCGATGAGATGCACGACGCCGGGATGCACGAGGTCGAACAGCCGGTCTTGCAGGAAGCGGCTGAACCGCTGCGGCGCGTCCGGGGCGAGACCGATGTAGTCGTCCATATGGAAGGCGGTGACGCGGGCCCAATCGACGCCTTCCTGCGCGACGAGCGTCTCGAGAAATTCGTTCTGCGACGGCGCGGCGGCGAAGATCATGCGAATGCCGGGCTGCGTCGCGAGCAGCGCGCGCATGCGCTCCGCGACGGCGAGCCCGGCGGCCGTTCCGAGCGCCTTGCGGTTCTCGTAGACGCGGACGCGGAGACGGTCGACGAGACGTTCTTTCAACATAGGAATCTTCCTCTCTCTCAATTAGTGTAAATATTATACGAATTAACTACAGTATGAGGGAGACGGTCCGATTTGACAAGGAAAATCGTCACCCGCCCGTCCCCTTCCGCAGCGCGTCCACCGTCGGCACGTCCGCCGGCGCCCAGGCCAGCGCGTCGAGCTCCGCGGCGCTCCGCCACTCTAGGCGCTCATGCTCCTTCGCGATCGGCAACCCGCGAACGATAACGGCCTCGTACGTCCGCAATCGCACGACGATCGATGCATATGCATGCGTATGGTCGGCGACGAGCGCCCCGACCGCGAGCTCGACGCCGAGCTCCTCCCGTATTTCCCGGACGAGCGCCTCCTCCGGCGCTTCGCCGGTCTCGAGCTTGCCGCCGGGAAACTCCCACAGCCCCGGCATCGACATGCGGGCGGACCGGAGCGCGCACAGGATGCGGC
>JAPSKX010000302.1 GCA_031181325.1 Paenibacillus sp.
GTCGGAGCAACTCCGACTGCAGCGCCTGAACCGGGCGCCGGAGGGCGAATAGTCGGAGCGACTCCGACTGCAGCGCCGGCACCGGGCGTCGGAGGGTGAATAGTCGGAGCGACTCCGACTACAGCGCCGGCACCGGGCGCCGGAGGCCGCATAGTCGGAGCGACTCCGACTACAGCGTCCGACGATAAGGCGCGATCGGAATATCGCGCTACGCGGAATCCCGCGGAACGAAGGCGCTTCGCAGCTGAATGCGTTCCGTCGGGGCGCCCGGCCGCTCGATCCGGCGCTGCAGCGCTTCGACGGCCCGGGCGCCCAGCTCCTCCTTGCACAGGTTGACCGTCGTCAGCCGGGGGGAAGCGAGGGCGGCGCCTTCGACATTATCGATGCCGGCGACGAGGGCGTCGCCGGGCACCGACACCCCTAGCTCCTTCAGCTTGCGCATCCAGCGAATCGCGATGTCGTCGTTGGCGCACGCCCAGCCGTCCGGCCGGTCCTCCGGCGCCAACGCCGCGAAGCGCGCCGCCGCTTCTTCCTCCCAATCGCTCGCCTCGTACGGGAGCTCCCACTCCCGCAGGCGAACGTTCCCGCCGCCGTGACGCTCGACCGCGATCCGGACGCCGACCCGACGTTCGGAGAAGCTCGTCGAGCGACCCTCGTCCCCGAGGAACACCAAGTTCCGGCAGTGACGCGCCGCGATCAAGTGATGCGCGACGGTCAGGCCCGCGTCGAAGTTCGCGTGGTTGACCGCGTCGCAATCGAGCAGCGGCTCGTAATGGTCCAGCAGCACGAGCGGCTTGCCGGCGCGGGCCATCAGCTGCAGCGCCGCATACGGATAGGCGCCCAAGACGACCAGACCGAGGCAGCCGGTCCAATCGAGATGCGGCGCGAGCGTCTCCTGCGGGCCGAGCGCGGCTCCATGGGAGAATGACAACGGCTGGGACACGATGACGTGATGCCAGCCGCGTTCGTTGCAGCCGGCGATGACGCCGTCCAAGACGCGCTGCCAGTACCAAGGATCGGTCCGGTTCGATGGATTGATGCAGATCAACACGAACGACGCGGCGGCGGAAGTAGCGGTCGGCGCGCTCTTCTGCGCGGGCAGGCCGTACCCGAGCGCGCGGGCCAGCTCCAGGACGCGTTCGCGCGTCGCCGGGCTGACGCCGGATTTGCCGCTGAGGGCCCGGGAGACGGCGTATTTGGACAGGCCGAGCTGGTCGGCGATCGTCTGGATCGAAAGCTTCTTCGGCATAAGATTCTCCTGTATACGAGGGATGATAACGAACCTAACGGTTATATAGTCTTTAAAGTACAATAAGATTGACGATAGATGGTGACAGAGGTAGACTGAAAACATGATAACGTTATTATATAACTTCATAACAAAAATAACAAATCGGAGGCGGCATGGGCGCAGCGCCGATGGAGAAAGGGTGCAACCGTTATGAAATACAAAGACGCATCGATCCCGTTGCAGGAGCGCGTCGACGACCTGCTGGGCCGCATGACGCGCGAGGAGAAGATCGGGCAGCTCGCGCAGCCGATGGGCTGGAAGATGTATAGGAAGGAACCGGACGGCGCCGTCGCGCCGACGGACGAATTCAAGGCGGACATCGCCGCCGGCGGCATCGGTTCGTTGTACGGCGCGCTGCGCGCCGATCCGTGGACGGAGGTGACGCTCGAGACCGGCCTCACGCCGCGGCAAGGCGCGGAAGCGACGAACGCGCTGCAGCGGTATGCGATCGAGAACTCGCGGCTCGGCATTCCGATCCTGTTCGGCGAGGAATGCTCGCACGGACATATGGCGATCGGCGCGACGGTGTTCCCCGTGCCGCTCTCGGTCGGCAGTGCGTGGAATCCGGAGCTGTACCGCGAGATGTGCGAGGCGACGGCGCTCGAGACCCGCAGCCAAGGCGGCGCGGCGACGTATTCCCCGGTGCTCGACGTCGTGCGCGACCCGCGATGGGGCCGGACCGAGGAATGCTTCGGGGAGGATCCGTACCTCATCGGCGAATACGCGGTCCAAGCGATCAAGGGGCTGCAGGGCGACGCGCTCGACAGCGATCGGACGATCGTCGCGACGCTGAAGCACTTCGCGGCATACGGCAGCTCGGAGGGCGGCCGCAACGCGGCGCCCGTCCACATGGGCATGCGCGAGCTGCACGAGATCGACCTGTACCCGTTCAAGAAGGCGGTCGAGGCGGGCGCGGCGTCCGTCATGACGGCGTACAACGAGATCGACGGCGTGCCGTGCACCTCCGACCCGTACCTGCTGAACGACCTGCTGCGGAACGAGTGGGGCTTCGACGGCTTCGTCATAACCGACTTCGGCGCGATCCAGCAGCTCGTCCACGGGCACAACACGGCGGCGAACGGCGAGGAAGCGGCGGCGCAGTCGCTGAAGGCGGGCGTCGATATGGAGATGTCGGGCTTCATGTTCCGGAAGCACCTGAACGCGGCAATAGAGCAAGGCCTCCTCTCGGAAAACGACCTCAACGCCGCGGTCCGCCGCGTGCTCGAGATGAAATTCCGCCTCGGCCTGTTCGAGCGGCCGTACGTCGATCCGGACCTCGCGGAGCGGTCGATCGGCGCCGAGGCGCATGTACGCCTCGCGAGACGGCTCGCGCAGGAGGGCGTCGTCCTGCTGAAGAACGAAGGCGGCGCGCTGCCGCTGAGCAAACGGATCGGCAAGGTCGCCGTCATCGGGCCGAACGCCAACCACCCGTACAACCAGCTCGGGGACTACACGTCGCCGCAGCCGCGCGAAAGAATCGTCACCGTGCTGGACGGCGTGCGCGCGAAGCTCGGCGACGACCGCGTGCTGTACGCGCCGGGTTGCCGAATCAAGGGCGACGACAAAGCGGGCTTCGAGCCGGCGCTCGCGGCCGCCGCGCGGGCGGACGCCGTCGTGCTCGTGCTCGGCGGTTCGAGCGCGCGCGACTTCGGCGAAGGCACGATCAACTTGGCGACCGGCGCCTCCGTCGTGACGGACGACCCGTGGAACGACATGGAATGCGGCGAAGGCATCGACCGCTCGACGCTGAACCTGATGGGCGTCCAGCTCGAGCTGGCGCAAGAGATTCACAAGCTCGGCAAGCCCGTCGTCGTCGTGTACATCAACGGCCGCCCGATCGCGGAGCCGTGGATCGCCGAGCACGTCCCCGCGATTCTCGAAGCGTGGTATCCGGGGCAGGAGGGCGGCAATGCGATCGCGGATCTGCTGTTCGGCGACGCGAATCCGTCCGGCCGACTGACCGTGACGATTCCGAAGCATGTCGGCCAGCTGCCGGTCGCATATCACTCGAAGCGCACCCGGGGCAAGCGGTATCTCGAGACGGATCTCGAGCCCGCGTACCCGTTCGGCTTCGGACTGAGCTACACCGAGTTCCGGTACGACAACGTCCGCGTCTCGCCGGAGCGCATCGCCCCGGACGGCGAAGCGGGGGTGTACGTCGACGTGACGAACGTAGGGGCCATCGCCGGCGACGAGGTCGTTCAGCTGTACGTGTCCGACGTCACGGCGTCCGTCACGAGGCCGGAGCTCGCGCTCAAGGGCTTCCGCAAGGTGCGGCTCGCGCCGGGAGAGACGAAGACGGTGACGTTCCGGATCGGTCCGGAGCACT
>JAPSKX010000085.1 GCA_031181325.1 Paenibacillus sp.
TTCACGCCGCCGCGCAGCGCTTACACGCCGCAGGTGCCGCGCCTATACAGCGATATGCTGAGGCGCAATATTTTGCTCGGCGCGGCGGACGACCCGGAGCGGCTCGATGCGGCGATTCGCGCCGCGGTGCTCGAGACCGACGTCGCGCAGCTGCCCGCCGGGCTCGACACCGTGATCGGGCCGCGCGGCGTCAAGCTGTCGGGCGGCCAGGCGCAGCGAACGGCGGCCGCACGGATGTTCGTCCGCGACGCGGAGCTGCTCGTCTTCGACGACTTGTCCAGCGCGCTGGACGTGGAGACGGAGAAGAAGCTCTGGGAGCGGCTGTTCGAGCGACGCGACGCGACCTGTCTCGTCGTGTCGCATCGCAAAGCCGCCTTGTCGTACGCCGACCACATCGTCCTGCTGAAGGACGGGCGTGTAGAGGCGGAGGGTACGCTCGAGGAGCTGCTGGAGAAGAGCGAAGAGATGCGGCGGCTGTGGAACCGCGAATCGGAATGAGGCGGATCGATTTCATTTCAATAATACTTATGGGGGGCCGGTCATGAATCAACGACTCTTACAGACGCCGAAAGAACAAGGGATTATGCTTTCCCCGCTGGAAATCCATAACCGCGAGTTCGATCGCAGGTTCGGCGGCGGATACGATGCAGTTGTCGAATGCATCCGATCGGGGACAAGGTACCGACGATAGCATTCTGCAACGAATTCGCGAGCTTGAGACGTATTGTTTCGGAAGACCGAAAGGATAGAAGCGACGATTGAGCGAATACGATTCATTGCAGTCAAAACCGTTTCCATCGCCGAAACACCTTCGGAACTCGCTTCCGAAGGTGTTTTATTGTTCGAGGTTTTGTAACAATCTTTTCCCGGTCGACGGTTGACCTTGGAAGGAAATATTTTATATACTGTGTATATAGATATAAACACATGCACATAGGTACACAGAGGAGTGCAATCACATGAAGAAACTTTACGGGAAGACGAATTGGATAGCGGTACTCTTGTCGACGGCGATGATCGCGACGGCGGCGCCCGCGTTCGCGGCGACGGATCGATTAGAGGTTACGGTGGACGGCGTAACGCTCGACTACGGGACGCTCGCCCCGGTCATTAGGAACGATACGATGCTGGTTCCTCAGGAGCCTACGTACGCAGCGCTGGGCGTTCCTTCGGTCGATTCGGCGCATGCGAGCGTAACGGACGTCAACGGAACGTCCTATGTCCCGCTTCGGAAGGTCGGCGAAGCGGCCGGTTACGAAGTGCGTTGGGACGACGCGTCCCGCTCCGCGATGCTCTTCGCGAAAGGCGCCGAAACAGGGTCCCGCGGTTTTCTGTGGGAAGTGAGCGACGAAGATAATACCGTATATCTGGTCGGGTCGATGCATATCGCCGACGACAGCTTCTACCCGTTGGACGCATCGTTCGAAGAAGCGTTCGCCGATGCGGAATACCTCGGCGTGGAGGTCGATGTGAGCAGGGCCGCCGACCCCGATGTGCAGGAATTGATTATGAGCCTTGGGACGTACCAAGACGGCGCGACGCTGAAGGACCATGTGTCCGAGGAAGTGTACGCGAAGCTGGGCGATTTTCTTGCGCGGAACGGACTGGAGTCGGATGCGTTCGACGCGTTCAAGCCTTGGGTCGTCGAAATGACGGTCGCTTCCCTGAAGGCGGCCCAAGCCGGCTATGAAGCGCAAGTCGGGATCGACCTGTACTTCGTGCAGAAAGCGGTCGAGCGGAACATTCCGGTCATCGAGCTTGAATCGTACGAGTCGCAGCTGCAGATGTTCGACGGCTTCTCGGAGGCGCTCCAATCGAAGAACTTGGAAGCGGCATTGGACAATCACGACGTCTTGGACGATGCGGTAGACGAGATGGCGAAGATGTGGAAGAACGGCGACGAAGACGGACTGCTGGAGTTTACGAAGGAGATGTCGAAGGACGAAGAGTATCGGAAGGCGATGCTGACGGATCGGAACGCCGCGATGGCGGACAAGATCGAAGGATATTTGGAAGACGAGGAAGACGCCGATTATTTCATCGTCATCGGCGCCGCGCATTACCTCGGGGAAGACGGCATCTTGGAGCTGCTGGAGGAAAAGGGCTTTACGGTGACGCGGGAATAAGACGATTCACGAACATTCACGTTACAAGCGAGAGAACGGCATGCGCCCTTGATCCTTCGAACTATCGATGGGTCAAGGGCTATTCGCGCGAGTTCACTACTCAAATTTGATTAGAATAAGCTAGCGTGTTACAATGCAATGCATAGGTATTCAAATTTGACTAGATTAACCACGATCATTAGGGAGAACGATTCATGTCCGCTGTTAAATTACTCGTGTTAGGTTCCATACGTAGGAGAGGAATTAGTCATGGGTACGCAGTGTTTAGCGATATCACTTCATGGCGTGCCGACACCTGGACCAATGTGAAGCCCGGCTCCATCTATCATGCTTTGGACAAGCTTGAATCCCAGGGGATGCTGCGGTCGGTGAATTCCGAGAGTAATGTGAAACTGGGTCCATCGCGCAAGGAATACGCAATAACTCAACATGGCGAATCCGAATTTATAGTTTTGCTTGAATCGGCACTTGTAAGTACCGATATTCAGCAGTTTTCAGTAGGAATTGCTTTCATGGACATGTTGCCGCGCCGGAATGTAATCGATCTCTTACAGCAACGCCGCGTCGCGCTAGAAACATCGATTCAATTCTTGCAAAGCTTGTCGACGGAAGAGCGCCCGACGGATCCATCCAAGCATCCTGAACTTGTCGGCATTTGGCTTGCCTATGTTGAAAATGAAGCTGCAACGACAGATAGAATTTTGGTACATGTTCAAGCAGGCCGCTATAAGTTCAAACCTGACTTATTGGAGGGAAATCGATGAAGCAGTCGGACTTCGAAGCGTTTATTATGGACTTGCCGAATGTACAACGACAAGACAACTTGGGATATGCGTTCTTTTTTGTCGGGGACGATCGCCGCTTACCGTTCGTAACCATTGTCGATTCAGACAATGAGTACGACAATGTGTCCAACCTGAATCGAGAACATATTTTTCGACTCAATATCGGAGTCAGCAAAGAGACATATCATCATCGCATCGCCGTGCAACGGGATGAAGGGTTGGATTATTCGGCGGTGAACGAGTTTTTGCCGCATCCCCAATATTCGCGTCAACATTTTGTATGCATTCTTAATCCTGTCGGGGAACATGCCGAAATCGCGAAGCAACTCATACTAGAGGCACATTCGATTGCGGCAAGAAGGCTTGAGCGTAAGGGTGGTGAATAGAACTGCATCGACCACCTATGCGGAAAATAAAATCGGGTGTATTTTTAATCCTGACAACCATGTTGTCAGGATTACTCTTTTAGAATAACAAACAGATGACCCGCACATCTGATCGAGAGGAAGATGCCTATGCGACTGGATCGTCTGCTTGGGATCGCGTTGGAGCTAATGGCCAAAAGAAGGATAACCGCCGCGGAATTGGCCGCCAAGTTCGAAGTCTCGATACGCACCGTCTACCGCGATGTCGAACTGATTAATCAGGCCGGCATTCCGGTCGCTTCGTTCACCGGCGCGGACGGCGGGTTCGAGCTGACGAACGGCTTCTTCCTGACGCGTCAACACTTCTCGGTCGATGACTTGTCGGTCATCTATACGTTGCTTAAGGCGATGGAGGGGACGATGGGGAGCGCCGTGGCGCCCGCGATGCGGAAGCTGGCCAGTCTGAATCCGGAACTGGCGAACGAAGGAAGCCGCGAAGCCGTCATGCTGAGCATTCGCATGTCGGACGAGGAGAGGAATATCGTTCAGGAGCTATTCCGGGTTGTCCGGCAATTCCGCGTCGTTCGACTGGCATACACGAGCGCATCCGGGACGGCGACCGAGCGAAGCGTGGAGCCGCTAAATCTTCTGTGGGAGAAAGGCGTCTGGTACTTGGAAGGGTACTGCCGCTCGCGACGGTCGAAGCGATATTTCCGCGTGTCGCGCATCGCCTCGCTGGACGTGTCCGAGGAGAGGTTCGTCCCTCGGCGCATGCCGAACGAGCCCGAACAGGATGAACCTCAAGGGATTCATGCTCATCTTCGTTTCGCTTCGGCGGTTCGTACACGGGTGTTGGAGCAATTCCCGGGCGAATGCGAGTATCGGGGGGATTCCATCGATGTGCGCACGACCTTCTACAAGAAGGAGTACGCGTTATCGGTCATCGTCAGCTACGGAACGGACGTCGAGATTGTATCGCCGGCCGAGCTGCGGGACGACGTCGCCGCCCATATCGAATCCATCCGCCGACATTATGCAAGAAACCAAGGAGGAGATGCGACATGACGATTTTGGTAACGGGAGCGACAGGAACGGTCGGGCGACATGTGACGGAAATGCTGGTGCGGCGAGGTATTTCCGTAAGGGCGCTGACGCGTAATCCGGAACGGGCCAGTGCCCTGCTGCCGGAAGGCGTACAGATCGCGACCGGCGATCTGATGAAGCCCGAGACGGTTCAGGAAGCGTTGCAAGGGATCGAGGCGATGTTCCTGATCATCTCCAGCGACGAGCCGAACGCCGACTTGAACACGGACCCGCAAGTCGTGACGTCGGCCGAGGCGGCCGGGGTGAAGCGGGTGGTCGTGCTAGTCGGTTATGAAGAAGGTCCGGTCGAGGAGACGCTGCGGGGAAGCGGCATGCAATGGACGCTGGTCAAGCCCGCCGAATTCATGGCCAACGCATTGGCGGATTGGCGGGAAACCATCCGAACGGAAGGCGCGGTGCGGGAGTTCTTCGGGGACGCGCTAAGCGCGCGGGTGCATGAGGGCGATATTGCCGCCGTCGCCGTCGAGGCACTGCTCGGCGACGGCCATCACGGCCGAAGCTATCCGTTGACGGGACCCGAAGCGCTGACGCGGCGCGAAGCGGTGCGCGCGATCGCGTCGGCGATCGGCAAGGACATCTCGTTCGTCGAGCTGACCGAAGAAGACGCGCGGCAGCAATGGCGGGAGCAGGGCTACGACGAGGAGAGCGTCGAATTTTTCGTGCAGATGGCGAAGAATCCGCCGGAGGCTGGCTATACCGTGTTGCCCACGATCGAGCAAGTACTCGGCCGGCCGGCTCGTACGTTAGCCGAGTGGGCGGCAGAGCATAAGCAGCAATTTTTAACATAACTGCATAGGAGGGTCGGAGAATGGCCTACGCCATCGAAGCGCAAGGCTTGCGCAAATCGTTCAAGACGCATGAGGCAGTGAGCGGAGTGGATTTGGCGATTCGGCAAGGGGAGTTGTTCGCGCTTCTTGGGCCGAACGGCGCAGGGAAGACGACGACGATTCACATGCTGACGACGTTGCTGCGTCCGAGCGGAGGTACGGCGAGCGTCTGCGGATACGACGTGACGAAGGATGCCGCCGCCGTGCGCAAGCGCATCGGCGTCGCGGGACAGTATGCGGCGCTCGACGAGTCGCTTACCGGCTGGCAGAACCTGACCTTGTTCGCCGGACTTCACGGCTATTCTCGCAAGGCGGCGCGCGCGCTTGCGGAGGAGCTGCTCGATTCGTTCCGTCTTACGGATGCCGGCGGCCGTCCGGTCGGAACGTATTCCGGCGGCATGCGCAGACGGATCGATCTAGCGGCAGGCGTTCTCTCTCGGCCTGAAGTGATGTTTCTTGACGAGCCGACGACCGGACTCGATCCCCAAAGCCGCCGCGAGTTGTGGCAAGCGGTGCGCCGACTCTCGAAGAATGGGACGACGGTGCTGCTGACGACGCAGTACCTGGAAGAAGCCGATCAATTGGCGGATCGCATCGGTTTTATCGCCCAAGGCAGAGTCGTCGCCGTCGACGCGCCGGAACGGCTCAAAGCGTCGATCGGAGGCAAGACGCTGACGATCCGGCTGGCGGAAGGGGCCGATCCGGCCGACGTCCGCCGTCTGCTCTCCAGCGAACACGGGCTGGAAGTTCAGTCGGACGAAGAAGATCGGGTCGTGAGAGCGGGGGTTCGGGAAGCCGCGCAGGCGCATGCCGCGATCGGCACCCTGATCGATGCCTCGATAGGGATCGGCGATTTCGCCTTGAGCGAGCCGACGCTCGACGATGTGTATTTCGCGTTGGTCGCAAGTCTCGGAAGCGAGGCGGTATCATGAGTTATCGGCAGACGTCTGCTGCGCGCATCCCGAGGCAAAGTCCGGGCGCCTTGGCCGCGACTGCGCTGTTTATGCGGAGAACGCTGCATCATATGAGGAACAACAGCTTCGGTCTGCTCGTCGAAGCGGTCTTGTCGCCGATCGTCATGCTGGCGATCTTCGCCTTCTTGTTCGGCGGAGCGATCGCCGGCTCGTTGAGCGGGTATTTACAATATCTACTGCCGGGCATTCTCGTGCTGACCGTTGTGCCGATGACGGTGTATAGCGGCACTACGCTATGTACGGATATGGCCAAAGGCGTCTACCACCGGTTCCGAACGATGCCGTTCTGGCAGCCTTCCGCTCTATTCGGCTCGGTCGCCGCGGACGGATTGCGTTATGCGGCGGCGCTGCTCGCGGTTCTCGCCACGGGACTTGCGCTGGGGTTCCGGCCGGAAGGCGGCGTCGCCGGCGCTGTGTCGGCGGCGGGTTATGTATTATTATTTGCATATAGCGTCAGTTGGGTGTTTGCGCTGATCGGCAATCTGGCCAAGCAGCCGGAGACGGTATCGGGCACGAGCATGATGCTGGTATACCCCCTCCTGTTCGCCAGCAATGTACTCGTCGACACCTCGACGATGCCCCGATGGTTGCAGGCAATCGTCGAGGCGAACCCGATCAGCGTGGCCGTCGCGCTGACGCGCGGGCTGTTTCACGGAACCGCGAGCGCGGCCGACCTTGCGGCGGGCATCGGGATCTGCCTCTTGCTGATCGCCGTCTTCGCTCCGCTCGCAATATACGTGTACGTAAAGAGGAACGGATGACGGACGATACGCGAGCACTCTTAACAGCCCTTGAAAATCGAGGGCTGTTCCATTTTCCGCTTGATTAATGAACTCTATCAGTTTCATAAAAACATTAAAGTTTTATTTATCGCACGATCGTGGTAAGATGCCGTTAATTGGAAGGGGGGGTGGAGAATGGATACGAGTTTGCTGGCGAAGCGGTTCAAAGGGTTTGCCGAGAGGGAATGCAAGGGCTCAAGCCGCTTGTACGGGCATCTTGCGGAACACATTGCCGCCGACCGAAGGTTGCTGCGAATGTCGGCCCAATCTTCTGCGGGTCAGCCGGTTCCGAACCTCTTCTTAGGCGCGGTCCAGTACCTGCTGTTAAGGGGAGTCGAACACCCGTTAATGGAGTATTATCCTAGCATCGTCGACGATCCGCGAGAGCCGTTCGCCGCTTTTCCGCATTTCAAGGAATTTTGTTTGCAGTACGAAGACGAGCTAATTCTAATTTTACAAAGCAAGCTGGTACAAACGAACGAAGTAAGGCGCTGCGCGTACTTATATCCATGCTTCTGTTCCATTCATCATCTAACCGAAAAGCCGTTGGCGCTCATCGAAATCGGAACAAGCGCGGGTTTGCAGCTGCTTTGGGATAAATACAGCTATTCTTACCATACGGGCTTAACGTGTGGGAATAAGCAATCGCCTCTTGAGATCGTTGCCGAGATTAGGGGCGACCATCATCCATTATTGTTTCCAGAAAGCCCGCCCGTTTCGTCAAGGCTCGGAGTCGACTTGCATGTCAATCATGTACAGCATCCCGATGACTATCTCTGGCTGAAAGCGTTGATTTGGCCGGAACATAAAGAACGGATCATACAATTCGATAAAGCCGCCGCGTATGCATCCAAGGAACGATTGGAATTATTCGAAGGGGACGGCGTTGCCCTGCTGCCGCATCTTGCTTCGAAGATTGCGGAGGATTCGACCGTTTGCGTCTTTCATACCCATGTAGCCAACCAGCTGCCTTACGAATCTAAGCTTCGGTTGGAAGAACACCTTCGGGTCCTCGGTCAGGAAAGGGACGTGTTCCATCTTTATAATCATATGTGGGATGTTGACCTGCACCTCGATTATTACATGAACGGTCAAGAATACAGAAATACCGTGGCGAAAACGGACGGCCACGGTCGGTGGTTCGAGTGGAGGTTGTAACGGAATCCCGGGGCAGCGAACCGGCAAATCAGTCTTGCAATTAGAGTAACATATGTTATTATTAACATATGTTACTCTAGTGGAGGGATCATATGTCGATCCATTATGCCGTCTTAGGCCTTCTCGGTTACCGGTCCATGAGCGGATACGATCTGAAGAAAATCATTCAAGACACGCCGTTCTTTCCTTGGTCGGGCAACAACAATCAGATCTATAAGACGCTGGTAGAGCTGCTGGACGCGGGGTTTCTGACGAATGAGGTTCAGCACCAGGACCACTCGCCGTCGAAGAAGGTTTATACGATTACGGATGCGGGTTGGGCTGAACTGAGACGGCTCGCGAAAGCCAAACCGGAGCCTCCGGAAATCCGGAATTTATTCCTCGCGCAGCTCGCGTGGGCGGATGCGTTGTCGTCCGGCGAGCTCGACGCGTTGATCGACGGGTACGAGGCGGAGATCGATGCGCAGCTGCAGTTGCATGAGGAGCAACGCCGGAGGAACGCCTTCTCGCCGCGGCGAACCGCTAGGGAGGCCGCGATCTGGAATTCCATTCACGAGAACATCATGGATTTTTATCGGAACGAGCGGCGTTGGGCGGCAAGGCTGAGAGAAGCGCTCGCTCGGATCCCGGAGGAGGAGAACGCATGAATTATGAATTTGTGGAAAAGGACGGCGCCGTCTATGTTGCATGCCTGGGAGGGGAGGCTCAGCTGCGTACGGAGGGAGACGCGTCGAACTTGATCGGCGCTTGCTTCGAACGAGGCGCTTCGCGTCTCCTGCTGCATGCCGACGCGCTAAGCGAAGATTTCTTCCGTCTGCGGACCGGCCTCGCCGGGGCCGTGCTGCAGAAGCTGGTGAATTACCGTATCGCGACGGCGGCGGTCGTTCCGGACGAACGCGTCGTGCTCGGCAAGGCGAAGGACATGTTGGCGGAGCTAAAGTTCGGGAACGACTTCCGCGTATTCGCCGATCAAGAGGAAGCGGAACGTTGGCTGCTGCTGCCGCGATGACGACTGCGACAATTGCGAAAACGGAGAAAGCCGATTCACGCGGCTGGGCTTTCTCATACGGGTCAACCTGAACACAGGTTGGCCCTTTTTTATGGATGCATCCCATGGTAGGCGGAATGAAACGAGATGTCGAATTGTTATTATTGTTATTTGGTATCAATTATAGTTGACACTTGCTGTATATTGTCATAATGTTTTTAATGTGAGAATAAACGATAATAAGAAATAAAAACAAGGGGAGAAGTGGACGAAGATGAGTACGAAGGCAGCAGAACCGAACCGCTCTGTCCGTCCGTTTCAGGAGCTTGGGAAAATCGAGTTTACGAGTCCTAGCCGAGTCGACGTTCAGAACGTCGAGCGCCGGGCGGAGGAGCTCGCTCGCCGAAAGACGACGAAGCTCGTCCGCTGCATCGCCGTCGAGGAGAAGGCGGGTCCTTCGGCGGGGGGAGAACGGTGGGCGATGCTCGCTACCCTTCTGGAAGAAGTGGTGGAGTCGAAGGGCACGGTGTTCGCGCATGAGGAACGCAGATACGGAATCTGTCTGTTCGGAGACGAAGAGGAGATGAGCGATAAGTCGATGCAAGCGTTCGCGTCGTTCTTGACGTCGTACATCCGTAAGTCGTCCGCTCTGCAGGTGAATATCGGCATCGGCGCGATCGTCCACACCTACGGCGAGATGAGTCGCTCGATCTCTTCCGCGATTCGCGCGTTGGAAGCGCCTTCTTATGCGTACGGAGACGCCTCGACGGTATGGATGCATGTTGGAGCCTGCGAGGGAATGGAGCTTCTCGAAGGGGTCAAGCGGTTGGTGGATGCGACGTACGCGGAAGCGACATGCTCGCTGAAGCGCATTGCGAAGGAGATGTTCGTCAATGCCGCGTACCTCGGCCGCATGTTCAAGGAGAAAGAAGGGATTTCCTTCAAAGATTATTTGAACGGCGTACGCATGGCCAAGGCGAAGGCGTTGCTGACCGGTTCGGACATGAGGGTATACGAGATCGCCCGCGCCGTCGGATACCGGGAAGTGGATTGGTTTTACAAGAAGTTCAAAGCGTGCACGGGCATGAGTACTCAGGAGTTCAGGGAGTTTCACAAGTATAATTTGTAAGGCGATAAATAACATTATATCCGGTTGTTGGAAGCGTTTACTTGATCTATACTGAGGCACAGTAAGCCGCAAAACCTATTCGAGGGGGATTAAACATGAAAGCGAAACAAACGGCACTTCTCTTGTCGCTCGCCTCCGTCATGGCATTCATGGCGGCGTGCAGCGGCGCCGGGACGACGTCGGGCACGACGGAGGTAGCGCCTGCGCCCGCGCCGGCGGCGGAGGAGGAGACCCCGGCGGCGGAGCCGGCGGAGCAGCCTGCGGAACAACCGGCGGCCGAAGCGTCCGACGATTTCACGATGGATTTCGACTTGGGCGGCCGGGAAGTGAAAGTGACGGCATGGTGGGACATCAAGTTCGAAGGAGATCACCCGGACGTCGTCGCGGTCCGCGAGAACATCGCCGAGCTGGAGGCGAAGCATAATTTCAAGGTCAGCTTCATTACGACGCCGTACGATAAGATGGTCGAACAATTCACGAGCTCCGTCATGGCTGGCGAACCGTTCGCCGACGTCGTTCGCCTCGAACGGCGGGCCGCGTTCCCGGGGCTCGTCACCTCGGGCATGATGACGCCGCTCGACGACATTATGGACATCAACGGTCCGCAGGGGGCGTTCATCCCCGAACTGCTGAAGAGCCAAGTGGCGAACTTCAACGGCAAGCTGTGGGGCTTCGAGCGCAGCTATACCGATTTCTCCGGCATCTATTACAACAAGAATCTATTGAAGGATCTCGGCATTAAGGACCTGCACGAGTACGTCGAGGAGGGCAACTGGACGTGGGAGACGTTCATGGAAGTCGCCAACCAAGCGGTGCAAGGCGGGAAGAAGGGGTACACGGGCAGCAAGACGACGCTGACGTCGCTTGCGGTCGTGTCCAACGGCGGCAACTATATGGACCTCGATACGGGCAAGGAGATGCTCACCGACCCGAAGACGCAAGAAGCGTTCAGCTTCGTGCAAGAGCTGTATAAGTCGAACGCGGGCGACTTCGAGGGCGACATCAAGCAGAAGTTCACGAAGGGCGAAGTGCTCATGATCGGCGGCGTGCAGTGGGAAGGCGAAGCGTATATGAACGAGCTCGGCTTCGGCGGATTGGGCTTCGTGCCGTTCCCGCTCGGGCCGCAAGGCACGGAGTTCAAGTCGATCTCGAACCCGCCGAACTTCTGGGTCATCCCGAAGGGCGTTAAGGATGCCGACAAGATTGTGTACCTGATGGATAAAATCTGGGACATCGAAAGCTCGGAGGAATATCCGAATCAGAACCGGCTCGAATCGTATTTCGCGGACGACAAGGATATTCAGGCCGCCATTCAGATGGGGCAGGCGCCGGCGTATACGGTCGTGGATAACATCTACATCTTTCCGACGTTCGAGATTTACAAGCTGCTCGATCAGCTTACGGTCGAGATGCTCGCTCCGGCGACGATCGCGGAACAGCATAAACAAGTGCTGCAAGCGGCGATCGACGACGCGCTCAAGCAGCAATAAGTCGCGAACCGAATCGAATAGCCGACAACTACAGTGTAGCTGTCGGCTTTTCTTTCATGCCGGTGCCTCGAACTATTCATGCAGAAGAAGGTGAGACCATCGATGGTCGGAATATGGAACAGGGCTCGCAGCCTCCTGCCGGCGGCTGCCGGGCTTCTCTTGATCGCATGGGCGCTGGCGGCCGACCGGGGGGACGAGGCGCCCGCAGGAGAGATCGTCGACCTCGAGCGGCTTCAAGCGTTCGCGGACGACAGCTACCACAACTACCTGTTGTCTCACGCGTCTTCCCCGCGTCCGAACGTGCGCGTCGTGGTGGAAGGGGAGTCGTACGCGGACGCGGAAGGCGGCCAGGTTTCCGTCGTGAAAAATTACGAAGGGATGAACGGCGAGGCGGTCGTCACCGACGAGACCGGGAGCGTCACGTGGCGCTTCCGAGTGGAAGAGGAAGGGATGTACCGCATCGGTCTTCGCTACTATCCCGTCGAGGGGAAGAGCTCGGCGATCGAGCGCATGCTGCTCGTCAACGGCGTCACGCCGTTCCAAGGCGCAGAGTCGCTCATGTTGGATCGGGTATGGAGGGATGAAACCCGCGAGATCGAGCGGGACAATCGAGGGAACGATCTCCGACCCTCGCAAGTCGAGTTCCGGTCGTGGCGGGACGCGACGCTGAAGGACGCGAACGGGCTGAGCGAGGAGCCGTTCCTGTTTTATTTTCCGAAAGGCGAAAATTCGTTGACCTTGGTTTCGCTGCGGGAACCGATGGCGATTGATTACATAGAGCTCTTCCCGGAAGAAAACATTCCGGCCTACGCAGAAGTGAAGGAGACGTACGAGAGGAACGGCTGGACGCCTGCGCGGGATGCTTTCGTTAAGGTTCAAGCGGAGAAGGCGGCGTACAAGTCGTCTCCGACGCTGTATCCGATCCCGGACCACACGAGCCCTGCGCTGGAGCCGTACAGCATCTCGAAGATTCGCATGAACGCGATCGGGGGACTCAATTGGCGGCTGCCCGGCGAATGGATCGAATGGGACATCGAAGCGCCCGAAGACGGCTTGTATCAGATCGCCTTCAAGGCGAAGCAAAATCAGGTGCGGGGCACGTACTCCAACCGGAAGCTGTACATCGACGGACGCGTGCCGTTCAAGGAAGTCGAGAGCATCCCGTTTTACTACGACGCGAACTGGCGCATGCAGGTCGTAGGCGAGGACGACGAGCCGTATTTGTTTTACCTGACGAAGGGGACGCATCGGCTGAAGCTGGAGGCGAACCTTGGCGATGTGACGCCGCTCATTAATACGGTGGAGTCGAGCGTGCTCGAGCTGAACGCCGTCTATCGCAGCATTCTGATGATTACGTCGGCGACGCCCGATCCGTATCGGGATTACCAGCTGGAGCGGCGCATCCCGTCGATGGTCGAGACGTTCAAGGAGCGAAGCGACGTACTGTTTACGGTCGCCGAGGAGCTTAGGGCGATTACGGGGGAGAAGAGCGACAAGACGGCTGTGCTGTACACGATGTCGCATCAGCTTGCGGAGATGGCGGAGCGCCCGGAGACGGTCGCGCGGCGGCTGGATCAATTCAAGATCAACATCGGCTCGCTCGGCTCTTGGCTGCTCGCGATCCGCGAGATGCCCTTGTCGCTCGACTACCTCATCGTCGCTTCGCCCGACCGCGCGCTTCCGGCCGCGGAGAAGCCATGGTACGCAAAGCTGGCCCATGAGGCGGGATCCTTCTTCTATTCGTTCGTCGAGGACTACAACACGATCGGCAACGCGGGCGAAGCGGGACAACGCAGCGTGACCGTGTGGATCGGCACGGGCCGCGATCAGGCGCAGGTCATGAAGGAGATGATCGACGACAGCTTCACGTCCGACTCCGGCATTCATATCGATCTGAAGCTGGTCGACATGAGCACCCTGCTGTCCGCGACGCTGGCCGGACAAGGACCGGACGTCGCGATGCAGATCGGCAACAGCGACCCCGTGAACTACGCGATGCGGAACGCCTCGCACGACGTCAGCCGCTTCCCGGACTACGACGAAGTCGCGCGGCGGTTCCGCGACAGCGCGATCGTGCCGTACCGGTTCAACGGAGGCGTCTACGCGCTGCCCGAGCAGCAGACGTTCAGTATGCTGTTCTATCGCAAGGACGTCTTGGCGGAGCTCGGCTTGGAGGTACCGGATACGTGGGAAGACGTCTACGAGATGATCCCGGAGCTGCAGAAGCGGCACATGGAATTCGGCTTGCCGATCCAGGACCCGCAAGCGACGATGGTGCCGAACGAGACGTTCGCCATGCTGCTGTTTCAGAACGACGGCAAGTTTTACTCCGAGGACGGAGCTAGCAGCCGGCTCGACGACGAAATCTCGATGCAGGCATTCCAGCGGTGGTCGGACTTCTATACGAGCTATAAGTTCCCGTTGACGTACGACTTCATGAACCGATTCCGCCTCGGCGAGATGCCGATCGGCATTGCGGCCTACACGACGTACAACGCGCTCACCGTCGCGGCGCCTGAAATTCGGGGGCTGTGGGACTTCACGATTGTTCCGGGCACGCCGGAGGAAGACGGGACGATTCGCCGCGACGTCGCGAGCGGCGGCACGGCGGTCATGATGCTCGAGTCCGCGAGGGATAAGGACGCTGCTTGGGCGTTCATGAAGTGGTGGACGTCCAAGGAGACGCAGGTGCGGTTCGGCCGCGAGATGGAGAGTCTGATGGGCGCGGCGGCGCGGTACCCGACCGCGAACATCGAGGCGTTGCGGGAGCTGCCGTGGCCCGTGAAGGATTACACGAATCTCGAAGCGCAGTGGCAGTGGGTGCAGGGCATCCCCGAAGTGCCCGGCGGGTACTTCACGGGGCGTCACCTCGACAACGCGTTCCGCAAGGTCGTCAATCAAGGGGAGAACCCGCGGGAGGCGCTATACGACCATGTGCTTACCATTCAAAACGAAATCGATCTAAAGCGCAAGGAGTTCGGCCTCGCGCCCGCCACGGAGGTGACATCGGATGCAGCAGACTAGGAATTCGACGACGGCGGCGGCGCCGGGAGCGCCGGGCGTGCCGGGCGCCTCGCTCCCGGCTTCCGGGCGAGCGCCGATGCCGCCGTTGCTGCACCGGATGCGGCTCGCCAAGCACTCGTACTTCTTGATGGGCCCGTATATGATTTTGTTTTTCCTGTTTACGGTGCTGCCGGTCGCGCTGTCGATGGCGGTCAGCTTCACGTACTTTAACCTGTTGGAGTTCCCGCAGTGGGTCGGCTGGCGCAATTACACCCGGCTTCTCCTGGAAGACGACGTGTTCCTGATCGCGATCAAAAATACGTTCTTATTCGCGTTCATAACGGGGCCGGTCAGCTATTTCGCTTGCTTTTTGTTCGCCTGGCTCATCAACGAGCTGTCGCCGAACGTTCGGGCGTTCATGACGCTGGTCTTCTACGCGCCGTCGATTTCCGGCAACATCTTCTTCATCTGGTTGATCATGTTCTCGGGCGACAGCTACGGCTTTGTGAACGGGTTCCTGATGCGGACCGGCTTCATTCTAGAGCCGATCCAATGGCTGCAGAACGAGCAATACGTGCTGTGGATCGTCATGCTGGTGCAGCTGTGGCTCAGTCTCGGCGTCAGCTTCCTCGCTTTCATCGCGGGACTCCAATCGATCGATCGGACGCTGTTCGAGGCGGGCGCCGTGGACGGCGTGCGCAACCGGTGGCAGGAGCTGTGGTACATTACGCTGCCGGCCATGCGGCCGCAGCTGCTGTTCGGCGCCGTCATTCAAATTACGTCCTCCTTCGCGATCGCGGAGGTGTCGATCGCGCTCGCCGGCTTCCCGAGTGTCAATTACGCGGCGCACACGGTCGTCACCCACCTGATGGACTACGGCACGATTCGCTTCGACATGGGCTACGCGTCGGCGATCGCGACCGTGCTGTTCGCCATCATGGTCGGCAGCAACATGATCGTGCAGAAGCTTCTTAGGAAAGTGGGGGAGTAACGCCGCATGAGAGCCGCATTATCCGTTCGGCCCGGGAAGCGATTGAATCGTTCGCTTCTCGGGGATCTCTTTCTGTTTTTGTTCTTGGGCGCGTTCGGGGCGTTCATGGTCATCCCCTTGGTGTACACCGTCAATAACGCGTTCAAGCCGCTGGACGAATTGTTTCTGTTCCCGCCGAAGTTTTTCGTCCGGAACCCGACGCTCGATAACTTCTTCGACCTGTTCCATCTGATGGCGGAGTCGTGGGTGCCGTTCTCCCGGTATGCATTCAATACCGTGTTCATCACGGCGGTCGGCACCGTAGGCCACGTCGTCCTGGCTTCGGCCGCCGCGTACCCGCTCGCGAAGCATAAGTTTCCCGGCTCGCGGCTGCTGTTCTCGGTCGTCGTCTTGTCGCTCATGTTTTCGCCGCACGTGACGTCGGTGCCCAACTACGTCATCATGTCGTGGCTCGGCTGGATCGACAGTTATGCCGCGCTGATCGTGCCGGCATTCGCGGCCTCGCTCGGATTGTATCTGATGAAGCAGTTCATGGAGCAAATCCCGGATGCGCTGCTCGAAGCCGCGAAGATCGACGGCGCCAGCGAATATCGCATCTTCTGGCAGATCGTCATGCCGCTCGTGAAGCCCGCTTGGCTGACGCTCGTCATCCTGTTGTTTCAGATGCTGTGGGGCACGAACGGCGGCAACTTCATTTACAGCGAAGAGCTGAAGACGATGAACTACGCGCTCGGTCAAATCCTTGCCGGCGGCATCGTGCGCGCGGGGCCCGGGGCGTTCGTCGCGCTGCTGATGATGAGCGTGCCGATCGCGATCTTCGTCGTCTCGCAGCGCAACATTATCGAGACGATGGCCAGCTCAGGGATGAAGGAGTAATGCACATGACAGGGAAGAGTATCGTCGGGAGGTTCGGAGCGCTGAAGGGAGCGCTGGCGGTCGCGACGGTCGTCGCGGGCCTCGCCTCGACCGGCCTCGCCGCGAAAGCGGCCCCTTACGAAGGCTACAACTATAATTATTGGGGCGAGCCGGTTCCGGCGCCCATCGCCTACGAGCCCGGAGGCGTCATCAGCGGACACGCGCTCGGGATCGGCGGCTTCGACGGCCCCGAAGACTTGTTCGTGGCGAAAGACGGGCGCGTCTATATCGCCGACACCGGCAACTCGCGGATCGTCGTGCTGCGCCCCGACCTCTCGTTCGAGCGCGAAATCGCCGGCTTCTCGAACGGCGGCGCGGAGGAATCTTTCAACGCGCCTCGCGGGCTGTACGTGGCGGAGAACGGCGATCTGTACGTCGCCGACGCCGGGAACCGCCGCATCGTGCAGCTGGACGGGGCCGGCCGGCTCGTGAAGACGATCGCGTCGCCGGAGTCGGAGGTGCTGCAGGAGAACTTCCGGTTCGCGCCCGCGAAGGTCGCGGTCGATAAGGCGGAGCGCGTCTACGTCGTCTCGCAGGGCGCCTTCGACGGCATTATGGAATTCGACGCCGACGGCGCGTTCACCGGCTTCATCGGCACGAACCGCGTCCGATTCAATCCCGTCGACTACTTCTGGAAGTCGATCGCCACCGACGCGCAACGGGAGCGGATGGAGCTGTTCATCCCGACCGAATATACGAACGTGGATCTGGACGAGGCCGGGTTCCTCTATACGACGAACTCCGACGCGAACACGTCGACGCCGCTCAAACGTCTGAACCCTACGGGGATCGACGTGCTGCGGCGACAGGGCTACTTCATTCCGTCGGGAGATATCCGCGTGCTGCAGGTCGGCGAGGGCAGCGGTCCGTCGCTGTTCGCGGATATCCATGTAGGAAGCGACGGCATCTACAGCGCATTGGACGCGAGGCGCGGGAAGGTGTTTACGTACGATTGGGACGGCAATCTGCTGTACATCTTCGGGAAAATGGGCGATCAGGTCGGCACGTTCCACGCGCCGGTCGCGCTCGATCGGCACGGCGACGACATGCTCGTGCTCGACCGCGACATGAACCGAATCACCCGGTTCGAGGAGACGCCTTACGGCGCGCTCATCAACGAGGCCGTCTCGCTGCACTTCCGCGGGGACGACGTCCGCTCCGCCGACGTGTGGCGAGAGGTCATTCAATACGACGCGAACTTCGACGTCGCTTACCTCGGCATCAGCAAGGCGCTGCTGCGGCAGGGGCGCAACGAAGAAGCGGCGAAGTACGCGCGGCTCGGGATGGATCGAGAGTACCATTCCAAGGCGTTCCAGCGGCACCGCAAGGACGTGCTGCGGGAGCATCTCGGCAACGGGCTCAGCGTCGCCGCGGCGCTGGCGCTGGCGGCCTGGATCGGGGCGCTCCTCCGAGCCAGAAGGAACGGAAGGGGGACGCATCATGCGTAAGGAGCGGATCGCCTTCCCGCTGCACCTCATCTTCCGGCCCTTCGACGGGTTCTGGGAGCTGAAGTACGACGGGAAGGGCAGCTTGAACATCGCGGGCGCTATTCTCGCGCTCGTCTTCCTGGCGTTCGTCATACAGAGCCAGTACAGCGGGTTCCACGTCAACTTTACGAACCTGCGGGAATACAGCTCCCTCGCGCAGCTGCGGAGCGTGATCTTCCCGTTCGCCCTATGGTGCGTGGCGAATTGGGCGCTGACGACGCTAATGGACGGGGAAGGGAAGTTTTCCGAGATTTGTATCATGACGGCCTACGCCTTGACCCCGCTTGCGCTGGTGCTTATTCCGAATGCGATTCTGAGCAATTTCCTGACGCTGGAAGAGAGCGTGTTCTATTACTTTCTTAATGCCGCAGCGATGCTGTGGTCCTTGTTCCTGCTCTTCGTGGGCACGATGACGATTCACCAATATACCGTTGCGAAGACGATTGTCACGATCGCGTTGACGCTCGTTTGCATGGGATTCATCTTGTTTCTCGGGCTGCTCTTTTTCAGCCTGATTCAACAGATGTATTCGTTCGC
>JAPSKX010000086.1 GCA_031181325.1 Paenibacillus sp.
CCAGGCCGATCAGCCGCCGCTGGCCCATGGAAAGCCCGCCGGAGGGGCCTGCCTCCGTCGCATAGCCCTGTGGCAGATGGCCGATCATCTCATGCGCCCCGGCCATGCGGGCCGCCTCCACCGCGCTCTCCGCCGCATCGGGGGTGAAGCGGGCGATGTTGTCCAGCACGCTGCCATCCAGCAGCTGGACCTCCTGCGGCAGGTAGCCGATCCGCCGGCCGATAAGGGCGCGGTCGACATGGTAGCTGTCCTGGCCGTCCAGCGTGACGCGCCCTGCCTCCGGCTTCACCAGGCCCAGCGCGATGCGAAGCAGGGAGGACTTGCCTGCGCCATTGGGCCCCAGGACCATCGTCACCGAGCCCGGCGGGCAGTGCAGCGTGACATCGGCCAGCAGCGGGCGCGTGGCGCCAGGCGGCGCCCAGGTCACGCCGCGAAGAAGCAGGCCGGGTGCCCCCTCCGGCTCGGGCGGCGTCGCGGCAACGGCTTCGTTCGAGACCGGAACCGGGGTTTCGATCGACGCGGTCCGAATCGCCGCGGCGATGTCGGCCGCCGACCTGCGAACGGACGCCCCCTCTCGGACCGGCAGCTCCGGAACGATGACGACGTCGGCTTCGGAACGATTCGGAGCGACCGGCGACGGCGCGAGCTTCCGCACCTCTACCGGAGCCGATTGCTTCTCCAACTGTTCGATGCGAGCGAGGAGCTTTTCGGTCCGTTGCTCGTGCTCCCGCTTCATGTCGCCCACCATGCGTATAAGCTCTTTATTTTCCGATTCGATCTCGTCCGCGAACTGCTGCAGCGTGTCGCCCACCGAATCGAGGAAATCGTCGGGGACGGGCTTCCGATCGGGGGTGCGCGGCAGCATCGAAGCGTATAGGATAATGACCAAACCGAGCAGCGCCACGATCATCCACATGTCCATCGGACTTCCCCCTGCCATGACCTATAATGAAATATCGATATGCTTCCCTTTGTAAGGATGGCCCGAATCCGCGTCGCCCAGCCGGGCGTCTTCCGTCTTGTCCGGTTTGCGGGAAGAGTCGTCTCCTCGTCCGCGGAAGCCCCCCTTGCCTTCATCCTTGACGTTCAAAAACGCGGAAGCGTCCACCCCCGCGCTGACTTGCCTTTGCCGTTCCGTATGCTTCGCCGATTGATTCGCCAACGCCGCCTGGTCGTATGCAGGCTTATGATTGAGCTGATTTTGCACATGCGTCGCTTCGTTCGTGCGCGGGATGGCGATTTGCATTTCGACGCCTTTCATGCTCATGGCTCGTTCCCCCGTTCGCGCCTTGCTTTGAGACTAGCTCCGCCGGCTAAAAATGAGAGGTCATCGTAATCTCGCCGCCCTGCAGCTGGAAGGCGACGTGCGTCGTAGCGTCCTTGATGAATCGCGTATACCGGCCGATGACGACCTTCGTCCCCGAGAACACCGTGCCGGTGATTTCGACCTTGGCTTTCTCGATGTCCTCGAGGCTCGACTCGATTTCCCAGATCCGCTCGCGCGTCGCGCCGAGCTCTTCGGTCGCCGTACGCTTCGTGCTGATCAGCTTCGAACGGAGCTCCATCTTGTCCGGGGTTAATGTGCCCGCGATGGTCATCTGATCCAACAAATGAAGCGCTTTATCCGTTTTTTCCAGGTTTTCCGCGATCTGCTTCACGGCGGCGCGCAGCTGCTGCAGCTCGCTTCGCAGCTCCGGCGCGACGCCCACCTCGAGGGCCGTCGCCGTGGACATCGTATTGCCGACCGTTCGGGCTTGGATCGTCTCCCCGGCTTGCAGATTGCCGCCGACGATCAATCCTTTGGCCCCCCTGCATAATACGCTTTTGCCGGCTCGAATGTTCGAATGCAGGATGCTTTGGCTGACGACGATGTTTTGCCCGGCGAACACGTTCGCTTCTTGTATGAACGAGCTTTCACGTCGACGCCCGCTTTCACGAACCCCTTGTTCCCCGCGAAGATGCCCGAAGCGATGTCGATCGAGCCGTCCGCTTCGATCTCCGCCCCTTCGACGCCGCCCGTGATCCGGATGTCGCCGGCGGCTTTTATTTTAAACCCGCTCAGCACGTTGCCGCGGACGACCACCGTGCCGATGAAGTCGATGTTTCCCACGTGATAGTCGATGTCCCCGTTCACTTCGTACACGGGGAAGACGTTCAGCTTGCCCTTTTCCGTTTGGGTGACCAAGCCGTCGATGACGGCGTACATCTTCATCTTCTCCGCGTCGACGACGACGTTCTTGCCTTGCTTGAATCGCGCTTCCTTCCCGTCCTTGCCGGGAATCGGTTCGCCGGTTACCGCGATGCCGGGCGTTCCCTTCGTCGCAGGCACGCGCTGCGCGATGAGCTGCCCTTTGGCCGCGTTGTCCAGCTGCGTCAGCTCCCGGAAATCGACGGCTCCGTTCCCTAGCTCCGCAGGTCTGCGATCTTTGCGTTCCATGCTGAAGAAATTATCGATGTACCCGTCGGCGCCCGCGACCGGCGCCGCGCCTTGCGCGATCAACAACGGCGTAGTGACGTAAGATAATGGATTGACCGCGAAGGCCGACAACGCCTCTTCTTTCACGCCGTAGACGACGCGGTTCGCTTTCAGGAGCTCGACGAGCCCCGCTTTCGTGATCGATTGCGCCAAGTCCGGTTCCGCCAGTTGTATGAATGCGCTCATCCGATCTTCCGAGACGGATACCGATACCGCCGTCCCGAGATTCATGTTATATTCCGCCGTCACACCGATTCCCCCTCGCTTGCGCGCAACAGAACGTGCTACTGCTGCATTAATTGTTCCTTCGCCCGACCCAAGTGCCCCCGCAGCCGGAGAATCGCCTTCGAGTGCAATTGAGAGATACGGGACGGAGAGAGCGACATGACTTCCGCGATCTCGCTGAGCGACAACTCCTCGTAATAAAACAACGACACGACCGTTCGCTCCTTCTCCGTCAGCCGGTCGATGGCTTTCGCCAAGCTGTCCTTCAGATACATCTCGCGGACGCTGTCCTCGGGATTCTTCGCCCGTTCGTCGACGAGAAGCGTCATTCTCGTCTCCGACTCCTCCTCGCGGATCGGGTCCTCGAGCGAGACGATCGAGGCGACGGACACCTCCTGCAGCATCTGTTGAAATTCCTGCTCCGAAACTTGAAGGTAGGCGCTCACTTCCCCGTCGCTGACGCTGCGAAGATGCTGCTGCTCGAGACGCTGATACGCTTCTTCGATCTTGCGAGCCTTCTCCCGAACCGAGCGAGGCACCCAATCGGCTTGCCGCAGCCCGTCGATGATGCTGCCGCGAATCCGCCAAGAGGCGTACGTCTCGAATTGTAGGCCGCGATCCAAGTCGAACTTCTCCAAGGCGTCGATCAATCCCATTATACCATAACTTGCTAAATCGTCTTTAGACACATTTCGAGGCAAGCCGATGGCCAATCGACTCGTGACGTAATCGACTAAGTTTACGTAGTGCTCGATCAGCCTGCGCTTCGCTTCCGGATCGCCGGTCGCTTTCCAGTTGCGCCAGACGATCGCGATCCCGTTCGACTTCGATTCCGACAGCGTACTGTCCATCGCTTGTTACCCCCTATTTTTCCGACATGTGTCTTAACGCCTGCGCAAGCAGCTCCGGGTCGATCGGGGATTCGGTCTTGGCGAATTTCGGCGGTGCCAGCGGTTGGAACTCGCTCTCCGTCTCGTCCTGCTGCGCATCGTCCGGCGTGACGACGTCGATCGCCTGTCCCTTGCCCGCGTCGTTCGCGGCATGATCCCGCTCCGTCGCCGCCGCTTCGCCGGGAGCGAGCGCCTGGCCGAGCATCCACCGGACGGCGTACAGCACCGCGAACGTCACCGCGAAGGCGATGCCCGTGCGGATGCCGGCGGTCGCGATCGGATTGCTCCGGACCGACAGTAAGAAGATGAGCGCGGCCAAGGCGAGTGCCGCGATCGCGTTCCAGCGCCATGAGCCGATCATGAATTACAGCTCCTTCGCGCCGAACTGCACGCTGCGAACGAACAGCTTTCCCGTCGCGCTTTCGATTTCGATCGTACGTCCATAATTCCCACCCGTGTCTTCCGCAATGATTGGAATATTATAACGAAACAGCGCTTCTTTGCACGCTTCGACGTTCCGGGGACCGATGCGCATCGTATCGGCGCCGGGCGACGAGAACGTAAACATCTGCGCGCCGCCGGCCAGCTTCGCCTGGAGCCGGGCGACCGTCGCGCCGGCCCCCTGCATGCGCCGCAGCAGCTCCGGCAGCGCGGTGTCCGCGTATTTCGCTTTGTTCAGCGACGCGTCCTTCGCGATGCTGGAGGACGGGAGCATCACGTGGGCCATGCCCGCTACGCGGACGAACGGATCGAACAGCGTGAGACCGACGCACGAGCCGAGGCCCGTCGTCCGCAGCGACTGACCGCCGCCGGCGATGTTCAGATCCGCCATGCCGACTTTCACGACGACGCTCTCGCTCATCCGGGAGGCACTCCCAACGAAGCGAAGATCGACGAGAACGATTCCGGATCCGGAATGAGGAATAAATTCCCCTCGACTCGATCGATGCCGTCGAAGAACGACGTCTCGATCAAGAGCGCCTTATCGCCCATGTCGCCGAATTGAAGCACGCCGTAAGCGAGAATCGCGCCGGCCATATCCACCGCGAAACCCGGCACCGTCGGAGAGAGCGACAGCTTCGTGAAGTCGGCGAGCGACGATAAATAAGAGCCTGCCAATATGTTTCCGATTTCCGAGAGCGCCGATACCTCGAGCTCCGTGAACGGCACGCCCTCCGCCGTTTCCATGCGAAGCAATTCGAGCAGCAATTGCCGCGCGGATTCGAGCGATAGAATAAAAAACAAATTGCCCGGCGCTTCGCCTTCGACCCGAAGGTACACCGCCGCGACGACCGCTTCCGCGCCTCCGACCTGTTCGGCGATGTCGCCCAGCGGCACGAGGTTGACGCGAGGCACGTCCATGTCGACGGGCTTGCCGATCAGCTTCGACAGCGCCGTCGCGGCATGTCCCGCCCCGATATTGCCGACCTCGCGAAGGACGTCCATCTGCGCATCGCCGAACCGTTCGAATTCGCTCAAGGTCAGTCCTCCATCTGCTCCAATTGGATAATTTCGCTTTTGTTGAGCACTTCGGACAAGTTCAGCATGACGAGCAGCCGATTGTCCCCGATTTTCGCGATGCCCCGCAAATATTTGGCCCGGATGCCGCCTACGACCTCCGGCGGCTCCTCGATGCGCTCGGGATCGACGTCGATGACGTCGTTCGCCGAGTCTACGATGAAGCCGACTTCCAGATCTCCGACGTTCACCATGACGATGCGGGAGTTTTCCGTCGGCTCCGACTCGGGGAGACCGAAACGCGACGCCAGATGGATGACCGGTACGACGACGCCGCGAAGATTGACGACGCCTTTCACGAACGGCGGGGTTTTCGGCACCCGCGTCATCGGCATCATGCGTTCGATCGTTTTGACGTGGTCGACCTCGATCCCGTATTCCTCCGTACCGATGGAAAATACGATCGTTTTCGTATCTGCTGCCATATCGACACTTCCTCTCTTTGACGAGGTTATTTAATAAGCGCGTTCGTATCGAGAATGAGCGCGACTTGCCCGTCCCCTAGAATCGTTGCGCCCGACACCGCGAAGACGCGGTTCAAGTATTTCCCGAGCGCCTTCAAGACGATCTCTTGCTGCCCGATCAGCTCGTCCACCGCAAGCCCCGCGATCCGATCTCCCTTGCGCACGATGACGACCTCGGTTTCGTCCTCGCCCTCTTCGCTGTAATCGGGCACGTCGAACAGCTTGCTCAAGGATACGAGCGGCACGACGCTCGAACGGTAGTCGAACATCCGGGTGCCGTGCACGTTGCGGATGTCCTCCTTGCGAAGAATCATCGTCTCGACGATGCTCGACAGCGGAATCGCGTACTTTTCGCCGCCGAGCTTCACCATCATCGCCATAATGATCGACAGCGTCAGCGGCAGCTGGATCGAAAATTTCGAGCCCTTGCCGAGCGTCGACGTCACGGAGACGCGGCCGCCGAGCGATTCGATCTTGGACTTGACGACGTCGAGCCCGACGCCGCGGCCGGAGATGTCGGAGATGACCTCCGCCGTGCTGAAGCCCGAAGCGAACAACAGCATGTAGACCGCTTCGTCGGTCATCGCGTCGCCTTGCTCCTTCGTGACGATGCCGTTCTTGATCGCCCGCTTCAGCACGATGTCGCGGTTGATCCCCTTCCCGTCGTCCTCCGCTTCGATGAACACGTGATTGCCGCTGTGGAACGCGCGCAGATGAACGGTGCCGGTCTCCGGCTTGCCCGCCTTGACGCGCTCCTCGACCGATTCGATCCCGTGGTCCACGGAGTTGCGGAGCAGATGCACCAGAGGGTCCCCGATCTCGTCCACGACCGTGCGGTCCAATTCCGTGTCGGCGCCCGTAATGACGAGGTCGACCTTCTTGCCGAGCGACTTCGCGACGTCGCGCACCATGCGCGGGAACCGGTTGAACACCGATTCGACCGGCATCATCCGAAGCTTCATGACGACGCCTTGCAGGTCGCTGCTGACGCGGCCCATATGTTCGACCGTCTCGATCAGATCGGGGCGCTTGATTTCGTTCGCGAGCGACTCCAGTCGAACGCGATCGATCAGCATCTCGCTGAACAGGTTCATCAGCGTATCCAGCTTCTCGATGTCGACGCGAATCGTCCGCGTCGCGGCCGGCGCGGACTTCCCGCCGGCGGCCGGCGCAGCCGCTTTCGCAGCCGGCGTCGACGCCGCGGGGGACGCCTGCGCTACCGGCGCCGATACCGCCGCGGCGGCTTCCGATGCCGCGGACGGCGTCGACGCGGCGTCGAGATCGTCCGCCGCGATCGGCTGCACGAGCGCCTGCTCGATCTCGGAGACGCCGTTGATCGCGGCTTCGATCTCGCCCGCTTCGGACGCGCTCAGCATGACGAGCGTAAACTCATAGTCGAACCGATCCGCTTCGATATCCTCCGTAGACGGCACCGACTTGATCGTTTCGCCGAAGCGGCTCAGCGCATCGAACACCATGTAGGCGCGAACCGCTTTCAACACGCAATCCTTGCGAATCTTTACGACGATGCGGTACGCCTTATGCCCGGTCTCCAGCGATTGGCGCAGCACGGACGACTGATATTCGTCCAGCAAGCCTCGGACGGAGTCGGCGCTCCCCCCGGCGGCTTCAGCGGCCGGAGCGGCTTTCTTCTCTTGAGACGCGGCGCCGTATGTACCGTCGACGATTCGCTTCAGATCGGTCACGATCGAGGACACGTCGGATTTCCCGGTGCCGCCGTCCACGATATCCGCGACCATCGCTTCGAGGGCGTCCAAGCTTTGGAAGATCGTCTCGAACGTGTAGTCCTCCATCTTCAGCTTGCCGTTGCGCACGAGATCGAGCACGTTCTCCATCTCGTGCGTAAGCGATGCGATATCTTCGAAGCCCATCGTAGCGGACATGCCCTTCAGCGTGTGCGCCGAGCGGAACATGTTTTGTACGATGGAGATGTCGTCCGGAGCGTTCTCCAGCGCAAGCATGTTGTCGTTCATCGCTTGCAGGTGCTCCCTGGACTCATCGATAAACATGGATAAGTATTGATTCGTATCCATCCTTACACCTCCTCGGCCTGTTCTACTTCTTTGCGGATCTGTTCGGCGATTCGCTCGAGCGGCGCCGTACGGACGACGCAGCCGAGTTCGACGGCCGCGCGCGGCATGCCGTATACGATGCAGCTCGACTCGTCCTCCGCGATCGTTCGCCGAACCCCCTGATCGTACAACGCCTTCATGCCCTTCGCCCCGTCGCTGCCCATGCCGGTCATCAGCACCGCCGTGCGATCCAGCTCGGGCGTCGCCGTCAGCGACTCGAACAGCATATCGACGGAGGGGCGATGCCCGCTGCGCGGCGGATCGTCGGTCAGTCGAATGCGGTACGCGCCACCCTCCTTCCGAAGCGTCATATGCCAGCCGCCCGGAGCGATATAAGCGGTTCCCGGCCTCGGCTCCATCCCGTCCTCCGCCTCCTGCACCTCGATCGCGCACAGCGTGTTGAGCCGCTGCGCAAGCGACTTCGTAAACCCCGCAGGCATGTGCTGCACGACGAGAACCGGAGCGGGAAAATGTTCCGGCAGCCTCGTCAACACCTGCTGCAGCGCGCGGGGCCCCCCCGTCGACGTGCCGATCGCGACGATCTTGTTCGTCGGCGCGATCGGCGCCTTCGAGCGGGATATCGCCGGCGGCGCGTCCGGCGGCTTCCGCGGCGTCGCCGGCGGCGCTCCCGGCCGATCCTTCGACGACGCGAGCGGGTCGGCGGCGGGCTTGAGCGAGGCGCCTCCTGCCGCCCCCGTCGACAGCTTCGTCGACGGCTTCGTCGTCGGCTTCGCCGGGGGCTTCGCGGCCGGCTTCATATCGATCGGCACGCGCGCCGGGAGAGGCGGCAGCGGCTTCGGTAACGCGGGCTTCGGCGGCGGCGCTTGCCGCGGCAACGCCGGAGGAGGCGGCGGCAAGGGGGCAGGCTGGAGACGACTGACCGTCTCGTTCCGCCGGAAGGCGACCGCTTCCCGCAGCGTGGCCGTCAGCGCCTCCTGCAGCTGCCCGAGGTCGCGGCTCGCCGGCCCCGACGGCTTCGGCACGAAGTCGAAGGCGCCGAGCTCGAGCGCGCGGATCGTCGCGGCCGCGCCGTCAACGGTGGAGCTGCTGAGCATGACGATCGGCGTCGGCGCTTCCTTCATGAGAACCGGCAGCGCCTCGAGACCGGTCATCACCGGCATTTCGAGATCCATCGTCACGGCGTCCGGCCGAAGCCGCTTCACCGCGTCGATCGCCTCGGCGCCGTTGCTCGCCGTGCCGACGACCGTCAGCGTCTCCTCGGCGTTGACGATGTCGGATAGTACTTTGCGCATGAAGGCGGAATCGTCGACCACCAGAATGCGGTACGGGGGCATGGGCGACCCCTCCTTTTTATTTCATGAACGACAGCATTCGAGACAAGAAGCGCTTGACGCCGCCCGTCTCCGTTTCGTCCGACGCTTCGAGCGGCGCCGCAAGCTGCGACAGCTCGAACCGTCGCACCAGCTCCTTCAGCTCCCGCGTCGCGGCCGATTCCGGAAACAGCACCGAGAAGGGCACTTGTCGTTTGACCGCTTTCGTCACGTTCGCGTCGTCCGGAATGAAGCCGAGCGTCGGGATGTCGATATGGAGAAATTGATTCGATACCATGCGGATTTTATCCGCCGTCTGCTTGCCTTCCTTCCGGTCCGTCACGCGGTTGACGACGAGCTGAAACCGGACGTCGGGCGCCTGTGCGTGCACCATCTTAATAATGGCGTACGCATCCGTGATCGAGGTCGGTTCCGGCGTCGTGACGACGACCGTCTGTTCCGCCGCCGTAATGAACGTCATCGATTCTCTGGATAAGCCTGCTCCCGTATCGAATAGGATATAGTCGACCGATCCGCTGAGCGACAGCACCTGCTCCGTGAAATATTCCAGCTCCTCCTTCGAGAGGGAGAGCAAGTCGTTGAAGCCGGAACCGCCTGCGATGAACTGCAAGTCGTTCGGTCCGCGGCAAACGATTTCCTCGATCGTCCGCTCCCGCTTCAGCAGATGGTACAGGTTATACTTCGGGGACGCCCCCATCAGGACGTCGATATTCGCCATGCCGATGTCCGCATCGAATACTAACACTTTGTACCCTTGCGCCTGCAGCTGCAAGGCGAAGTTCAGCGTGAAATTCGACTTGCCGACGCCACCCTTGCCGCTTGTGATCGTCAAGATGCGCGTCTGCCGCGACGGCTCCGAAGCCGGACGATCCGTCGGGGGCGGTCCTTCGTCCTGGCGGACAAGATTGCGCAACGCTTCCGCTTGGTCATTCATCATGAGGTTCACCTACTAGTTCGTTTGCCATGGTCCTCGCGTCGGCGATATTGATGTCGTCGGGCACGTTCTGCCCGTCGGTTACGTATGACAAAGATAATGGAAAATCATGGAGCAGGTTGACGACCGATCCGAACGTCGCCGTCTCGTCGGCTTTCGTGAACAGCACCTTCTCCACGCCGAATCGATAGAAGTTCTCGGTGACGGCCTTCATGTCGCTGTATTTCATACTCATACTAAGCACCAAGAACGTATCCTTCCGCTCCTCGGTCCGAAGGAGCGACTGCAGCTCCGATACCGCCATTTCATTGCGGAAATTCCGGCCGGCCGTATCCATAAGGATCATGTCCCGATCCTGCATTCGGTCCAGCGCCTTCGCTAGATCGAGCGCGGAGAAGACGACCTCGAGCGGCACGTTCAAGATCGATGCGTACGTCCGGAGCTGTTCGATGGCCGCGATCCGGTACGTGTCCGACGTGATCAGGCCGATCGACTTCCGATGCTTGAGCGCTTGCTCGGCCGCCAGCTTCGCGATCGTCGTCGTCTTGCCGACGCCGGTCGGTCCGACGAAGTGGACGATTCTCGCGTCCTGCCGAATTTGCTCGATCGGCTTCCTCGTCAGCAGCTCGACGATACGGTGTTTCACGGCTTCATACGCTTGCGCGAAGGCGACATCCGTGCCGACCCGCTCCTCGAAGCCGAGCCGCGCCTCTTCGACGATCGACGATGCGAGCTCGGGCAGGACGTCCTGTTCGACCAACCGCGCGCGAATCGCTTCGAACGCGGGCGGCATCGTCGCGACCTGCGCAGCGACCGTTCCCGCTTGCGCGACCGCGAGCCGCTGCATCATCTCCTTCATCTGCTTCATCTCTTGCAGCAGCGCGTCCTCCTTCCCCCCCGATGCCGAGCTCGAATGCGAAGGCGCGGGCGAAGGCGCGGGAGACGTCTGGTCTGCATACGGCCGCGATACCGGCGCGAACGCCTGGCGGGACTCCGCGCTCGCGGCGACGGGCGCCGCCGGCGGCGATGGCTTCATGGACGATGCGACGACGGGCGGGCGGACGGCGGTCAGCGTCGAAGTCGAAGCGGAACGAGCGGGAGCAGCCGATTCCGGATTCGAATCGGTCGCCGCCACGACTTCGACCTTCTTCTTCGTAAACATGCCGAGGAAGCCGCCTACGCGAATTTCCTTCGTATTGATGATGACCGCGTCCTTGCCGAGCTCCGCGCGAATTTTTTGAAGCGCGTCCGGCATCGAATCGACGATATATTTCTTCACCTTCATACATTCACCACCCCTATGCTTTGGACTTCCACGCTAGGCTCAAGCTCGCTGTAAGACAATACCGTGATGTCCTGCATCGCGCGTTCCAGAAGCTGCTTTAAATACATGCGGATCGTCGGCGACGTGAGGACGATCGGCGTACCGCCGGCTTGGATCAGCTTCGTAGCCTGTTCCGCGATTTTCTGGACGACGGTTTGCGAGCTTGCCGGGTCCAATGCAAGGTAGCTGCCGTGATCGGATTGCTGCACCGCCTCCGCGATCTTCCGCTCGAGCGACGGCCCGACCGTGACGACGCGCAACGTCTCGTTCCCAGGCGCGTACTGCTGCGTAATTTGCCGGGATAAGCTTTGCCGCACGTACTCCGTTAAGATGTCAGGGTCCTTCGTATAAGTCCCGTAATCGGCCAACGTCTCGAAGATCGTCACCAAATCGCGGATCGATACCTTCTCCTTAAGCAGCTTCGCGAGCACTTTCTGCAAATCCCCGATCGCCATGACATTCGGAATCAGCTCCTCGACGAGCGCCGGGTACGATTCCTTGACGTTCTCGACGAGCGCTTTCGTCTCCTGACGACCGATCATTTCGTGCGCGTGGCGTTTGATCACCTCGGTAAGATGCGTCGCCACGACGGACGGCGGGTCCACGACCGTATATCCGGATATTTCCGCGCGGTCCTTCGCCGCTTCGTCGATCCACAGCGCCGGCAAGCCGAACGCCGGCTCGACCGTCTCGATGCCGGTCACGCTGTCGTCGTCGATGCCAGGGCTCATCGCGAGGTAATGGTTCAGCAGCAGTTCCCCGCGAGCGACCGTATTGCCTTTGATCTTAATGACGTATTCGTTCGGCCGCAGCTGAATGTTGTCCCGGATTCGGATGACAGGCACGACGAGTCCGAGTTCGAGCGCGCATTGGCGCCGGATCATAATGATCCGGTCGAGCAGATCGCCGCCCTGCTGCTGATCCGCGAGCGGAATAAGACCGTAGCCGAATTCGAATTCGATCGGATCGACCTGCAGCAAGTTGACGACGCTTTCCGGGCTGCGAACCTCTTCGATCTGCTGTTCCTCGACGAGCATCTCCTGCTCTTCTTCCTTCTTCTTGAGAACGCCGTCCATGCGGTATGCCGCGAACGCGAGCGCGCCGGCGACCGGAATCGTCAGCACCGGACCGATCGGCGTGAAGATGCCGAGCAGCGCGATCGTGCCGCCGACGACGTAGAGCAGCTTCGGATACGAAGCGAGCTGCCCCATGACATCCTCGGCGAGATTGCCTTCCGAAGAGGCGCGCGTGACGATGAGACCCGCCGCCGTCGAGATGAGCAGCGCCGGTATTTGGCTGACGAGACCGTCGCCGATCGTCATGATCGAATACATCTCGACCGCTTGACCGAACTCGAAGCCCTTCATCGTCATGCCGATAATGACGCCGCCGATCAAGTTGATGACGAGAATTATGATCGATGCGATGGCGTCCCCTTTGACGAACTTCATCGCACCGTCCATCGCGCCGTGGAAGTCGGCTTCCGACTCGATTTTTTTACGGCGTTCGCGAGCTTGCTGTTCGTTGATGAGCCCCGAGTTCAGATCGGCGTCGATGCTCATCTGCTTGCCCGGCATCGCGTCGAGGGTGAACCGCGCCCCGACCTCGGCGACGCGTTCCGAACCTTTGGTAATGACGATGAACTGCACGATGACGAGGATGAGGAAGACGATGAAGCCGACCGCGATGTTGCCTTGGGCAACGAAAGATCCGAACGTCTCGACGACCTTCCCGGCATGCGCGTTCGCCAGGATGTTACGCGTCGTCGACACGTTCAGCGCGAGGCGGAACAGCGTCGTAATCAAGAGGAGCGAGGGGAAAATGGAAAACTGAAGCGCTTCTTTCGTATTCATCGCGACAAGCAGCATCGTAAGCGCCAGCGAGATATTGATAATCAGCATGAAATCGAGCAGATGCGTATTGATCGGCACGATCATCATCATCACGATGCCGATAATGCCGCCAAGCACCGCTATATCTTTGATTCTCATGCGTTCCCCTCCTCTCTTTCATCCTTGGGATAGCCGACGATCGACATTTACCTTCTTGTCATGGGTACCTTCGCCTTAGCCTTGTAGACGAAGGCGAGCACTTCGGCGACCGCTTGGAACAGCTCTTGCGGGATCGAATCGCCGATCTCGACCTGCGCGTACAACGCGCGGGCGAGCGGTTTATTTTCCATCAGCGGGACATCGTTGTCTTTGGCGATTTGCCGGATGCGTAGGGCGACGTAGTCGGCCCCCTTCGCGATGACGCGAGGCGCGTCCATCTCCGCCCCGTCGTACTTGACCGCGACGGCGAAGTGCGTCGGGTTCGTAATGACGACGTCCGCCTTCGGCACTTCCTGCATCATTCGCTGCATCGCCATGCGACGTTGTCGCTCGCGAATTTTCGATTTTATGAGCGGATCGCCCTCGGTTTTCTTATACTCGTCCTTGACTTCCTGCTTGGACATGCGCTGCTTTTTCTCGAAATCCCACTTCTGATACGCGTAATCGAACAGCGCAAGGACGAACAAGGCGCCGCCGGAAAACAGTCCGAGCCGCAGCGTTAATCCGCCGACATACTGGAAGATCGCCGGAATCGGTACGGAAGCGAGCGTCAACAGCGTTGCGCGTTCTCCCCACAAAATCATAAAGGCGATGATGCCGATAATAAGCACCTTCAGCATCGACTTCAGAAACTCGACCACCGAACGCATGGAGAAAATATTTTTAAAGCCTTCGATCGGGTTCAGCTTCGAGAACTTCATCTTGAGCGGATCTCCGGTGAATAAGAAGCCGATCTGCGCGTAAGAGGCTATCAGCGCCATCAAGACGCCGATCGCCATAATCGGCAGGAGCAGCAGAAGCCCTTCCCGCATCAGCTGCGAGAACATCGCGATGACGTTCGTATCGGTCACGTCCCACAGAATGTACTCGCGGAGTCCGGCGGAAAACATCCCCGCGATGCCCTGCCCCATGACGGAGCCGTACATCGCCAGCAGTCCGAAGCCGCCGAGCATGATCAACGCGCCCGGCAACTCCATGCTTTTGGCGACTTGTCCTTTCTTGCGCGATTCCTGCCGCTTCCTCGGAGTCGCCTGTTCCGTCTTCTCTTGACCGAATAACTGCAAATCGAGCGTATAACGAAGCGGGAGCGGCATCGGGAACCTCCTTGAGCGGGTTAGACGGCGCGCAGCGTCCGCATGATCTCGTGCATGTTGTCGAACATCGTCGCGAACAACGTTTGGAACAAGGCCAGAAAGCCTGGGATCAGAAGCAGCATAATGCCGAGACCAATCAAGATCTTCAGCGGCATTCCGACGACGAAGACGTTGAACTGCGGAGCCGTCTTGGCCAAGATGCCGAGCGCGACGTCCACGAGAAACATCGCCGCGACGATCGGAGCAGCCATCTGGAACGCGAGCGTGAACGCGGTCGCGACGCTTCTCGTCAGCGCCTCCGTCGGCGGTCCGTTCGCCAGCGCCGCGAAGAACGAATTGTCGAGCGGAATCATCTGGTAGCTGTCCATTATGCCGAGCAGCAAATAATGATGGCCGTTGAGCGTAAGGAATAACAGCATCGCAACCATGTACTTAAAGCTTCCGAAGACCGGACTTTGCGCCCCCGTCATCGGGTCGATGACGTTCGCGATGCCGAAGCCCATCTGCATATCGATGAACGAGCCGGCGATTTGGACGACGGTAAAAAACAAATAAGCAACGAAACCGAGCAACACCCCGATCAACGACTCGCGAATGACGAAGTACACGTAATCGGCGTCGATCGGTATCGCGCGGTCGGTGCCCGACGTAAAAAATACCAGTAAAGAAACGAACACCGAAATGCCGATACGTAATTGCGGCGGCACATTATTTCTTGTAGAGAACACGGGCGCCGTCATAAAGAACCCGGTCATTCGGCAAAATATGAGCAGCAAGTTCGGGTAATACGACAATACGAGTTCCATGACGCGTTACCCGATGAAATGGTGCAGATTGTTCAACAGATGGAAGGTAAAATCGACCAGCTTGGACAAGATCCAAGGCCCGAAAAACAAAATCGCGACGAGCACGACGACGATTTTCGGAACGAAGGCGAGCGTCTGCTCTTGGATTTGGGTCGTCGCTTGGAAAATACTGATCGCAAGACCGACGACGAGCGCTAGGATCAACATCGGACCCGAAGCCATCAAAGTCGTGTAAATCGCCTCGCCGGCGATTCGAATTACCGTATCCGATCTCACGTGCCGTCCCCTCCTCGATCAGGTATTGAAGCTCAGCAGCAACGATTTCACGACGAGATACCAGCCGTCGACGAGCACGAACAGCAGGATTTTGAACGGCAGCGAAATCATGACCGGCGGGAGCATCATCATCCCCATCGCCATCAAGGTGCTGGAGACGACCATATCGATCACGAGGAACGGGATGAAAATCATAAAGCCCATCTGGAACGCGGTCTTCAGCTCGCTGATCGCGAACGCGGGAACGAGCGCGGTAAGCGGAATATCTTCGTAGGAAGACGGACGAGGCATATTGCCGTAGTCCAAAAACAGCAGCAGGTCTTTCTCCCGCGTCTGACTCGACATGAACTTCTTGAGCGGCAAGGCGGCTTCGTTCAACGCCTCGACCTGCGTCAATTCGCCCTTCAAATAGGGCTGCAGCGCCGTTTCATTGATTTCGCCGATCGTCGGCGCCATCACGAATAAGCTCATGAATAACGCAAGACCGATCAAGACTTGGTTCGGAGGCATCTGGTTCGTCGCGAGCGACGTCCGTACGAAGCCGAGAACGATGACGATCCTCGTGAAGCACGTCATCATGATCAAGATGGCCGGCGCCAAGCTGAGCACCGTAAGCATCAGCACGATACTCAGCGTGCTGGAGACGTCCTGAGGCTCGTCCGACGTGCCGATCGACAGGTCGATGCCCGGGATCGGCGAAGCGGTAGCATACGCGGCTTCCGGCCTTAGAAACAAGGAGGCGCCGAGCAGCGCGAGGCCGAACAGGAGCGCCGGCAGCAGCCTTCGTTTCATCGGTCTTCTTCCTCCATCCATTCCTTCATGGCGTCTTTCCGCGTAGAGACGCTTTTTAACTTTTGGTTCAATAAATCCTTGAACGCTTCGTTCGACTGCCACTCCGGCTGCTCCGGCTCGGGACGGCCGCGATTGCGCCAGCTTCGAATCAGGCCGGCCAGCGCGGCGACCGCCGTTCCCGCGGCGGGCGCCGGTCTCGCCTCGAGCGAAGCGAGCAGCGCTTCGGCCCGTTCCGGATCGTCGATCTTGTCGAGCAAGGTAATGTCTTCGCCGACGCCTACGATATAGACGGCGTCGCCGATCTCGACGACTTGCATCGATTTGTTTTGACCGAGAGGTACGCCGGCATGCACATGCAGCGAGCGCCCCCCCGTCCATCGTTTATTCCTTGCGGCCAGGAACCGGATCAATACGACGATCAGTCCGATAACGACGGCAAGGACGACGATGACTTGAAAGAAGTTGCCGTAGAAATCACCTGTGGAAAATGCTTCCGGCGCCGCATCGGGCGGCGTCTCGAGCGAACCGCCGAGCGTACTGACCAAGGTTCCGTACATGGTATCAGCCCAATGTCTTCTTGATCGCTTCGATGACGCGATCGGCTTGGAACGGCTTTACGATGAAGTCCTTCGCGCCCGCTTGGATCGCGTCGATAACCATCGCTTGCTGACCCATGGCGGAACACATGATAACCTTCGCGCTCGGGTCAAGCTTCTTGATTTCCTTAAGAGCTGTAATGCCATCCATCTCCGGCATCGTAATATCCATCGTAATCAGATCCGGATTGGTCTCTTTGAATTTCTCGATCGCTTGCGCGCCGTCGGCTGCTTCCCCGACAACTTCGTAGCCGTTTTTGCCTAAGATGTCCTTAATCATCATGCGCATGAATGCTGCATCGTCCACTACCAAGATACGGTTCGCCATTCGATACAATCCTTTCAATCGTGGGTTTTATTTATGCTCAAGTACGTGTGAGATACGTATTGCCGACGGTGAAAATTACTGCAGCTTCTGGATACGATCCCAAGGACTGACGATGTCGGTGACCCGCACGCCGAAGTTCTCGTCGATGACGACGACCTCTCCCTTGGCGATCAGCTTGTTGTTGACCAAGATGTCGACGGGCTCGCCGGCCAGCTTATCCAACTCGACGATCGAGCCTTGGGACAGCTCGAGAATGTCCTTGATCTGTTTTTGCGTCCTCCCTAATTCAACAGTAACCTTAAGGGGGATGTCCAGTAGTAAATTCAGGTTCGTATTGTCTGTATGCGCAGCCCCGAACCCCGATAAGTCGGAAAACTGCGCCGCTTGCACGTTCCGATTCGGCGGCGGCGGCGCATAGCCGTGCTGCGGCATCGGCGGCGCTCCATACGGCGGCGCTCCATACGGCGGCGCTCCATACGGCGGCGCTCCGTACGGCGGCGGCGGGTATCCGCCGTAGTTCGGCGGCTCCGCGTATTGCGGCGGCGGGACAGGCGCTGGGGCCGGCGGCGGCGTAGGTGCCGAAGGCGGCGTCGGCGCAGCGGCTTTCGGCGCCGGCGCAGCGGCGGCAGCCGGTTCGCTGGAGGCGCCTCCCATCAAGATGTTCACCATGTCTTTGGCGAACCAGACCGGCAGCAACTGCATAATGTTGGAATCGATCAGATCGCCGATCGCCAGGCGAAACGACACCTGAATGAACGCGTCCTCCGTCAGCAGTTGATCGCCCTGTCCCTCGGAGAAGTCGAGCACGTCGATGCCCGGCGGCGAGATGTTGACGAACCGATTGAAGATGGTCGACATCGACGTCGCCGAGGAGCCCATCATTTGGTTCATCGCTTCCTGCACGGCGCTGACATGAATTTCGTTCAGCTCCGTTTCTTCCGGGTGACCGGAGCCGCCGAGCATCAGATCCGCGATCACTTGCGCGTCGCGCGTCTTGATCACCAGCAGGTTAATGCCGTGGAAGCCGTCGACGTAGTTGACGTGCACCGCCACGTGCGGGCTCGGGAACGTGCCCGATACCTCTTCCTTGCCGATGACGGATACCTTCGGCGTCGTAATGTCGACCTTGCGGCCGAGCAGCGTGGAAAGCGCCGTCGCCGCGCTGCCGAACGTAATGTTGCCGATTTCGCCGAGCGCGTCCTGCTCGATCGGCGTCAGGTAATCGTCGATCGACAGCACCGAACCGCCGGACGAGGAACCGGCGAGCGCGTCCATATCGTCGTTCGAATCCGACGAAGCCCGGAGCAGCGCGTCGATCTCCTCTTGCGATAAATAATCTTTATTCGTCATGCTCTTCTACTCCTTCGGTCACAATGTCCGTAATTTGAACGGCCAGCTTGCCTTTGACCGTGCCTGGGGTGCCCC
>JAPSKX010000303.1 GCA_031181325.1 Paenibacillus sp.
TGTTCGTCACGCCTGCGGAAGCATGACGCAAGATTTGTACGCGATCCCGGTGGAACAAGTGCGCGGCGTTGGCGAAGCCAAGGCGCGCGAGCTTGCTTCCTTCGGGATTTTTTCCGTCGGCGCGCTGTTGGATTCGTTCCCGATCCGATACGAGGACTTCCGCATCCGTCCGCTGGAAGAGACGCCCGACGGGGAGAAGGCGACGGTGTCCGCCGTCGTCATGAGCGAACCGAACGTGCAGCGGTTCGGCAAGAAGACGCGCATGGTGTGCAAGGCGGCCTCGGGTTCGATTTTGTTCACGGCCGTCTGGTTTAATCAGCATTATTTGAAGGACCGGCTGCCGTACGGCGGCGAGGCGGTGCTGACGGGCAAGTGGGACAAGGCGCGCAAGCAGCTGACGGTGTCCGGCACAGAATTTCCGAATTCGCGGGTGCAGAAAGCCGGCTCGGTCATTCCCGTGTACGCGGTGGGCGGCGAGGTGACGCAGCCGTGGATGCGCAAGACGATTGCGGCGGCGCTCGACCAATTCGGAGATAGCATGCCGGAGCTGCTGCCGCCGGAGCTCGTGCGGAAATACCGGTTGCTGCCGCGGCGCGACGCGGTTCGCGGCATCCATCAGCCGGACGGCGCCGTATCGGGCGCGGACGCGCGCAGGCGCCTCGTGTACGAGGAACTGTTCCTGTTCCAGCTGAAGATTCAGGCGTACCGCGCTTGGGCGAACCGACGGAAGGAGGGCGTCGCCCATACGTTCGAGCGCGAGGAGGTGCGCCGTTTCGTACGGGCGCTGCCGTTCGAGCTGACCGACTCCCAGAAGAAGGTCATCGCGGAAATCTTAAAGGACTTGGAGTCGCCGCATAGTATGAACCGGCTGCTGCAGGGCGACGTCGGCGCGGGCAAGACGATCGTCGCCGCCGTCGCGCTGTACGCCTGCGTCCGCGGCGGCTTGCAGGGCGCGCTTATGGTGCCGACGGAAATCTTGGCCGAGCAGCATGCGAAGTCGCTGCGGCGGCTGTTCGAGCCGTACGGCATCGAGGTCGGGCTGCTCATCGGCTCGCTGCGCGAGCGGGAGCGGCGCGACGTGCTGGCCGGCCTGCAGAGCGGCCTCGTCGACATCGTCGTCGGCACGCATGCGCTGATCCAGGAGGACGTGTACTTCCGGGGGCTCGGGCTCGTCGTGACGGACGAGCAGCACCGGTTCGGCGTCGCCCAGCGGAGCGTGCTGCGTCGCAAGGGTCTGCATCCGGACGTGCTGACGATGACGGCGACGCCGATCCCGCGCACGCTCGCGATTACCGCGTTCGGCGATATGGACGTATCGACGCTGCGGGAGCTGCCGAAGGGGCGGCTGCCGATCCGCACGACGTGGGTGAAGCACTCGGGCATGGACGAGGTGCTCGACCTCATTCGGCGGGAGATGGCCGCGGGGCGGCAGGCGTACATCGTCTGCCCGTTGATCGAGGAGTCGGACAAGCTGGACTTCCAGAACGCGCTCGATATGTACGCGCAGCTGCAGGCGGTGTTTCCGCCCGCGGCCGTCGGGCTCTTGCACGGCCGGATGACGTCGGCGGAGAAGGACGACGTCATGGGCCGCTTCGCGGCGGGGGACGTCGGGGTGCTCGTGTCGACGACGGTCATCGAGGTCGGCGTCGACGTGCCGAACGCGACCGTCATGGTCGTCTACGACGCGGAGCGCTTCGGCCTGTCGCAGCTGCACCAGCTGCGCGGCCGCGTCGGGCGCGGCGCGCATCAGTCGTACTGCGTGCTCGTGGCCGACCCGAAGTCGGAGCAGGGCCGCGAGCGGATGCGCGTCATGACGGAGACGAACGACGGCTTCGAAGTGGCGCGCCGCGACCTGGAGCTGCGGGGGCCTGGCGACTTCTTCGGCACGAAGCAGAGCGGCGCGCCGGAGTTCCGGCTCGCGGACCCGTCGGCGGACTTCGCCGCGCTGGAGGCGGCGCGGGACGACGCGGCGGAGCTCGTGCGGGACGAGACGTTCTGGACGAGCGCGGCGTACGCCGACCTGCGCGCGTTGCTCGCCCGAGAGCAGGTGCTGGACGGCGACTTGATCGATTGATTTCGGCGGTTTGCGCGCTTGGGCGCGCCGGCGGCGTTATATGCGAGGGGGCGCGTCCTACGGGACCCGCCCCTTCTTCGCGTGACCGTATTCGATCCCGGAGCGCGCGCCGGGCAGCCCCGGCCACCCGCCCCGGCCTCTCGGCGGAGCCTTTTGCCCCCAAAGATACAAGTCAGTTTCCGCGGGGAGCGCCATATACTAGGGCAAACACTCGCGTACGAGGGAGGGAACGGGTATGCCCGCATACGAAAAGTACGGTATCAGCGCGGAACTCGTGGAACGCGTGAAGACGAAAATGAAAAACCCGTCGACGAAGGAGCGGCTCAAGACGGCGGTCGGCACCGTCACGAAGGCGGACCTGCAAAACCGCGCGACGGTGCAGCGGCTCTTGCGCCTCGCGTGCAAGGCCGTCGACGAGAAGCTGTCGGAGCGGCAGTCGGAGGCGATCGTGCGGTTCGTGCTCGACCAGAAGATCGATCCGAACAATCCGCTGCACTTGATTAAATTATGGAATATGTTCCGATAGCCGCTTTCCCCTCTGGATAAGAATATATGTTCGGTGTATAATAAACAACATCCGCCCGAACGTACATTCTTATTTTCGCCCAGGTCAGGTGAGGAACGATGAAGGAAAGCCGAGGCCGCGTCGTCATGATGGCCGACATGCAGAGCTTCTACGCCAGCGTCGAGAAGGCGAGCCGCCCCGAGACGGCGGGGAAGCCCGTCGTCGTGGCCGGAGACCCGAAGATTCGCTCGGGCATCGTACTGGCCGCTTGCCCGATCGCGAAGCGCTACGGCGTGACGACGGCGGAACGGCTCGGGGAGGCGCTGAACAAGTGCGCGGACTTGATCGTCGTGCGCCCCCGCATGCAGACGTATATCGACGTGTCGATGCAGATTACGCGCATTCTGGAGCGGTATGCGGACGCGGTGGAGCCGTTTTCGATCGACGAGCAGTTCTGCGAGCTGACCGGCAGCCTCCACCTGCACGGCGGCGACGCGGAGGAGACGGCCCGCCGCATGCAGCGCGAGATTCTCGAGAAGACGGGCGTATACGCCCGCGTCGGCATCAGCGACAACAAGGTGCTGGCGAAGATGGCGTGCGACCAGTTCGCGAAGAAGAACGCGGCGGGCGTCTTCGAGATGAAGAAGGCCGACGTCGAGGAGAAGCTGTGGAAGGTGCCGGTGCAAGGCATGTTCGGCGTCGGCAGCCGCATGATGCGGCATCTGAACCGAATGGGCATCTACACGATCGGCGATCTTGCGCGGACGCCGCTCGAGACGCTCAAGCGGAAGTGGGGCATTAACGGCGAGGTGCTGTGGCGCACCGCGCACGGCATCGACGATTCGCCCGTGACGCCGGGCACGCACGAAGGCGCCCAGCAGGCGATCGGGCACGGCATGACGCTGCCCCGCGACTACGAGGAGGGGCGCGACATCGAGACGGTGCTGCTCGAGCTCTCGGAGGAGGTGTGCCGGCGGTGCCGGTTCCGCGGGGTGATGGGGCGCGTGCT
>JAPSKX010000087.1 GCA_031181325.1 Paenibacillus sp.
GCGGACCCGCTCCCGCGGAGACGCTCCCGGCGGTGCCGGACGCGGACTATCGGGCCGCGATCGCCGCCGACGTCGACGTGCCGTTCCGCGACGTCTCGAAGCAGCCGGTATACTACGTGCTGAATTGGCTGCGCGTGCTGCGATTCGCGGCCAGCGGCGCGGTCGTCTCCAAGGAGGAAGCCGGCGTGTGGGGCATGACCGCGATGCCGTTGCACATCGAAGTCGTCGCCGACGCGCTCAAGCTGTACCGGCGGGCGGAGCCGCGCGAGTCGCTCCACTTCGACGTAGAGCCGCTGCAAGCGTTCGTCCGCGCCTGCCGCGCGCGGCTCGGTCCGTGAAGCGGACATATCCCGCACGGCGGCGCGGCAACCGAAGAAAGCCCGCGGCGCGCCCCGGAAGGAGCGGCGCCGCGGGCTTTCGCGTCGGTTAACGGCATACGTTAGACAAAGTACCCCGCCGACAGAACGATCACCAACAAAATGTAGAGCACCAGAATCGCGCCCGTGGAAGTGAAACCGCCGTATTGAACCCCGCTCATTCGTGTCCCTCCCTCCGCTCGATTGCCTTACATTCTATGGGGCATCGACTGCGGCGGATTGGACGCTAACCTATGCGCGGATTTTTTATCGTCGCGCGCCAAGCGACAAGAAGAGCGCCCCCCGAACGAGAGGGCCGCTCTGTCGTCCTTCGCGGATGTCCGCGTTCTCGCCTTCGAACGGTATTTTATTTCGTGCCGATCGCGAGGATATGCCCGAGCGACCGACGGTGCGACTCCATGATAGCCTCGTACTTCCGGCTGATGTCCCAGATCCCGGGATCGGTCAAGGCGCCGGCGTCGATCTGCTGGGAGCGGTCGGGGTACTCGAGCGGTTCCCCCTTCCCCTCCGGGAAGGGGAACGGCCCCTCGACCGACGCCCGTTCGAAGCCTGCGTTCCGGAGAGCGACCGTCCAAGTCCCGGCGTCCCACAGCTCCCGCACGCCGTAAAATCGAACGATCTCCATATGCGCGTCCTCGCCGATCGCGCGTCTGCGCACCATCTCCCGGTCGTACAGCGTGCCTCCGGTCCGCAGCACGCGGCGGTATTCGCGCAGCGCCGCCGCGGCATCGACGAAGACGGTGACGGATTCGGCCAAGACCGCGTCGAAGGCGTCGTCCGGGAAGGGCAGCGCCGTCGCGTCCCCCGTTTCGAAGCGCGCGGCGGCGCCGTCCGCCTCCGCCCGCCGTCTCGCCTTCGCGATCATATCCGGCCGGATGTCCACCCCGGTGACATCATGTCCCATAGCCGCCAAATAACAGGCCGTACGACCCGTGCCGCAGCCGATCTCCAGAATGCGCGAGCCGCTCGGAAGCGGATGACGCTCGAGCTGCTTCACCGTCTCGGCGAAGCCGCCCGGGTGCGCGTTGCCGATCCCTAACTTCGCGATCATATCCAAGTATTCCATAAGGGCAAGTCCCTTCCTATCTCCATGGGATTACACCATCGTATGAGGGAGATTCGCCCGCCGTGACGCAATCGGACGCCCCCCGCCCCCGGGAAAGAGAAAAAAAACAGGCCCGGCGCCCCTGCATCGCAGGAATCGCCGAGCCTGGCGCCGCCGTTCCCCTAGATCCCGGGGATCGGCAGCCGCTTATGCGCGGTCTTGTCGTATTGCCGCTCGAGCTTGGCGCGAACGGCGGCGTCGATCGACTTCCCTTCGAGGTAGTCCGAATTCGCCTCGTACGGAATGCCGAGCTCGCCCTCGTCCGTCTGGCCCTCCCACAGACCTGCGGTCGGCGCCTTGTCCAGAATCGGCTGCGGCACGCCGAGAGATCGGGCGAGCGCGCGCACCTGCCGCTTGTTCAGCGTGCTGAGCGGAGTAATGTCGACGGCGCCGTCGCCGTACTTCGTGAAGAAGCCGGTGATCGCCTCCGACGCGTGATCGGTGCCGACGACGAGCAGGTTCATCTCGAACGCGAGCGCGTATTGCATAACCATACGGGTGCGCGCCTTCGTATTGCCCTTGCCTTCCTTGCTGACGTGCCGATGGATGCCGAGGTGCTTCAGCGCGTACTCGGTCTCGAGCGCGATCTCGTCCACCGCCTCCTCGATGTTCATCTCGACCGCGGAGCCCGCGAGACCGAACGCCTCCACGACCGAGCGGCTGTCGGCGATGTCGACCTGCTCGCCGTACGGCTGCAGCACGCCGATCGTCCGGTAGTCCTGCCCGGTCTCCTCGCGAAGCTCGTCCGTCGCGCGCTTGCATAGGCCCGCGGCCACCGCGGAATCGATGCCGCCGCTGATCGCGATGAGCAGCCCCGTCGTGCCCGACTTCTTCACGTAATCCTTCAGGAAATCTACGCGGCGCCGAATCTCCGCATCGACGTCGATGTCCGGCTTCACGCCTAGCGCGGCGATAATGTCTTGCTGCTTGCTCATCCTCTCCACTCCTCGCGGACCATTTTATCAACGATTGTACTCGTTCCTCGCAGGAAATTCCAATACAAGCTTGCCTTAGCGAAATCATGTTTTTTCTTACTGCTTTTCCCGCTTCCCTCTGCTACCATGTTCGTAACGAACGCATTCAGACTCGGGAGGGGTCCGCAACCTATGATCGATATTCACTGTCACATCTTGCCCGCCGTCGACGACGGCGCGAAGGATATGGACATGGCCGTCGCCATGGCCCGCATCGCCGTGGAGGACGGCATTCGAACGATCGTCGCCACGCCGCATCTCGGCAACTACTGGAAGTCGTACGCGCCCATCGTCCGCTCGAAGGTGGAGTTGCTGCAAGCCGAGCTCGACCGGCTTGCGATCGACCTTCGCATTCGGTGCGGCAACGAGCTCGTCCTCGAAGACGCCGCCTTCGTCGAAGCGACGCTCGCGAACGAGCAATGCTGCTTCCTCGGGGACAACCCTGCCTTCCTGTTGGTGGAAGAGCCTTGGGCGGGCTTCCGACCGGATACGTGGGACATCCTGGAGACGTTCCGCGCGCGCGGCGTGACGGCCGTGCTCGCGCATCCGGAGCGCCACGTCTTCTTCCGGGAGGAGCCGAAGCTGCTCGATCGCATGATCGAGACGGGCGTCGTCTGGACCCAAGTCTCCGTCGACAGCCTGCTCGGCAACAACGGCCCCGACGCCCAGGCGTTCGCGCTCCGGCTCGTCGACCGCGGCCAGGCGCACACGCTGGCGACGGACGCCCACAGCGTCTCGAGGAAGCCCGTCTTGGCCGCCGGCTTCGACATCGTCGCGAAGCGAGCCGGCGCGGCCGCGGCCGACGCGATCCGCGAGCGCATGGCGGCGATCTAGCGACCGATTGCCGGCAGGCTCCGCGATGCGAACGCGACTATCGGGATCCGAATACCGGGACGCTCGAGAACGCCCCGTTCGCCGAACCGAGATACACAGTATCCCCGTCGCGGTTGAGGAGCCCGCCCCACGCCCACCGCACCAGCGTGTCCGGAAATCCGATCAATGCATCCTTCCATCGGCCGACGACGGCGCCGTCGTCCTCGTCGACCTGAACGACGTCTTCCCCGATCGCGAACAGCAGCGGGTCGCCGAGCAAGGCGATCGCCGCGAAGCCCCGATCCGGGTCGCCGACGCCGGTCGTCGGCGTCTGCCACAAAATCTCCCCGTCCGCCCGGGACACGGCCGACGGAACGCCGTCGATCGCGAGATAGATGCGATCCCCTTGCGCCATGGCCCCGGACGCTCTTCCGGGGATCGTCCACACGGGCTCGGCCGCGGCCGCGTCGTACAGCGACGTCTCGAAGCGGGTGCCGTTGTACCATTCGGGCGCATCGAGCGATCGCTGCACGAGCCACTGCCGCTCGTCCAAGAGGGAGACGAGCTCGTTCTTTCGCAGCGGGTAACGGGCTTCGACCCGACCCGTCGCCGTATCGACGCGCGCGAGCTCCTTCCCGAGCGTCGTCCATAGGAAGCCTTCGTCGTCGTCCCGGAACGGATCGTGACGCCGCGGCGCAACGTCCGGAACCCAGTCGGGCTCCTTCTCCGACAGGGTCTCCTTCGCGTTCGCCGTCCATCGGACGCGCCCGGTGACCGGATCGAGCGCGGAAAGCTTGCTTCCTTGGAGAACGAGAAGATACGGCTCCCGTCCGGTTTCGTTCAGCAGCCGATACGGCTCGCGGTACGACTTCTCCCATAGCGGCTTGCCCGTATGCGCGTCCAGCGTCGTCAACTGTCCCGCCTTCTCCTCGAACGGTTCGGTGTACAGCGCCACCACGCCCTTCGCCCCGGACATGCTCATAAATCGATCTTCCGTCGGATGCTCGACGCTCCACATCGTCTCCCCGTCCGTCAGTCGCACCCGGCGCACCAGTTGTCTATAGGCCTTCGCCGCCGGATCGTACGGCGTGAACACGGCGACATGCTCCCGATCCTCGTCCAACATCGCGATAAAGCCGCTGTAGCCCGCATCGATCCGCCACAGCGTATCGCCCGAGCGCCGATCGATGGCATACAGGTTGGAGTCGTAATGCATGCCGCTGAACCCGCCGTCGTCTCCTCGCACGAGCAGCGCGTCGTCCGTCGCCGCGTGCAAGAACGCGTACGCCAGCGCCCCTTGATTTCTCCACGTCTTCTCCACCTCGATCGTAGGCGCGAGCGGGAGTTCCCGGAACGAATAATTGCGAATCGTCGGATACGTGTACCCGCTGACTTCGAGTTGCTCCGCCCGGGTAAGCGGGACGGTCCATCTCCAGGTCGCGATCGTCCCGTCTTCCTCGAAGTCCAGCACGAAATGCGCATTCTCCCGTTCGTAACGCCATCGCTCCGCGACGGAAAGCGGAGCGCCGGTCTCGTTCAAGCTGCGCGACGTCTCCCGGACGTCCGCCGGACCCAGCAGCCGTTCGACGGACGTCCGATCCGCCTCTTCATGCAACGCAGACTCCGCGAAGCTGCGGACGACGGAGGAAGGGACCCCCGCCGCCTCGTCCCAGAGGCCTCCGGTCAGCGGCCCCGACGAGGCGACGTCCGAAGCGTGCAGCCACAGCATCGCGGGCGCGCGCACAGTATCTTCGGCGTACCAAGGCTCCGGCGGAATCGGAACGCCGAACCAATCCTCCCACTGCAGGACGCTGTACAGCGTCCCGCCGGCGTCGAGCGCCTCCATCCTTGTCTCGCTCCCCGGGAACAACGACAAGCGAGCCTCGGGCTTCGCGTCGATGCGAATCGGCGCCGCCTCGCGAACGCCGCGCGCCGCATCCGTCCCGTACCACGCAGGCACCGTTACCTCGCCGTCTTCCCCGGACGCGAGCGTCATCATCTCGTCTTCCGCCGACAGGAACGAATATTTGTGGCTCGGCTGTGCGTAATACGCGGCGAACGGCGGCGGCGCTCCGCCGGTCGACGGCTCTTTGTAAATCGGCGTGCCGGGTCGAAGCTCGACGCGCTCGCCGGGCTCGAATCGAACCGTCAAGACGCCGCCCGTCCCTTCGCTCGAACGAGCGACCGGCGGCTCCGCGGGCGGGGAAGCGTTCGGTTGTTCCACGGGCGCGAGATCGCCCTTGCTTCCCTCCGGCGCAACCGATTCGTCCTCGCACCCGATCAAGAACGCCAAGGCGCACCCGGCCGCGATCGCGACGATCCTCCGCCGACCCTTCGCGGAAGTTCTCATTCGCCGCACCTCCTCCTCACTCGCTTGCATCTCCCCTAAGTGTAGCAGAACAACCTCCTTGAAGGTGGGAGAAAATACAAAAAAAGCCCTCCGCCGACCAACGGTCGGGAGAGGGCTTTCGCGCGCGAAACGCTTATTTGCAATAGTGCTCGAACGCGCCGGCCAGCTTCGTCGCGATCTGCTCCGCATTGCGGTCTTCGATCTCGTGGCGCTCGATGAAGAACACCAGCTCGCCGTCCTTCATGAGCGCGATCGACGGGGAAGACGGCGGATACGGCGCGAAATATTCGCGCGCCTTCGCGGTCGCTTCCTTGTCTTGACCCGCGAACACCGTGTACAGGTGATCCGGCTTCGGACCGGCCTGCAGCGCCTTCGCGACGCCCGGACGGGCGTTGCCGGCGGCGCAGCCGCACACCGAGTTGACGACGACGAGCGCCGTTCCCTTCATATCGTTGAACGCCTGCTCTACGTCCTCCGGCGTGCGAAGCTCCGTAATGCCCAGACGCGTCAGTTCGTCGCGCATCGGTTGAATATAGTCGTTCATATACATCTCGAACGTAATCGACATGACTGTATTCACGCTCCCTTACATGGTATATGTTAACTTTGGCGAAAGCCTGCGTTTATTATACCATGGCGCCGACGCGTTGTCGTTATTTCTTGCGCGGAGCGTCCGCCTCGTCCGACGTCCCCCCCGCATCGTCCTGGAGGTTGTACGGATAGGCGACGTCGACCGTCGGGTGCATGTAGATGCCGCCTTTGGGCGGAACGCCCTTTTCGAAATAATCCCGATTCTCCTCGGTATGAAAGCCGACGTCCTTGTACGGATGCACCCACTCGTCCCCGGCCATCAGCGTCGGATCGGTATCCTTCGACCAATTCTCCAACGGAGACTGCGGAGACTCGTAGTCGTGATCGCCGATGACGACGCCGTGCTCGTTCACGAACGCGCCGCGCGGACCGCGGCCCTCCCGATGCTCGGGCGAGAATTCGATCTCGAACGGATCGAGCGACGGGTCGCCGAGCGACGCGATGATTTCCTCGGGCGTGTCCAGCGCCGCCGCTTCGGTCCGGTTCCGCTTCTTCTTCGCCATAAGACGTCCCTCCCTTATTCCGCCGGGCGGTTCGGTCCGTTCAGCTTCTTGTCGATGCCGGGCACCTTGTCTTGGTTGCCTGCCTTGTTTTCCTTCTCATGCTGCTTCTGCGCCCAAGAATCGTTGTTGCTTCCGCCTTTCGCCATTGCCGCGTTCACTCCTTCCGTCGTTGTCGACCGTTAGTATTCGCCGCTCTTCGGCAGAACATGCCGGACGTGGTATACTAATCGCAATCAGGCAACTATTAAGGAGCGTATGGAAAAGGATGACGCACGACGCATACGATTGCATCGTGATCGGCGGCGGACCGTCGGGGCTGATGGCCGCCGTCTCCGCGGCGACGCACGGCGCGAGGACGCTCTTGATCGACAAAGGGGACAAGCTCGGCCGCAAGCTCGGCATTTCGGGCGGCGGCCGCTGCAACGTCACGAACGCGGGCGACCTCGACACGATCGTGAAGCATATCCCGGGCAACGGGAGATTTCTATATAGCGCGTTCAACCATTTCGGCAATCGGGACATTATGGCGTTCTTCGAGGAGCTCGGCATTCGGCTGAAGGAAGAGGACCGCGGACGCATGTTCCCCGTCACCGACAAGGCGAAGACCGTCGTCGACGCGCTCGTCGGCAAGGTGCGAAGCCTCGGCGTCGACATCCGTGTCAACGCGCCGGTCGACCGCGTCGAGTACGCGGACGGTCGGGTCGTCGGCATGCGGCTGCGCGGCGGGGAGCGCTTGGCGACGCGCGCCGTCGTTATCGCCACCGGCGGCAAGAGCGTGCCGCACACCGGCTCGACGGGCGACGGTTACGCGTGGGCCGAGGCGGCCGGGCACACGATCACCGAGCTGTATCCGACCGAGGTGCCGATTACGTCATCGGAAGCCTTCATTCGCGAGAAGACGCTGCAGGGGTTGTCGCTGCGCGGCATCGAGCTGACGGTGTGGGACCCTCGCGGGAAGCGGATCATTACGCACGAAGGCGACATGATCTTCACGCACTTCGGCATCTCCGGACCGGCGGCGCTGCGGTGCAGCCAATTCGTCGTGAAGGCGCGGAAGAAATTCGAGACGAAGCATGTGCTCATGAGCATCGACCTGTTCCCGGACGAGAGCGTCGGCGCGCTGCAGGAGCGCGTGGCCGGGCTCGTGCGCGAGGAAGGCAAGAAGGCGGCGAAGAACGCCTTCCGCTCGCTCTTGCAGGAGCGGCTGCTCTTGTTCCTGCTCGCGCGCGCGGGAATCCCCGAGGATCAGCAGGCGGATCAGATTCCGAAGGCGGCGCTGCAGACGTTCTTGGATTCTTGCAAGCGATTCGAGCTGTGGGCGTCCGGCACGCTGTCGATCGAAGAAGCGTTCGTCACCGGCGGCGGCGTGAACCTGAAGGAGATCGACCCGAAGACGATGTCGTCGAAGCTGACGGAGGGGCTGTACTTCTGCGGCGAAATTCTGGACATCCACGGCTACACGGGAGGCTACAACATCACGGCGGCGTTCGCGACGGGCTACACGGCGGGCAAGAGCGCGGCGGAGCGGATATCCTCCTTGTAATATGAAGGAGCTTCTCCGTGTAGTCCAACCCATCGTTCCGCGATCGGACTCACGGTACCCGCTCGGCGGATGGTATAATAAGCCAACCTATTATTTTTTCTACTTCGCTCGGAAAGGGGAGTAAGCCTACGATGCCTGCTACGAACGAAACGTACGACGCCGACTTCTTCCGCAAGCAACAAGACGGCTCCATCCGGTCGGCGCGGGAGATCGTGCCGATCGCGCTCTCGCTCGCGCAGCCGACCTCGGTCATCGATATCGGCTGCGGCACCGGCGGCTGGCTGTCCGTATTTATGGAGCATGGCGTCCTCGACGTCGCCGGCGTCGACGGGGATTACGTCGATCCGTCGATGCTCCGGATTCCGCGGGAAGCGTTCCGGTCCGCGGACTTGTCGCAGCCGTTCGCGGCAGAACGCGCGTACGACCTCGCGATGTCGCTCGAGGTCGGCGAGCACATCCCCGCGGCGGCCGCAGCCATGTACGTCGAGTCGTTGACGCGGCTCAGCGACGTCGTTTTATTTTCCGCGGCGGTGCCGTACCAAGGCGGGAAGCATCACGTGAACGAGCAGTGGCCGGACTACTGGGCCCGACTGTTCGCGGAGCGCGGCTTCGCCTGCTTCGACTGCATCCGCAAGCGGATTTGGTCCAATCCCGACGTGCAGTGGTGGTACGCGCAGAACGTCTTGTTGTTCGCGAAGGCGTCCGCCGTCGAGCGATCCCCCGCGCTGGCGCGTCTGGAGCCTGCCGACCCCGACGCGCTGGCACTCGTGCACCCGCGCTCGTACTTGCTGCTCGCGCAAGATTTCTATGGCGAGGACGGCTATCGGGACGGCATGATTATCGGCCGCAAGTTTACCCCTCGGGTATAGCCGGTCGAGACAGAACATTTTCGCGCGCGTCAACGTGATTCGGCAGGAATTCGCGTCCGAAGCCTCGAATATAGATCGTTCATTCGAACTATAACGTATTGGAAGGTGTTCTGGCTCATGCGGTTGATAACGCGCTCCGACTTCGACGGACTGGTCTGCGCTATGCTGTTCAAGAAGCTCGGCATGGTGGACGAGATGAAGTTCGTGCATCCGAAGGATGTTCAAGACGGTCTGGTAGAAGTGAACGACAACGACATTTTAGCGAATTTGCCTTACGTGCCCGGCGTAGGTCTTTGGTTCGACCATCATTCGAGCGAGCTCGCCCGCATGCAGCCGGATGTAGAATACAAAGGCGAATCCCGCGTGGCGCCGAGCGCGGCTCGCGTCGTGTACGATTATTACGGCGGACGCGAGAAATTCGGCCCGGAGCTGGACGACATTATGGCGGGCGTCGATAAGGCGGACGCGGCGCAATTTTCGGCGGACGACATCTTGCACCCGAAGGGCTGGGACTTGCTCTCGTTCATTATGGACGCGCGCACGGGCCTCGGCCGCTTCCGGGACTACCGGATCAGCAACTACCAGCTGATGGAAGACCTCGTCGACCATTGCGCGACGATGACGGTCGACGAAATTATGGAGCTGCCGGACGTGAAGGAGCGCGTGAACCGCTACTTCGAGCTGGACGCGCAATTCCGCGACATGCTGAAGCAGTACACCCGCACGGAAGGCAATGCGATCATTACCGACCTGCGCGGCGTGGAGACGATCTACCCGGGCAACCGCTTCATGGTGTACGCGCTATGGCCGGAGCAGAACGTCTCGATCTGGATCGTCGACGGCCGCAACAAGGCGAATTGCGTGTTCGCCTGCGGGCACAGCATCGTGAACCGAACGGCGACGGTCGACATCGGCGCGCTCATGCTGAAGCACGGCGGCGGCGGGCACAAGGCGGCCGGCACGTGCCAGATCGACTACGCGAACGCGGAATCGGTGCTGGGCGAATTGATCGACGCGATGAACGCATAATCCTTAGGAAAATGACGTGACGAAAAGGCCGCTCCTCGAACGTTTTCGAGGAAGCGGCCTTTCCTTCATGCTCGACCGGCTTAATACACGCTGTCGCGGTAGCCCTCCTGCATCTCGCGGACGACGTCGTATTCGTCGCCGAGGAAGTCATCGCTCGCGCCGCTTAAATAGCGTTCGGAGAAATCCTCCGTCACCGCATGCGCCGGGATGGAGACGTCGTCCGGATCGAAGTCGATCCGCGCCGGCTTCTTGTCGCCCTGCTCCACCAGACTGCCGCCGAACGCGTCCGCGATTTCGAGGGCGGACTGGACGTCGTGGTTTTCGATATGAATGTCGAGCTCCGGACCGCAGTCGTCGGATGCGAGCTCGGGCCGATACCCGAGCTCCTGCAGCGTCTCGAACGCCTCGTACGCCGCTTTCGCGGTACCGAATCGCAGCCGGATCGTCGGCTCGCGCATGGGGAATCCATCCTTTCGAACGGGGAGTTTTACCATACGATACAGTATGTCCCGGCTCGACGGGTTTCACCCGGAAACATTCCCGATTTCGCCTGCCGCGAGCCCTTTCCATTTGACGCGGGACCGTCCGTTACCTATGATGGTAGATAAACGGTTCATCCTGTAAGGAGGCTCCTGCATGGACGAGAAGGATCAACAGATCGAACGGTCGCTCCGGTTGTTCCGCGTGCTCAATCGCGCGTTCCGCAGCGTCTCCGAGCACTCGACCCGGGACATTAAGACGTATGGCCTCAATCCGACGGAGTTCGCCGTGTTGGAGCTGCTTTATCATAAAGGCCCGATCCCGCTGCAGCAGATCGGTTCTCGTCTGCTTATCCTGAGCGGCGGGGTGACGTACACGGTCGACAAGTTGGAAAATGCCGGCTACGTCCGCCGCCGCAGCTGCGCCGAGGATCGCCGCGTGACGTACGCGGAGGTGACCGAGGAAGGGCAGCGGCTGATGGAGAGCATCTTCCCGAAGCACGCCGAGGCGCTGCAGCGCGCGGTGTCCGGCCTCACCGAGGAGGAGAAGGACCAGACGATCGCGCTGCTGAAGAAGCTCGGCATCGAGGCGGATCGGCTGCTGTAAGCGTTGCCGCCGCAGGCGATCGAGCTGCGAGCGCCGGGTACCGGCGATGATCGACGGGCGCGGAATCGCCCTGTCCCCGCACGGGCGCCGGCGCCCCATACCGAGGTACCGAAGCGGAAAACCTCCTGTTTATTTCGCCGAAACGGCCATCGCGGCCCCGTATCCGGCGAATAGACGGGAGGTTTTCCCGTTCAACCGCCGGTTAGGGCCGACGCCGTTTACGCCTCCAACCATCCTTGATACAATAAGAGGCATCTTACTTGCAAAGAAGCGAGGCGTTCGTGACGACATGCGCGGAATCGCGATTCTTCTCTTGTTCCATCTGGCCGGCACCGCCCTGGAGCGGCTGGCCGGCGTACCGCTGCCCGGCAATGTCATCGGGCTGCTGCTGCTGCTCGGAGCGCTCCTCCTCGGCTGGGTGAAGCTCGAGTGGGTGGAGGCGTCCGCCTCCTTCCTGCTGAAGCATATGATGCTGTTCTTCGCTCCGATCGTCGTCGGCACGATCGTCTTCTTGCCGCTCATTCGCGCCGAGTGGGCGGCGATCCTCGTCTCCCTGCTGCTCGGACCGGCGATCGTCATCCTGCTGACGGCGCTGACGGCGAAGCTGTGGCGGGGAGAGACGCGATGACGGCGCTTCGGGAATGGGCGTCGTCGCCGGCGTTCGCCGTCGCCGTCACCGTCGGTCTATACGTCCTATCGCTCCGATGGAACGCGCGGCTTCCCTGGCTGCATCCGCTCATCGTCACGTCCGGCGGCATGATGGCGCTGCTGCTCGCGGCCGACATCCCGTACGAGACGTACGCCGCAGGAGGCGACCTGCTCTCCTTCTTCCTCGGTCCCGCTACGGTCGCGCTCGCCGTCCCGCTGTATAAGCGCCGGGCCGAAATCCGACGCCGGTTCGGGCTCATCCTCGCGTCCGTGACGGTCGGCAGCGCGGCGGGCATCGGCAGCGCTTGGCTGCTCGTCGCCCTGCTCGGCGGCAGCCGCGACTTGCTGCTTGCGTCGCTGCCCAAGTCGGCCACCTCGGCCATCTCGATCGAGCTCGCGCGCATGCTCGGCGGCCCCGGCGAGTTGTCCGCCGTATTGACGGTGCTGACCGGTATCGCCGGCAGTATGTTCGGCCCCGCGCTGCTGCGCCTGTTCCGCATCGACGGCGACGTGCCGCTCGGCCTCGCCGTCGGCACCGCCGCGCACGGCATCGGCACCTCGCGACTCTTGCGCGACTCCGAGGAGGCCGGCAGCTACGCGGGCCTCGCCATGGGCATCGCGGGCATCGTCATCTCGCTGCTTATGGTGCCGCTGTCTTGGCTGTTATAGTCGGTATATTGAACATATGGATCTGTACTATTGCAGGGACAATCGCCGCAAGATTACACGCAAACCTCGTTTCGGAAAGCTTCTTGCCAACAGCGACAGCCATTGAGCGGTGACATGCCCGCCCATGGCTGTCGCTGTTTTAGTTGAAGGGGAATTTATTTGCCTTCCAATCCACATGATCGTTAACGTGTAACGCGTCCCCTTCCGGCAAGCCTGCGGTATCGAATACCCATTCGCCGCGAACGACCGCTTCTTCGCCCGGCTCTAACCATTCGCGGACCGGAGCCCTCCGTTCCCCTTGCACGAAGCGGTCCATTGCGACGTCGCCGAAGGAGGCTTCCAGTTCAAAGATAAATACGGGGTACCTCCGTTCATTGACGACGGTCGCTTCGAACGCGACTCGCTGCATCGATTCCGGCGGTAAGGGCTCCTCATAACTGTAGCTCCAATGTCGTATATGAACGCCATGTGCCAGCATGCCCGCGACAACGTTGTATAGCAGCGCGAACAGAAACAGAACAAACAAGGCATCGGCAAATCGACGCATGCGAAGTCCCCCCATCGCAATGCTTGCGGTATTCCAATATTACCACATAATGGCATTCCGCAAACAAGCAAATGAAAGGCGTTCTTTCTAGAGCCGCTGCGGCATAGACGCAAAAGCGCCGACCGCTAGCGGGCCTCGACCGCTTCCCGCCGCGGTTCGAACCGAATCGCGTTGCCGTTCAAGATGAGCAGCACCGTCCCGTCGCCGAGGATCGAGGCCCCGGCCAAATACGACAAGTGCTTGAAGCAGTCCTCCGGCGGCTTCACGACGACTTCCTGCTGCCCCGCCAGCCCGTCGACGCGCAGCGCCACGCCGCTCCCCAAGATGACGAGATACGAAGCGTCGGCCGATGCGGAATCCGCCTCCGGCAGCGCCAAGTACGTCCGCAAGTCGACGATCGGATACACCGTATCGCGCAAGACGACGACGGGCTCGCCCTGCATCGTTCGGACGTCGCCCGCGGACGCGCGCAGCGTCTCCTCGATCTGTTCGAGCGGAATGCCGTACGCGTTGTCGCCGGCGGACACCTGAAGAATGTGCGTCATCGACAGCGTGAGCGGCAATTCGATGCGCACCGTCGTTCCCGCGCCGCGCTCGCTTTGAATGCCGACGTCCCCCTGCAGCCGGTGGATCGACCGTTTGACGGCATCCATGCCGATGCCGCGGCCCGAGAGCGTCGTCACTTCTTCCGCGGTGGAGAAGCCGCTCCGGAATACGCAAGCGACGAGCTCCTGCGGCGTCATCGACGCCAGCCGCTCCTCCGGCAGCTCGCCGGCCGCGCGCAGCTTGTCGCGGATGCGGTCCGTGTCCACGCCGGCGCCGTCGTCGTACACCTCGAGCACGACGCGGTTGCCTTCGCGGAACGCCGAGATGCGCAGCAGCCCTTCCGGCGGCTTCCCGGCCCGTTCTCGCGCCTCCGCCGGCTCGATGCCGTGATCGATGGCGTTGCGGATCAAGTGAATAAGCGGATCGGAGATCGCTTCGACCAGCGTCTTGTCGAGCGTCGTCTCCTCGCCTTCGAACGCAAGCCGAATGCGCTTGCCGGACTGCCGGGCCATATCCCGCACGAACCGGTGGAATTTATTGAACACGAACGACACCGGCAGCATGCGGATATCGACGATCGCGTCCTGCAGATCGCGCGTGATCCGGTCGAGCACCGCGTACTTCTCCTTCAGCTCGGCCGCGACGGTCAGCGCGTCGTTCGGCGACCGCAGCTTGCCGATCATGAACGGGAACGCGTTGCGCGCGACCGCGAGCTCGCCGATCAGCTCCATCAAGCGCTCGACCTTCCCCGTCTCGACGCGGATAATCTGATCCGCTTCGGACGCCGCCGACGCGAAGGCCGGCGAAGACGGCGCCGGGGCCGGCGAGGGCGCCGCGGACCCGAAAGCGGCGGAAGAAGCGGCACCCGATACCGCCTCGGCTGCGGACGCTCCCTCGGCCGTGCCTCGCACCGGCGCGGCGCCGCGCTCGGGCGACGCCGCAAGGCGCGGCGCCGGAGCGGCCGGCCCGTTCTCCGACTGCGCCGTCCCCTCCACGTACCGGTTCGCCCGCTCGTTGAGCGCCGCCAGATCCGGAGCCGGCATGGCGGCGAGCGCGAGCAACCCGTCGTCGCCGAGCGCTTCCGCGCACCGCCGCAGCAGCGTGCGCGCAAGCTCCCAACGCTCGATTAAGGGCCGTCCCTTCGGCGCGAGGAAGTGCAGCTGCTCGACGACCAATCGGCCGGCGAGCTGCGCCAGATCCGAAGGCGCGGCCCCGTCCGCCGGCCGGAGCGGCCGGAGCGGCTCGAGGGCGAGCGCCGATGTCGCCGCGGCCTCCTCTTCGCCCGAGAACGGGCTCTCGAGGGTCGGGGGCGCCAGCAGCGTCCCGAACTCCGGCTTCGCCGCCTCCCGCGGCTTGCACAGCTCCCAGACGTCCAGCACGACGTCGGAGAAGCGCGCCGGCGCCGCGCCGCTCGCCCAGCTCTCCGCCTCGCCCTTCACGGCGTCGCAGACGTCGGACCACCAATGCGGACGCGGCGAGGACGCGCCGTGCCTCCTCGCGTAGCTCTCTAGCAGCGTACAGACGATCACGAATTGCATAAACAACAGGAACGCCGGCCGGTTCGGCGCCTTCTCGGACATGCGCCCGAGCTTCGCCGCCGCCTCGCGAAGCAGCTCGGGCAGCCCGGCGTCGTCGAACCGTCGCGCCGACGCCTCGCCGATTCCCCCCGCCGCGGCCTTCAGCTGCCGCGCCTGGTAGCGGTTCAGCTGCGCCGCGTCGGCGTCCGCGGACGTCAGCGTCGGCACGAAGTGGACGAAGGCGTCGCCGTCCTTCCCGCCGTCCATGAAGCCGCGCGCCGCGTCGGCCCAATCGCCCGCCCGCTGCGAGAATAACGCGGGCCGCGATTCCTCCCGCTCGCGCGACGACAAGAATCGCCCGAGCCGGTGCAGCAGCTCCGGCTCCGACTGCGGATCCTCTTCGCCGTCCCCGATACGCTCCGCGAGCGACCGCACTTGGTCGAAGCTCTCGAGCAAAATATCGATCAGCGCCGCGTCCGCGACCCGGGCTCCGCCCCGCAGGTCGTCGAGCACGCTCTCGAGCAGATGCGTCAAGATCGCAATGCCGCCGTAATCGTACAAGTTGGCGGAGCCCTTCAGCGTGTGCGCCGCCCGGAACACGTGATCGACGTTCTCCGCGTCGTCCGGCCGGCGTTCGAGCGCGAGCACATGATCGCCGATCGCGTTCAGCAGCTCGTCGACCTCTCGGAGGAACGATGCCTTCACATTCCCGCTCATACGTCCGCTCCTTCCGGTTCGATGCCGAACAGCCGAATGAGCGCCTCGAGCCGGTCCGGCTTCACGGGCTTCACGAGATACGCGTTTGCCCCCGCTTGATACGCGAGCTGTTGATCGGAAGGCTTGCTTTCGCTGGAGACGACGGCGATCGGAAGCTTGTAGCTGCGTTCGCCGCCCCGGAGCTCGCGAATGAATTGATAGCCGTCCATCTTCGGCATATTGATGTCTACGATCGCGGCTTCGTACCGTTCGGTCGCGAACTTTTCCAACGCTTCCAAGCCGTTATACGCCTCGTCGATCGCGAAGCCCCGCTGCTGCAAATACGCCTTATAATAATCCCGGGTCGCCGCGGAATCCTCCACGATCAACACTTTCCCTCGAACCATCTCGCATCACCTCGCCGGTTGTTTTTGATAAATGATGGCATGTTGAAACCTGCAGAGCTGGAAGATCGACGTAATGCGGCTCATCGATTCCGAGTGGCCGAGGAACACGTACCCGCTTGGCTTGATCGACTGGTAGAAGTCCAACGCCACTTGCCTGCGAGACTGGTCGTCGAAGTAAATCAATACGTTCCTGCAGAAAATGACGTCCACATCCCGAATCTCGCGCATCTCGTCGGGATCGATCAAATTCATCCGCCGAAACTCGACGAGGCTTCGCAGCTCGTCCTTCACCCGCAGCTCCAAGCCGTTGGATTCGAAATACCGCTCCAGGTACGGCGCCGGCAGATGCCGCGTCGACCGTTCGCCGTAGCAGCCCTTCCGCGCGAACGCCAGCACCTTGTTGTCGATGTCCGTCGCGATCACCTTGCAGCGGGCCAAGTTTTCCGGGCCCAGCATCTCGCTTAAGATGATGGCGAGCGTATACGCCTCTTCCCCCGTCGAGCAGCCCGCCGACCAGAACGTCAGCGTCCCCCGCTCCCGGCGCACGATCTCCGGCAGCACCTCTTCGGCGAAGCATTTCAATTGATTGAACTCTCGGAAGAAGTACGTCTCGTTCACCGTAAGCAGCTCGATGAACGCTTGCAGCTCGCCGCCGGCATTGTTATCGTAACGAAGCATCGAATAATACAGGTTCATATCGGAGAGGTCTAACGCCTCCATCCGTTGGTACAATCGCCGTTCCACGAAGTATAGCTTGCTGTCCGGAAAATAGATGCCCGTCTTCTCGTAGATGAAGTCTCGCAGGCGGCGGAATTGCTCGAGGGACATGGCGGCGTTCATGCGCGCTCCCTGCCGGCGGCGGGCCAGCCCAGCCGCAGCAGCGCCCGCTCCCCGACGAACCGGACGTACGGGTGACCGTACGCTTCCATCGCCTTCCGGATCGCCTCGGCCTCCGCCGGTCCCGCGCCCATATCGCCCAGCGCCTCTACGATCGCGACCAGGACGTTCTCCTCGCGTTCGACCGCCAGCTGCTTCGCCAGCGTCCGAACGACTTCGTCTTTATAAGGCAGCCGCTGCATCGCCTGCACGACGAACAACCTTACGTCCGGGTCCATATCGCACACATGCGATTGCAGCACGCGCAGCGAGGAATGTCCGAACGCGGGGAACAGCTCGATCGCGAGATTGCGCGCGGCCGCTTCTTCGGAGTACAGCAGCTCGACGAGGATCGCCGTTCCGAGATCGACCGGCAGACGGGTGACCTCGGAGCCCAGATATTCCAACACGTCGGAGCGAAGGGGCAGCTGCAGCACGCCTCGCAAATATTCCTCCCGGTTCGCCGCGGACAAGTCCGCGAGCGCCTCGCGAATCATGCCGAGGTTGCCCGCTTGGCAGTAAAACCGAAATTGCTTAGCATCCATTCCGCATCACCTCGCCCACAATGAACCTTCCGATCTGCGAATACGGCAGGACGACGCTCGCCCCGCCCAGCTCCGCCGCGGCCCGCGGCATGCCGTAGACGACCGCCGTCTCTTCGGACTCCGCGATCGTGAAGCCGCCGCGCCTCTTGATCTCCACCATCGCCTGCGCGCCGTCCGAGCCGATGCCCGTCAGCAGCACCGAAATCAGCATCGAAGCGGGCAGCTGCTCCAGCAGCGACATCATCGTGACGTCCACGGAAGGCTTGAACACGGTCTCCTTCGGCTCCGCGCCGACCGCGAGCCGGTACTGCCGCATGCCGAGCACCTTCTCGATCGTCATATGCTTTCCCCCGGGCGCCACGTAGACGGTCCCCGCCTCGACGGCCATCCGGTGCGCGCCTTCCACCGTCTTGATCGGATATTTCTCGTTGAGCCGCTCGGCGAACGAGCTCGTGAACAGCGGCGGCATGTGCTGGACGAGGAAGACGGGCGCCGGCATATCCGCCGGGAAGTGCCGCACGATGTCTTCCACCGCCCGCGGTCCTCCCGTCGAAGCGCCGATGACGACCGCCTTGCGGAACGGCGGCTCGTTCTTCTCTTCGAGCTCGATCGCTTCCTAGTCGACGC
>JAPSKX010000088.1 GCA_031181325.1 Paenibacillus sp.
AATTACGGTTATATAAGCTGGTTTGGGAACGATTCGTCGCGAGTCAGATGACCTCGGCCGTGCTGGACACGGTGACGGCGGATCTCGAGGCGGGCGGCGTCACATTCCGGGCCGTCGGATCGAAGGTGAAGTTCCCAGGCTTCATGAAGGTGTATGTGGAAGGGAACGACGACGGCGTAACCGACGACGACAAGTTTCTGCCGCCCATCGAGAAGGGACAGAAGCTGAAAGCCGAGGCGATTCAGCCGAAGCAGCACTTCACGCAGCCGCCGCCGCGGTACACGGAATCTCGGCTCGTTCGCGCGCTCGAGGAGCTCGGCATCGGGCGTCCGAGCACGTACGCTCCGATCTTGGAGACGATTCAGAAACGCGGTTACGCGGCCATGGAGGAGAAGAAGTTCTTCCCGACGGAGCTCGGCGACATGGTCATCGCGATGATGGAGGAGTTTTTCCCGGAAATTCTCGACGTCGAGTTCACGGCCCATATGGAAGAAGATCTCGACTTCGTCGAAGAGGGCAAAGCCGATTGGGTGAAGGTGCTTGGCGAGTTTTACGAGTCGTTCGAGAAGCGGCTCGAGGTCGCCGAGGAAGAGATGAAGGAAGTCGAGCTGCAGGACGAGATCGCCGACGAACCGTGCGAGAAGTGCGGGAGGCACATGGTGTACAAGATGGGCCGATTCGGCAAGTTTCTCGCATGCTCGGGCTTTCCGGATTGCCGTAACGCGAAGCCGATCGTCAAGGACGTCGGCGTGACGTGCCCGAAGTGCAAGAAGGGCCGCATCGTGGAGCGACGCAGCAAGCGGGGCCGCGTGTTTTACGGCTGCGACGTCTATCCGGAATGCGACTTCGTCTCGTGGGATCAGCCGGTCGCGGATCCGTGTCCGGATTGCGGCGAGCTGCTCGTGAAGAAGCGGACGCGCAGCGGAACGACGATCCAGTGCACCGTATGCGCGCATAAGCACGAGGAACAAGAACAGGACGCCGATCAAGAAGAGGCGTAAGATAAAGGAGATATGCTACGCATGGAACCGCATGTGACCGTCATCGGCGCGGGCCTCGCAGGCAGCGAAGCCGCCTGGCAAATCGCCGAAAGCGGCGTACGCGTGACGTTGTACGAGATGCGCCCCGTCCGCAAGACGCCGGCGCATCATACCGATAAATTCGCCGAGCTCGTCTGCAGCAACAGTCTGCGGGCGAACGGCCTGACCAACGCGGTCGGCGTCCTGAAGGAAGAGATGCGGCTGCTCGACTCGCTGATCCTGTCCGCGGCGGATCGGCACGCCGTGCCGGCGGGCGGCGCGCTCGCGGTCGATCGCGACGGCTTCTCCGGCGAGGTGACGACGCGCCTTCGGACGCATCCGAACATCGAGGTGCGTACGGAGGAGATGCCGGAGCTGCCGTCCGGCGTCGTTGTCGTCGCTACGGGACCGCTGACTTCGCCCGAGCTGTCGGAGAAGATTCGCGCGCTGACGGGCGAAGATTACTTCTACTTCTACGACGCGGCCGCGCCGATCGTCGAGAAGGATTCGATCGACATGGACAAGGTGTTCCTCGCCTCCCGTTACGACAAAGGAGAAGCGGCGTATCTGAATTGTCCGATGAACGAAGAAGAGTGGAACGCCTTCTACGAGGCGCTCACGACCGCGGAAGCGGCGCCGTTGAAAGAATTCGAGAAGGAAGTGTATTTCGAAGGCTGCATGCCGATCGAGGTTATGGCGAGCCGGGGGAAGCAGACGCTGCTGTTCGGACCGCTCAAGCCGGTCGGTCTCGTCGATCCGCGCACGGGCAAGCAGCCGTACGCCGTCGTCCAGCTGCGGCAGGACAATTCGGCGGGGACGCTGTACAATATGGTCGGTTTCCAGACCCATCTGAAGTGGGGCGAGCAGAAGCGCGTCTTCTCGATGATCCCGGGTCTCGAGAACGCGGAGTTCGTCCGCTTCGGCGTCATGCATCGCAATACGTTCATCAATTCGCCGAGGCTGCTTCGTCCGACGTATCAGTATCGGGACCGGGACAATCTGTTTTTCGCGGGACAGATGACAGGCGTCGAAGGCTATGTCGAGTCCGCCGCGTCGGGGCTGATCGCGGGCATTAACGCCGCTCGCTTCGCGAAGGGAGAGGAGCCGCTCGTCTTCCCGGAGGATACGGCGCTCGGCAGTATGGCGCATTATATTACGACGGCGGACTTCCGCCATTTCCAACCGATGAACGCCAACTTCGGACTGTTCCCGCCGCTCGGCGAGAAGCTTCGGAGCAAGAAGGACAAGAACGAGAAAATCGCGAATCGGGCGATCGAACGAATTCAGAATTTTTCGACAGTCGTGCGTCCCCCTGCCTTGTAAACGCGAACGGCGCTATGATACGATGAAGGAAGCGCAAGTTTGGCAACGTACGCGCGCCTCGGGGGGGATAGACGAGCGGCATGAATTCGGACGAATGGGTGGAACGATTTTTACTCGCGCAAGAGATGGAGCAGAATGCATCTCCGTATACGATCCGTCACTACGCCTCCGATCTGGCGCAGTTTCTAGAATTTCTACGAACGCAGTCCTGCGACGATTTGTCCGCCGTTACGTATATGACGGTGCGGACGTTCCTCGCGGGCCTGCACGAGAAGCAATTGGCGAAGCGATCCGTCGCGCGAAAGCTGTCCGCGCTGCGATCGTTTTTTCGCTTTCTGACGTCGGAAGGGAAGGTCGCGGCGAATCCGATGCAGGCGATCCGAAGCCCGAAGCTCGATAAGCCGCTTCCGAAGTTTCTGTACCCGGATCAGACGATCGGCCTGTTGACTGCGCCCGACGACGAGACGCCCCTCGGCGCGCGGGACCGCGCGATGTTCGAGCTGCTCTATTCGAGCGGTCTTCGGGTCGGCGAGCTCGTCGGGCTCGATCTGGACGCGGTCCGTCTCGATCTCGGCATGGCGCTCGTGCTCGGCAAGGGCGGCAAGGAACGATGGGTGCCCGTGGGCGAACATGCCGCGGACGCGCTCCGCGTATATGTAGAAAAGGGGCGTCTCGCGCTCCTCGCGAAGTCGGCCGCGCAAGCGGCGGAGCGAGCGTTGTTCCTCAACCGCGATGGCACGCGGCTAAGCGATAGGAGCGTGCGCCGCATTCTGGATAAGTATGTGGCCCGGTTGGCCGACGTGAACGGCATCAGCCCGCACACGCTTCGGCATACGTTCGCGACGCATCTGCTCGAGGCCGGCGCGGATTTGCGTTCCGTGCAAGAGCTTCTCGGACACGCGCATTTGTCGACGACGCAAGTATACACGCACGTCACGAGGGATCATCTGCAGTCGATTTACAATCGCGCTCATCCAAGAGCGTAGAACTTAAATATGGAACACGAGAGGGGGACGCGCGACGATGGAGATGAGCTTTCACGCCACGACGATCTTCGCGGTTCGGCATAAGGGCAAAGGAGCGATCGCGGGGGACGGGCAAGTGACGTTCGGCAACGCGATGGTCATGAAACACGGAGCGAAGAAAGTGCGGAGATTGTATCGCGGCAAGGTCGCGGCCGGCTTCGCGGGATCGGTGGCCGACGCGATCACGCTGTTCGAGAAGTTCGAGGGCAAACTCGAGGAGCATGGAGGCAATCTGCAGCGGGCGGCGGTCGAGCTCGCCAAGGAATGGCGCTCCGACCGGGTGCTCCGGCGCCTGGAAGCGATGATGATCGTGATGGATGCGCAGAGCCTGCTGCTCATCTCGGGCAACGGCGAAATCATCGAGCCGGACGACGGCGTGCTCGCCATCGGCTCCGGCGGCAGCTTTGCGTTATCCGCAGGCAGGGCGCTGAAGCGGTACGCGGGAGATCATATGGAAGCGAAAGACATCGCCTTGGCGGCCATGAAGATGGCGGCCGAGATTTGCGTATACACGAACGATAACATCATCGTCGAAGAGATGGAGGGGTAACGAGGATTTATGTCTACATCTAATGAAGCCTACACGCCCAGACAGATCGTCGCGGAGCTCGATAAATATATCGTCGGCCAAAAACTGGCGAAACGGTCGATGGCCGTCGCGCTGCGTAACCGATATCGCCGGAGCTTGCTCGACGAAACGATCCGCGACGAGGTCGTGCCGAAGAATCTGCTCATGATCGGACCGACGGGGGTCGGGAAGACGGAAATCGCAAGGCGCCTCGCGAAGCTGGTGAACGCCCCGTTCGTGAAGGTCGAGGCGACGAAATTCACGGAAGTCGGATATGTCGGTCGAGACGTCGAGTCGATGGTGCGCGATCTCGTCGAAACCGCGATTCGCATGGTGAAGGCCGAACGGACGGAGAAGGTCAAGGATCGGGCGGAGACGCTCGCCAACGAGCGGATCGTCTCGATTCTCGTCCCGTCCCCGCAGCGCCAGACGCCGCCGAAAAATCCGCTCGAAATGATCTTCGGCCAAAATCAACAGCAGCAACCGCCGCAGGAGCATGATCCGTCGCTGAACGATCGCAGGGATATCGCGCGGCGGAACCTGGCGAACGGACATCTCGAGAACGAGCAAATCGAAATCGAGGTCGAGGAAAACGCGCCTTCCATGCTCGACATGCTGTCCGGTCCCGGCGGCAACGAGCAGATGGGCATGAACATGCAGGAGATGTTCGGCAGCTTCTTGCCCAAGCGAACGAAGAAGCGCAAGCTGACGGTGAAGGAAGCCCGCAAGGTGCTGACGCAAGAAGAGGCGCAGAAGCTGATCGACATGGACGACGTCACGCAGGAATCGATCCGGCGGGCGGAGCAGTCGGGCATTATTTTCATCGACGAGATCGACAAGATCGCCAGCTCCTCCCGCGGCAACGGGCCCGATGTCTCGAGAGAGGGCGTGCAGCGAGACATTCTGCCGATCGTCGAAGGTTCGACCGTCGTGACGAAGTACGGTCCCGTCAAGACGGATCATGTGTTGTTCATCGCGGCGGGCGCGTTCCATGTGGCGAAGCCCTCGGACCTCATTCCGGAGCTGCAAGGCCGGTTCCCGATTCGCGTCGAGCTGAGCTCGCTGACGCAGAGCGACTTCGAGCTCATCTTGAAGGAACCGAAGAACGCGCTCACGAAGCAATACGCGGCGCTGCTGAAGACCGAAGGCATCGAAGTCGAATTTACGCCGGAAGCCATCTCGGAGATCGCGCGCATCGCGGCGGAAGTCAACCAAAATACGGAAAATATCGGCGCGAGACGGTTGCACACGATTCTCGAGAAGCTGCTCGAAGACCTCAGCTTCGAGGCGCCGGACATTACGCTCGAGAATATCGCCATCACGCCGGAATACGTGCGGGAGAAGCTCGGCGAAGTAGCGAAAAACCGCGATTTAAGTCAGTATATCCTATAATCTCGAGAGGTCTGTGTGCATTAACATGACATTGTTAACCAAAACGAGGCGGTTGAATAAACTGCTGCAGAAGGCGGCCGGCACGTCCGTCAACTTCATGGAGATGGGCGAGGTGCTTCGCGACATCATCGACGCGAACGTCTTCGTCGTCAGCCGCAGAGGGAAAATTCTCGGCTGCGGCTTGGCGCGCGACCCGCGGAACGCGGAGCTGGCTCGATTCGTGCTCGAGGATCGACGCTTCCCGCAGGAAGCGAACCATTGGTTCTCGAGCATCGACGAGACGACCGGCAATACGGATGACGACAGTCCGTACCGTAACCTCGTTCAGAAGGTGCATGAGCTGATGGAGGAACGCTTCGTGACGGTCGTCCCGATTCTCGGCGCCGGGGACCGGATCGGCACGCTTCTCATTACGCGGGCGGAATCGCCGTTCGGCGACGACGATTTGATTCTCGCCGAATACGGATCGACGATCGTCGGGATGGAGATCCTGCGGGAACGCGCGGAGGAGAGCGAGCTGGAAGCGCGCACGAAGGCGGCCGTTCAGGTCGCCGTAGGCTCCTTAAGCTTCAGCGAGCTGGAAGCGGTCGAGCATATTTTCGAAGAACTGAGCGGCAAGGAAGGCTTGCTTGTGGCGAGCAAAGTGGCGGACCGCGTCGGCATTACCCGTTCGGTCATCGTGAACGCGCTGCGCAAGCTCGAGAGCGCCGGCGTCATCGACACGAGATCTCTAGGGATGAAGGGGACGTACATTAAAATTTTGAACGATCAGCTCGTCGACCAAATTGTAAAACCTTCCATTTCGCGCGACGGATCGGTCTGAAGTCCGCACTCTTTCTAGGAAAAAGACCCTGCCTTTATTCAAAAAGGCGGGGTCTTTTTGCGTCTTCAGGATCATTTTCTACATAAATCAACAATGCGAACAGAAATTTCGATAAAAATTGTCGAATAAAGAAGGAAAAAAATCAGAGGTTGTGGAATAAGATTATCTGACCTAAAAGAAGCATACGTTTTTAGGAATTCTTTATCATTTACGTATAGGAAGGGGGACCCTTGTGCTTAATGTGAACGGAAGTCACTTTCGCTTGTTGGAGCGCGCGTTGGACGCCGCGAGTCTTCGTCAGGCCGTCATCGCCAATAACATCGCCAACGTGGATACGCCTCGTTATAAGCGATCGGAGGTTCAATTCGAGAACATGCTGCAGCAATCGATGAACGGGACGGCCGGCTCGATCGTCGGTCGACGAACGGACCCCCGCCATATATATATCGGCAGAAGCGGCAAAGAAGTTGAGCCAAAAATTACTATTGACGAAAATTCTGTCATGAACAACAACTTGAATAACGTCGACATCGACTCGGAGATGTCCGCGATGGCGAAAAATCAGCTTCGATACAACACGATAGCGCAGCAAGTCTCGCACGAAATCAAATTAGTGAAGACGGCATTGGAGGCTAGATAATGAGGCTAACGAACGGTTTCGACATTAGCTCTTCGGCGCTGACGGCGCAGCGGCTTCGCATGGACGTCATCGCTTCCAATATTGCTAACGCCGAAACAACGCGGGGAAAATTTGTTGATGGTAAATGGGTCCCGTATTCTCGTAAACTTGTAGTTATGGAGCCGAAGGGCCAGGCGTCCTTCGCGGACGTGCTGGATGGGAAAATGCGAGAAAATACAGGGCAAGGCGTGAAGGTGACTCGCATCTACGACGACCCGGCTCCGTACAAGCAAGTTTATAACCCGACGCATCCGGACGCCGACGAGAACGGCTTCGTGCTCATGCCGAACGTCGACGTGCTGAAAGAGATGGTGGATATGATTTCCGCCACTCGTTCGTACGAAGCGAACGTGACCGCGCTGAACGCGTCGAAGGCATTCATTACGAAGGCGCTCGAGATCGGAAGATAATTCGGAGATTTATACTTAAATAGAAGTGTATGAGGAGAGAAACCGATGGAAGTTTCGGGCGTGAAACCATTGTCGTTAATCGGCGTCGCCGGCGGGGCAAGCGCCGCAGGCGCGAAAGCCGGAGATGTGACCAAAGTCACGGAATCGTTCGGCGATATTTTAGAAAATGCTTTACAGACGGTGGACAACTCCGAGAAACAAGTACGAGCGTTGAATGAGCAATTCGTCACCGGGCAAATTTCCGACGTGCATACCTTGGTGATCGCCTCGGAAAAGGCTCAGCTCGGCCTGCAGCTTACCGTTCAAGTGCGCAACAAAGTGATTGAGGCATACCAAGAGATCATGAGAACGCAACTGTAAGATGCGGCCGACAACGAATGAGCCCTGTGATGAGGTGAAAAAGTGAACGAAACGCTCGTCCGGTACCGTGAAGCCTTCCAACGGTTCTGGGGTCAATATAGCAACAAGCAGCGATTCCTTTTTATCGGCGCTTTCGTTCTTAGCGTCGCTACGATTGCGTTGCTAGTTTTTCAATTTTCCAAGACGGAGTATTCCGTCGCTTTCACCGATTTGAATCCGACGGACGCCTCGAACGTGATCGGATATTTGGAATCATCCGGAATTCCGTACGAGTTAAGTTTGGACGGCCGATCGGTCGGCGTTCCGAGCACGATGGTTTCCGAAGTTAAAATCGATGTGGTATCCCAAGGGCTAGTGACGAACGGCGCGATCGGCTACGAAATATTCAGAGAAAACATGAACAGCTGGAGCATGACGGATTCGCAATTCGACGTCTTGAACGCCGACGCGAGATCCGGAGAGATTCAACGGTTGATTAACCAGATCGGCGGCGTCGCCAGCTCCGAAGTGTTGATCAATTCGCCGAAGCAGAGCGTGTTTCTCAATCCCGACGGCGCCGGTCAACAATCGACCGCCTCCGTCGTCGTCAACTTCACGCCCGGCTTCCCGCCGGACCAAGCGAAGATCGATACGATTTATAATCTCGTCTCGAAGAGCGTGCCGAACTTGACGCTCGACAACATTACGATTTCCGACCAGAACGGCGAATTGCTGCCGTCCTCCAAGCTCGGAGCCGGCGCGGGCGCCTCGGCGGGTCAACTCGAGCAGCAGATGCGGTTCAAGAAGCAATTCGAACTCGATCTGCAGCGCAACGTCATGAGCTTCCTCGCGCCGTTGCTCGGCCAGGAAGACGTCATCGTGAGCGTGTTCTCGACGCTGAACTTCGATCAGAAGAGAAGTCAAGAGAATCTCGTTACCCCCGTAAATCAAGAAGACGGCACCGGGATTATTATTTCCCGGAACGCCGCCGAAGAATCGGTCACCAGCACCGGCGGCGAAACCGGCGGCACGACGGGGACCGGCGAGACGGATGTGCCGGGGTACCCGGGCACAACGTCCCAAGGCAACCTGGAATCCGAGAAGAGCGATATTACGGAAAATTTCGAAGTCAACCGGATCACGAACGAAATCGTGAAGAGCCCGTACGTCGTGCAAGATCTCAGCATCTCGGTCGGCATTAACGCGGACAACGACCCGGAGACGGTCGCGCAGGTCGAATCGTTGCTCAAGAGCATCGTCGGCACGTCGCTCGCGAATACCGGCGTACAACTTACAGACGAGCAATTGTCTTCCAAGGTTTCAGTCATCTCGCGATCGTTCAGCGGAACGACGACGACGGCTGCGGCGAGCGACAATCAAACGCTGCTATACGCGATCGCCGGCGCGGCGGTCATGGCGCTGCTTGCAGGGGGCGCATTTTTCCTCGTGCGCCGTCGGAAGGCGCAGGCGGAGGCGCTCGCGCAAGCGGAGATGGAAGCGGCGGCCGCGGCCGCGGCTGCCAATCAGCCGGAAGTCGTGCTCGATATCGAGCAAGTCGGCAACGACAGTCAAATTCGCAAGCAGCTCGAGCAGCTCGCGAAGCGCAAGCCTGAAGAATTTACGAATCTCCTTCGCACCTGGCTAGCGGATGAATAGAGGTGACGGTTGAATGGCGAAGGGGCAGACGCAACAACAAATGCTGTCGGGCCGCCAGAAAGCGGCGATCCTGCTGATCACGCTCGGGCCCGAAGTATCCGCGCAGGTGTTTAAGCATCTGCGCGACGAAGAAATCGAGCAGCTGACGCTGGAAATCGCCAACGTCCGCAAGGTCGACCCGGCCGAGAAGGACGCGATCATGGCCGAATTTCACCAAATCGCGGTCGCGCAAGAGTTCCTGACGCAGGGCGGGATCAACTACGCGAAGGAGATCCTGGAGAAAGCGCTCGGCGCGGGCAAGGCGATGGACATTATCAATCGATTGACCGCGACGCTGCAGGTTCGTCCGTTCGACTTCGCCCGCAAGGCGGACGCCGGACAAATTTTGAACTTCATTCAGAACGAGAACGCGCAGACGATCGCGCTGGTGCTCTCCTACTTGCACGCGGAGCAAGCCGCAATCATTCTTTCCTCGCTGCCGCAAGAGAAGCAGGCGGACGTCGCGAAGCGGATCGCGCTTATGGACAGCACGTCCCCCGAGGTCATCTCGCAGGTGGAGCGCGTGCTCGAGCAGAAGCTGTCCGCGACGGTAACGCAGGATTATACGTCCGCTGGCGGCATCGAAGCGATCGTGCAAATTTTGAACGGCGTCGACCGGGGAACGGAGCGGACGATCCTCGATTCGCTCGAAATTCAAGATCCGGAGCTGGCGGAAGAAATCAAGAAGCGGATGTTCGTCTTCGAAGATATCGTCAACCTCGACAATCGTTCGATTCAGCGCATTATTCGCGACATCGAGAACGCCGACCTGCAGCTCGCGCTGAAGGTCGCGAGCGAGGAAGTGCGCGAGGCGATCTTCCGCAACATGTCCAAACGGATGGCCGATTCGTTCAAGGAAGAGATGGAGTTCATGGGCCCCGTTCGTCTGCGGGACGTCGAGGAAGCCCAAACTCGCATCGTAGCGACGGTACGCCGTCTCGAAGAGGCCGGAGAAATTATCATCGCCCGCGGCGGAGGAGACGATATCATTGTCTAACGTGATTAAGTCGAATCGATATATTTCTCTGGAAGAAGCGCGGAAACTGGAAGCTTTCATCTATCAACCGCCCGCTTCCGGGACGGACGGCGAGCGGTACGACGCGGAACAAGCGTACGCCGACGAGCGTCGCCGGCAATCGGAGGCGGTCGCGGAACAGCTGCTGGAAGACGCCAAGACGGCAGCCGAGGAGTTGATTCAGGGCGCCTCCGACGAGGCGAACCGCATCTTGAACGAAGCTTCGGCGCAAGTCGAGAAGTGGTGGGACGAACGCCGGCTCGAAGATATGCGGGTCGTCGAAGAAAGCAAGCAGTCCGGCTACGAGGCCGGCTATCGCGAGGGACTTCGCCAAGCCGAAGCGGAGATGTTCGAGAAATACGAGTCGCTGCTGCACGAGGCGCGTCAGCTCGTCGAGGAGGCGCATCACGTGAAGGAACGCGTCGTCTCCGAAGCCGAGCCGTTCTTGGTCGAGCTGGCGACGGCGATCGCGAAGAAGGTGATCGGCGAACATCTCGCGGTCGACCCGGAATGGACGAAGACGCAGGTGAAGCGAACGCTCGAGCGTCGGCGGGAGAAGGGGCTGATCACGCTGTGCGTGGCGCCGTCTCAATTCTCTAAGATGCAAGACGCTCGCGCGGAATTAACGCTAGCCGTCGATTCCGAGGCCGAGCTCGTCATCGTACCGGACGCTACCGTCGACGAAGGGGGCTGCGTCGTCCGCACGAGCTTCGGCAGCATCGACGCCCGGATCGATACGCAGCTATCCGAGCTGAAGGCCGCGCTGATGGAGGTAGCCGCCGAGGCGGACGAAGGGACGGATCGCCCGTGAGCGGAACCGCGAAGCAGCCGAACATCGCGAGATATTTAGAGAGTCTTCGGCCGATCGATCCCGTCCGGATTAACGGCAAGGTGACGCAGGTCATCGGGCTGACGGTCGAATCGGAAGGTCCGGACGTCAAGCTCGGTGACGTCTGCCTCATTCATCCGGGGAAGGGCGCGTCGCCGGTGAAGGCGGAGGTCGTAGGCTTCCGTAATAACAAAGTCATCCTGATGCCGCTCGGCGATTTGCATTCGATCGGACCGGGCTGCGACGTCGTAGGCACCGGCAGGCCGCTTTCGGTCAAAGCCGGACACGAGCTGCTCGGGAAGGTGCTTGACGGTCTCGGCTTGCCGCTCGACGGATCTTCGCTTCCGATCCGGATGCCCGAGGTGTCGGCGAACAACGTGCCGATCAGTCCGTTAAAGCGCCCGCGCGTGTTGGAGCCGTTGTCGGTCGGCGTTCGCGCCATCGACGGCTTGCTGACGATCGGCAAGGGACAACGCGTAGGCATCTTCGCCGGCTCCGGCGTCGGCAAGTCGACGCTGCTCGGCATGATCGCACGGAACACGTCGGCGGACGTGAACGTCATCGGTCTCATCGGCGAACGCGGCCGCGAGGTGCTCGACTTCATCGAACGGGATCTCGGCCCCGAGGGACTGGCTCGCTCGGTCGTCGTCGTCGCGACGTCCGATCAGCCTGCGCTCATCCGAATGAAGGGCGCGCTCATTACGACGGCGATCGCCGAGTACTTCCGCGACCGAGGGCTGAACGTCATGATGATGATGGATTCCGTGACGCGGTATGCGATGGCGCTTCGCGAAGTGGGACTTGCGGTCGGCGAGCCGCCGGCGACGAGGGGCTATACGCCGTCGGTGTTCGCGAGTTTGCCGAAGCTGCTGGAGCGCGCCGGCACCGGGCCGAAAGGCTCGATCACAGCGTTCTATACGGTTCTCGTGGACGGAGACGACATGAACGAGCCGATCGCGGACGCGGTGCGGGGCATCCTCGACGGACACATCGTCTTGGACCGCAAGCTCGCGAATCGCGGACACTTCCCGGCGATCGACGTGCTGGCGAGCGTCTCGCGCGTCATGAGCGAGATCGCGCCGAAGGAGCAACTCGCATCCGCGAATCGGATGAAGGAGCTGCTCGCCGTCTACCGCGACGCGGAGGACTTGATCAATATCGGCGCGTATAAGTCCGGTTCGAATCCGGACATCGATACGGCGATCGAATCGATCAAGGACATCTGGGGATTTACAAGACAAGGAACGGACGAGAAATCGACGCTGCACGATGCGCAGCAGACGTTGATTCGGCAGTTTTCCGGAGGTTGATGAGGATTCATGAAATTCGTATATGCCTTCCAGAAGGTGCTGGACGTCAAGACGAACGAGAAGAAGCAAGCCGAATCGCAGCTGTCGCAAGCGATCGGGGCGTTGACGCTGGCGGAACGGGAGCTGTCCGATCTCATGCTGTCGAAGTATCGCTATCAAGAGAAGCTGTCGGACGACGCGACGAAGGGGCGTCCGATGGCCGAGATGATCGCCGGGCAGCAGTACGTCGATCATCTCGACGAGCGCATTCGCGCGGCCAAGCGGAAGCTCGTCGCTGCGGAAAAGCAAGTGAACGACCTGCGGGAGCGTCTTGCGGATCGCTCGGTCGACGAGAAAGTGTGGTTGAACGCCAAGGACCGGGCGCTCACCGTCCATCGGGCCGAAGTCGAACGGCGATCCCAATACGAGATGGACGAGATGGCGACGCTGCGCAGTCGATTCGCCCGGTAGTGATGCAGCATAGAGGAAAGGGGGGAGACGCGTGGCGGACATGGAAGAGGAGCGATCGTACGGGGTATTGGAGCGACTGCTGTTCTATACGCTTCCGGTGTTGTTTACGCTGCTCCTGACCGGCGTCCTGCTTACCGTGTTCGGGTACGACGTCGTGAACGAATCGCTTCGGCTTCTGAACAAAGTGCCGGGCGCCTCGGCGGTGTTGCCGGAACCGAAGCCGACCGAAGACGAGCTTCGCGAGGCGATGCTCGAAGCCGAGGAGCAGGTAGCCGAGGAGGCGCCGGAAGAGGAAGCGGCGGCGATCGAAGCCGCGCTGTCGGAGAAGGAAGCCGAGCTCGCGGCGCTTCGAACGGAGACGGAGACGAAGGAACAACGGATCGCGGAGCTGCAGGCGGAGCTCGAAGCGAAGCAAGAAGCTGCGGAGCAGCAAGCCGCATCCGAGGCGGAGTATACCGCGAACATTAAAAAATTGGCGAATGTGTATGCCGGGATGAAGCCAAGCAAGGCGGCGCCGGTTCTAGAGAACTTAACGCTCAGCGAGCGAGTGCTCGTCTTGAAGGAAATGAAAGAAGAGCAGCAGGTCGACATCCTGGAAAAGATGGACCCGACGATCGCGGCGGAAACTTCGATCTTGATGAAGGACGTCGTCGCCGTTCGCGATCTCCAGATCGCGGCGCTGCAAGAGCGACTCGCGCTGAGCGGACCGGAGATCGCCGCGTCCGCGGCGCTGACGAACGACGAGCTGAGCCGCACGTTCGCGCAGATGACGCCGGATCGAGCCGCCGAGGTGATGCTGGAGATGGAGCAGGCGAAGGTCGTTGCCATCCTGCGCAGCATGGAGGAGGCGTCTCGCGCGACGATCCTCAACTCGCTCGCGGAGCTCGACAAGGAACGCACGGCGCAAATCACCGCCCTTCTCGGGTAGTTCGTTCGACGCAGGACGCGGGCAAAGACGGGAAAGGAGGTGAATACACATATGATGAATGGAGTACAGACCTTAATCGCAGGCATGACGACCCAGGCGACGGCAGCGGGCACGATGCAAGGCGGCGCGTCCGGCGGCGCGGAGCAAGCGGCGAACGGATCCGCATTCGCGGCGCTCGTAGCGAGTCTGCTCGGCGGCGAAGCGATGCCGGCCAAAGCGCAAGAGCTGTCGATCCTCAGCCTTTTTGCGGGAGGTACGTCGGAGAGCGTCGAGACGACTGAAGGCGCGACGGATGAAGAGGCGGCGTTAGAAGCTGTCTTGTCGCAGCTCGCGGCGTGGATCGGCTCGCTGTCGCCGGAGCTGCAGCAGAAGATTGCGGCAGATCCGAAGGTGGCCGAGTGGATGTCGATGACCGAAGCGGAGCTTGCGATGTCGAACGGCGACGGGTTGTCGACGATGATCCGGAGCGGAGCCGAAGACGAGCCGGCGACGACGGCGAATGCCGAACAGAAGCCGTTAAGCGAGTTGCTGGACCGGTTGATCCGATCTCTCGACGCCGAAGCCGATCAGCCGTATTTGGCGGCTGCGGCGAAGCAAGCGTCCGTCGTCGTAGCGCATGCGGCCGCGGCGTTGGAGACGCTCGAAGCAGGTTCGATTCCGGGGCTTCCGGGAGCGAGAACGACGAATTCGCCGAACGGCGCGGAGACGAACGCGAAGGCACAGACGACGGCACCGTCGGAGATCGCTTCGTTGCTCTCCAAGTCGAACGGCAAGATCGAGACGAACGCGGCGACGAAGCCGGAACCGTCGAACGCGAACGCACGTTGGTCGCACTTGTCCGCAATGCAAGCGAAGAGCGTATTGGTGCGCGTCGCGAGCGCGGAGACGCCGCCGACGACGATCGCCGTCGAGAGTGGAGTCGCGACGGCTTCGGAATCCGCATCGAACGGGACGGAGGGCATGCCGACTTCGAACCTGTCGGACGCGGTCAAAGGGGCGCAAGCGATTGCTGCGAAGAGCCCGGAAGCGGCGCCGCGCATGCCGCTCGCGGAAGCCGCGGAGCGCCTGAACGAGTGGGTGCTGAAGCAATCCTCGATCGGCGGCAACCTGAAGGCGGAGACGGTGCTGAAGCTGATGCCGGAGCACCTCGGTCAAGTCGAAGTGAAGCTGACGATGACGAACGGTCAGCTGACGGCGTCGATCACGACGGAATCGTTGATGGCGAAGGAAGCGCTGGAATCGAATTTGGCGGCGCTTCGCAGCAGCTTGCAGAACCAAGGCGTAACGGTGGAACGTCTGGTCGTGTCGCAGCAGCAGCCTAGCGGATTCCAGTCCGGCATGTTCCAGGAAGGACGCCAACAGCGGCAGCCGGCCGGACGCGACGGCGCGCGCGATGAGCGCGGACAGGGCAAGGAAGACGCCGAAGATTGGGCGGAGGTTCTGTCGGTGAGCGCAGAGCAAGAAGCAGCCGCCCTCGACAACTACGGAACGTCGTTCCGTGCCGAGGCGTAAGCGGGGGGTGAAACTATGGCAGTGCAATGGCCTTATTATTCGAAGGTGAACACATCGCCGAACGGCACGAACGGGCAGAGCGGCAACGTAATGGGCAAGGATCAATTTTTGAAAATTTTGATCACGCAGCTTCAGAACCAAGACCCGGCGGCGCCGATGCAGGACCGCGAGTTTATCGCGCAGATGGCGCAATTTTCGTCGCTTGAACAGATGATGAACATGACGAAAGAAATCACCGATCTTCGGCAATCGCTCGGCATCGCCTCAGGCATGATCGGCAAAGAGGTCACTTGGCTGACGTACGACGAAACCGGCGAGGTGACGGGCCAAAACACCGGAGTCGTGGAAGGCATCGTCATTAAGGACGGCGCGCAATACGCCGAAATCGACGGCCGCCAGGTTGCGGTCGGGGATATCGTCGGGATGCGGACGGTGACCGAGGAGGCAGCGCCATGAGCGGGCGGCAGACGATCGGACAGATGTTCCCGCATCGCGTAGGCTACGTTCCGCCGAAGCAGATTCCCCCGAAGTCGGGGACGCCGACGAGCGCTCCGGCATTCCAAGACGTGCTCGACGGTCACATCGTCAAGTTCAGCCATCATGCGGAGCAACGTCTTACGCAACGCGGCATCCGGCTCGAACCCGAGCAGCTGCACCGACTCGGCGGCGCTATCGACAAGGCGGCGTCCAAGGGCGCGAAGGATTCGCTCGTGCTGTTTCAAGACATGGCGTTCATCGTCAATGTGAAAAACCGCACCGTCGTTACCGCGATGGACGGCGCTTCGATGAACGACCACGTATTCACGCAAATCGATAGTACGATCTTGGTGAAATAGGCGCAGCGAAGTATGTAATGAAACAGGGCTGGCCCTAACGGAGGCCCTCGCGTTACGCGGACCGAATGAAGCGTAACGACAACCCCAACTAAGCGGAGGTCAATCCATGTTACGATCGTTATATTCCGGAATTTCCGGAATGCGAGGTTTCCAAACGAAGCTCGACGTTATCGGCAACAACATCGCGAACGTCAATACGGTCGGCTTCAAATCGGGGCGCGTCATGTTCAAAGACATTCTCAGTCAGACGATTTCCGGCATCACGGCGCCGGAGGAAGGCGTGCGCGGCGGCGTAAACGCGAAGCAGGTCGGCCTCGGCGTAACGCTCGGTTCGATCGACACGGTTCATACGCCGGGCAGCGCGATGACGACGAACGTCGTGACGGACCTGCGCATCGACGGCGACGGCTTCTTCGCCGTTAACGCGAACGACGATCAAGAAACCCCTTACTTAACGCGTGCGGGCAACTTCACGTTGGATGCGCTCGGCTTCTTGGTAACGAGCGACGGCATGTACGTCCAAGCGTCGGATGAAACCGGCGGAGGGAATATCTTCATCAATCCGGAAGAAGTAACAGCATTCTCTATCGGGCAAGACGGCTCCATCAACGCGATCGGCGCGGACGGAACGAGCGAACCGACCGGCCAAGCGATCGCCGTCGTGAAAGTCGTCAACCCGGCTGCGCTCGAGAAGGTCGGCGGCAATCTGTATCGATTGAATGCGAACGCGAACCCGGACGGAGAATTCGAGCTGGGTACGGCCGCTTCCGCGGAATTCGGAACGGGCGCCATCGTCTCGGGACAACTCGAGATGTCGAACGTCGATCTGACGAACGAATTTTCCGAGATGATCGTCGCGCAGCGCGGCTTCCAAGCGAATTCCCGCATCATTACGACTTCGGACGAAGTGCTGCAAGAAGTCGTCAACCTGAAGCGTTAATAGCGGCTAAGTAATCCGTACCGAGCCGGGAGGAGCGGCAAGCCGTCCTCCCGGCGACCGGTCGGGCGCGAAGGAGGAATGGTTTATGATCACCGTGACCCGCTTGAACGGAACGCGCGTGACCGTGAACGCTCTATTCATAGAGACGGTGGAAGAAACTCCGGATACGATCATTACGCTGACGACCGGCAAGAAAATCGTGGTCACGGAAAAAACGACGGAGTTGGTGGCGCTCGTTCAGGCCTACTTATCGGGCATCGGGATCGTGCGTTCTACCGTCGAGCTACTGCAATCGGAGGGGTCGTAAGTGAAAAAAATGTTGCCATGGATCATCGTGATCCTGCTGGCCGTCACGCTCATCGTCGGAGCGGCCTTCGTGCTCTGGAACAGCTTCAAGGAATCGTCCCCGTCGGATCCGCGGGAAGCGGCGCAGGAGAAGGCCGGTCAGGTGGAGACGGAGCACGTCAGCGCGGAGAAGCTGGCGGAGATGACGTTCGCCATCGACGACGTCATTACGAATTTAGCCGATCCCGCCTACTTCGTCAGCGCGAGCTTCACGTTCGAGATGGACAGCAAGGAGGCGAAGCACGAGTTCGAGCTCCTCAGCTACAAGATGAAGGACGTCATCAATACGACGCTCACGGACATGGCTCCTGCGGACGTGCAAGGCAGCTCCGGCATCGATGCGATCAGCGCCGCGTTGCTCAACAAGACGAACGAACTGCTTCACGAAGGAAAAGTCAGACATGTGTACATCACGAAGTTTATCGTTACCGAGCAGTAAACAGCACTCCCGAGTTTTTCGGCTTGACGACTTGATTTTGCGCAAAAAAAGAGGGTGACCCCCATGGTGGACGTACTTTCGCAGAACGAGATAGACGCGTTACTAGCCGCGTTGTCCTCGGGCGAAATGGACGCCGAAGAGCTAAAAAAAGAAGAGACCCAAAAGAAAGTCCGCTCCTACGACTTCAAGCGCGCCGTCCGGTTTTCGAAGGACCATATCCGAAGCCTTACGCGGATCCACGAAAACTTCGCCCGCTTCCTGACGACGTACTTCTCGGCGCAGCTGCGAACGTTCGTGCAGATCAACGTCGTTCAAGTGGAACAGCTCCCGTACGACGAATTCATCCGGTCGATTCCGAAGATGACGATACTGAACATCTTCGAGGCGGAACCGCTCGAGGGCCGGATGGTGCTCGAGGTACACCCGAACGTCGCTTATG